>NZ_CP083952.1:3387500-3719569 GCF_006442545.2 Mesorhizobium sp. B2-1-8
GCCTGTTCTGTTTGACATCGTAAAGAGAAGATTTGTTCGAACTTCATGAGCCGCAAGGGTCGTGATTTGTCGCAAGGGACGCTCAATCCCTTGCATATGATGGGTTTGCCTAACCGCGCCCTCGAACCGATCTCGAGAAGCTGGTCTTTTTGTGCCAATGACATCAAGCTGGGTCCTGCACAGGATTTGGCTGACGCGACGATCTCTTCGAGATCGCGTGGCGACAATCCCTTCGGATTGCGCGGCTGCTAACCTCGCAAGGGTTTGGCTGAAGCGACAATCCTTCGGATTGCGCGGTGGGCATTGGCAATGAGAACGATCAAGTGTCTTAAGGGCAATTGGTGGATGCCTTGGCATGCACAGGCGATGAAGGACGTGATACGCTGCGATAAGCTACGGGGAGGTGCGAATACCCTTTGATCCGTAGATTTCCGAATGGGGAAACCCACCTAAGGTACTTGGAAAATCAGAGCAGCAGGGTGACTGACGCAAAAATCCGCAAGGATTGCGCGTGAGGCGACGATCTCTTCGAGGTCGCGCAGGCTTGCTGCTGTGGTTTCCAAGTATCTGTTATAGGTAACTTATCCTGAATACATAGGGATAAAGTGGCGAACGCGGGGAACTGAAACATCTAAGTACCCGTAGGAAAGGACATCAACCGAGACTCCGGAAGTAGTGGCGAGCGAACCCGGACCAGGCCAGTGGCGATTGAGAGACAAGCGGAACCTTCTGGAAAGTAGGGCCATAGTGGGTGACAGCCCCGTACGCGTAATGCAATCAATCGTCCTCGAGTAAGGCGGGACACGTGAAATCCTGTCTGAAATTGGGGGGACCACCCTCCAAGCCTAAGTACTCGTGCATGACCGATAGCGAACTAGTACCGTGAGGGAAAGGTGAAAAGCACCCCGACAAGGGGAGTGAAAGAGTACCTGAAACCGATTGCCTACAAACAGTGGGAGCCCGCAAGGGTGACCACGTACCTTTTGTATAATGGGTCAGCGACTTAGTGTGACGAGCAAGCTTAAACCGGTAGGTGTAGGCGCAGCGAAAGCGAGTCTGAACAGGGCGTTCAGTTCGTCGCATTAGACCCGAAACCGAGTGATCTAGCCATGAGCAGGTTGAAGGTAAGGTAACACTTACTGGAGGACCGAACCCATAACTGTTGCAATAGTTCGGGATGACTTGTGGCTAGGGGTGAAAGGCCAATCAAACTCGGAAATAGCTGGTTCTCCGCGAAATCTATTTAGGTAGAGCGTCGACCGAATACCCCAGGGGGTAGAGCACTGGATGGGCTAGGGGTCCTCACCGGATTACCAAACCTAACCAAACTCCGAATACCTGGGAGTACTAGTCGGCAGACACACGGCGGGTGCTAACGTCCGTCGTGAAAAGGGAAACAACCCTGACCTACAGCTAAGGTCCCCAAGTTATGGCTAAGTGGGAAAGGATGTGAGGATCCCAAAACAACCAGGATGTTGGCTTAGAAGCAGCCATCATTTAAAGAAAGCGTAACAGCTCACTGGTCTAAATAAGGGTCTTTGCGCCGAAAATGTAACGGGGCTAAAGCCATACACCGAAGCTTAGGGTTTGGTCCGCAAGGGCCAAGCGGTAGCGGAGCGTTCTGTAAGCTGATGAAGCCATACCCGTGAGGGGTGGTGGAGGTATCAGAAGTGCGAATGCTGACATGAGTAACGTAAGGGGAGTGAGAGACTCCCCCGCCGAAAGACCAAGGGTTCCTGCTTAAAGCTAATCTGAGCAGGGTTAGCCGGCCCCTAAGACGAGGCGGAAACGCGTAGTCGATGGGAACCACGTTAATATTCGTGGGCTTGGAGGTAGTGACGGATCATTGAGGTAGTCCAATCTTATCGGATTGAACGGGCTGCTGCGTGGTTCCAGGAAATAGCTCCTCCTTATAAACCGTACCCGAAACCGACACTGGTGGTCTGGTAGAGTATACCAAGGCGCTTGAGAGAACTATGCTGAAGGAACTCGGCAAATTGCACGCGTAACTTCGGAAGAAGCGTGACCCTTTTCTACGCAAGTAGAGGAGGGTGGCACAGACCAGGGGGTAGCGACTGTTTATCAAAAACACAGGGCTCTGCGAAGTCGCAAGACGACGTATAGGGTCTGACGCCTGCCCGGTGCTGGAAGGTTAAGAGGAGGGGTGCAAGCTCTGAATCGAAGCCCCAGTAAACGGCGGCCGTAACTATAACGGTCCTAAGGTAGCGAAATTCCTTGTCGGGTAAGTTCCGACCTGCACGAATGGCGTAACGACTTCCCCGCTGTCTCCAGCATAGACTCAGTGAAATTGAATTCCCCGTGAAGATGCGGGGTTCCTGCGGTTAGACGGAAAGACCCCGTGCACCTTTACTATAGCTTTACATTGGCATTCGTAGTGGCATGTGTAGGATAGGTGGTAGGCTTTGAAACCTGGGCGCCAGCTCAGGTGGAGCCACCCTTGAAATACCACCCTTATTACTATGGATGTCTAACCGCGGCCCGTTATCCGGGTCCGGGACAATGTATGGTGGGTAGTTTGACTGGGGCGGTCGCCTCCTAAAGAGTAACGGAGGCGCGCGATGGTGGGCTCAGAACGGTCGGAAATCGTTCGCTGAGTGCAATGGCATAAGCCTGCCTGACTGCGAGACTGACAAGTCGAGCAGAGACGAAAGTCGGTCATAGTGATCCGGTGGTCCCGCGTGGAAGGGCCATCGCTCAACGGATAAAAGGTACGCCGGGGATAACAGGCTGATGACCCCCAAGAGTCCATATCGACGGGGTTGTTTGGCACCTCGATGTCGACTCATCGCATCCTGGGGCTGGAGCAGGTCCCAAGGGTATGGCTGTTCGCCATTTAAAGCGGTACGTGAGTTGGGTTCAGAACGTCGTGAGACAGTTCGGTCCCTATCTGCCGTGGGTGTAGGAATATTGAAAGGATCTGTCCCTAGTACGAGAGGACCGGGATGGACGGATCTCTGGTGGACCTGTTGTGGCGCCAGCCGCATAGCAGGGTAGCTATATCCGGACGGGATAACCGCTGAAGGCATCTAAGCGGGAAACCCACCTTAAAACGAGTATTCCCTGAGAACCGTGGAAGACGACCACGTTGATAGGCCGGGTGTGGAAGAGCGGCAACGCTTGAAGCTTACCGGTACTAATAGTTCGATCGGCTTGATCGTTCTCATTCCTAATGTCCATTTCGGCGCAATCCAAAGGATTGTCGCCTGAAGTCAGATGTTTAGCCAGCGCTCACGCATGAGCGGCCCCTTCGGGGCCTATGCTCCGCGAGGGCGCCGGTAAAACCGGCGACGCGCAGTCGTGCTTGCGGGCTTCGCCCGAAGGCAAACTGCAAACGTCGCCTTGGCACAGAAAACAGCTTCTCGAACAACGTGCGTTTTGCCGACCTGGTGGTTATGGCGGAGCGGCTGCACCCGATCCCATTCCGAACTCGGCCGTGAAACGCTCCAGCGCTGATGGTACTTCGTCTCAAGACGCGGGAGAGTAGGTCGCTGCCAGGTCTGCTAAACGCACGTTTACGTGTCACATCGTACTTTCCAAAAATCGAAGCCGATTTTTGGGTCGATGTGATGAAATCTTCTCTGCACATGGCCCGCCAACGGGAAACCTCGGGCCGCTCTAAGCGGCCCTTTCATTTGGTGGACATCCTTACTATCTGTAGGCCTCGGCTTACGTCCAACGGTTGACGCGGGGTGGAGCAGCCCGGTAGCTCGTCAGGCTCATAACCTGAAGGTCACAGGTTCAAATCCTGTCCCCGCAACCAATTTTGCCATAAATCACCGGCCGTCTCGATCTGAACAATCGAGACGGCTTTATTGTTGGACTGGCACACAATCGTCGTGGGCGACGATCAGCCGGACCCAAACAGCCAGTCTTCAACACAAACTGCCCTAGCCTAGCGCAGACCTTCCCTCGCTAGGCTTCGCGGTCAACGAGTTGGCACCGGCGTTTTACACGGAATGGTCGCGATGATTTGTACTCATCCGGTGAAGACCGCAGGCGTTCGTATCCGGCGGCCATGACACCGCAGTGCTGAGGTCAAGCTTTCGATGGGGAGACGCGATGATATCTTCGGGGAGGAGTTCGACCTCCTCGATGCCTTCATCGGTGAAGGCCAAGATCCCGTCGTCATCGTTGGCCCGTAGACCCAGATGACGCCGTCCTCGGGCTCGAGACCGAGCGTCAGGTCCTGGATGAGCTCTTCGCTGACGCCGAGGTCCCTGGCGACACGTTCGACGGTGTGAACGTGATGCACCTTATTGCGCTGCATATCAGGCCGCCGCTGGTTGAGTCCGCAGTTTTGCGGATCTCCAATTCCATGGCAGCAAATCATCGATCCGATGGGCCGGATAGGCGGGCAGTCGGGCGAGGAAGTCGGCGAGCCAGGACCGCGGGTCGATATCATTCATCTTGGCGCTGACGATCAGGCTGTAGAGAACGGCAGCGCGCTGTCCGCCGCGATCGGAACCGCAGAACAGCCATGACTTTCTGCCGAGAGCGATGCGGCGCAGGGCTCGCTCGGCTGCATTGTTCGACAGACAAATCCGCCCATCGTCCAGGAACCGGGTGAAGGATGACCAGCGGCGCAGCATGTAGTTGAAGGCCTTGGTCAGATCGTGTCCGCGGGAGAGCTTGTCGCGTGTCTCGATCATCCAGCGCTTGAGCTCGGTGATCAGTGGCAGGCTCCGCTCCTGGCGCGCGGCGTGGCGTTGGCCTGGCGACATGCCGTTGATCGCGCGCTCGATATCGAATAAGGCATCGATGCGCTTCACGGCTTCAACCGCTAGCGGATGGACCAGGTTTGAGCTTGTCGCCACGCGCCTTCTTGCGCGCCGCCGCTTCGATATCGGCCAGCTCGAACACTTTGGGCCGGCTGTGGGCCCAGCAGCTGGCTTCCAGAACAGGCGCCGGCTGACGACCCGACGCATAGAGATCGCCATAACCGATCGCGGGAATTGTAGAACACTGCCGCCGGCGGATCGGCGCCGCCGAACGGTCGGTCATCGCGCACATAGGTCCATAATCGGCCGGTATCGGTCTTGCCCTTGGCCAGGACTGGCACCGTCGTGTCGTCGCCGTGCAGACGTGAAGCGGCCAGCACATGGGCTTCGAGCCGCTTGAACAGCGGCATCAGCGCCGCGCCGCCGGCGCCGACCTGGTCGGCGAGCGTCGACAGGCTGAGCGGCACGCCTTCGCGGGCATAGCGTTCAGCCTGGCGGTTGAGCGGCTGATGCTGGCCGAACTTCTCGAACAGGATCATCCCCAGTAGGCCGGGACCGGCCCAGCCGCGTGGGGTGGCGTGCAACGGCGCCGGAGCCTGGCTGATCGCCTCGCAGTCGCGGCAGGTGAACTTCTCCCGCACGTCTTGGATCACCTTCCATTGCCGTGGCACCACCTCCAGCGTCTCGGTGATGTCCTCACCCAGCTTGCGCAGCCGGTGACCGCCGCAGCAGTCGCAAGCGGTCGGCGCCGGCTCGACCACGCGCTCGCGTGGCAGATGCTCGGGAAATGGCTGGCGCGCCGGTCGCTTGCGCACATAAGGCGCCACCTCGGTGGTCCGGGCCGCGGCTTGTGCGGCGGCGATCTCGTATTCCGTCGCCGTGCTCTCGAGTTCCTCGAAGGTGAGCTCCATCTGGTCGTGCAGGCGGGCTGAGCCTTCAGAACTCTGACCGTGCAGCGGCCGCTGCAGCTCCCGGATCGTCAGGTCCTGATGTGCGATCAGCGCCGCATCATCCGATGCCTTGGCCCTGGCGACCGCCAGTTCGGCCTCGACCAGCGCAGCGCGCGCGGCCTCGTCTTCGGCTCTGGCCAGCGCCGCGCTCAGCGCTGCTCTCAGCGCGCCGATATCGTCCGGAACAGCATCCTGGGCGGTGGCAACCATGCCCTGGAGTGAATCATAAAACGCGTCCGCTGACTCGCGGAAAATGGCGCAAAATCAAAGAAAAACTCAGCCCGCGCGCCGCGGGCGGAACGTGTGGCGCGGGTTGCGCCAATCGATCCCGTCGAGCATGTAGGCGAGCTGCGCCGGTGATATGGAAACCGTGCCGTCCGCCGGCGGCGGCCATAGAAACCGGCCCTTCTCGAGCCGTTTTGCATACAGCGACATGCCGAGCCCATCATGCCAGATAGTCTTGATCAGATTGCCGTTGCGGCCGCGGAAGACATATAGATCACCGGCATGCGGATCCCGGCCCAACGTCTCCTGGGCCTGCAGAGCGAGGCCTTGCATCCCACCACGCATATCGGTCCGGCCGACCGCCAACCAGATATGCACCTGGCTCGGAACCGGGATCATGATACGCCCAGCGCCTTCACCATCGCCGCCGCAAGGGTCGGCGGCGTGGTCAGCGGAATCCGCAGCCGCACCTTGCCGGCGATCTCCAGCTCGATCACGGCTGGTGGCGCCGGCACCGAAGCGGCGGCAGGCTCATCGCGAACCACGACAACTTCGGCAAAGCCCGTTTCCCGGGGCCTAACGTGCGGCGCCACTTATAGATCAGGCTGGTCGCGACATCGTACTGACGCGCCGCCGCTGCCACTGTGGCCCTCGGCGCGAATGCTGCGGCCAGTATCCGGCACTGATCCTCTTCACTCCAACGACGACGGCGTTCGGGCCCGGTCAATATCGTCATCTGGCTCATGGCTGTGCTGCGAACTCCGCTCGTAAGGACGACCGTAAGAGCGCAGCCTCGCTACCGGCCCATGTTCGCGCAAGGCGGCCCTCGCCGGAGGCGTACGATGATTTGAGCTCCGAGATCCTTGCTCGGGTCGCCGACCAACGAGTCGAAGGCGAGAATTCCAACCTTGTAAGTCATGCTTGTCGTCCGCCTGGACGCGCGCCCCGAAAACGTGGCGGATGATCTTCCCCAGATGTCATTGGAGCATATTGAGGGCTGCGGCCTTGGAGCGGCGAGGGGACTTGCCTACATCGCTCATGTCGTCGATATGAAGGTCGATGAGGCGCCGAAAGTTTTAAGGCGCGCTATACGGGACTTGGTCGGCGACTCACCGCGTTCGACTAAGCGCTCGGTTTCGGTCGCCCAGCGACGCGCGTCGTCTCGGCGCAGGAAGGTGGTCCCACTGACGTAGTGACCTTTGCGACGAACTTGGACACGCCAGGAACCGGACGAGAGCTTTGGGTAGGTGGCCATATATTCGTGTGCGCTCCGTGTGCGACGAGAGATCGAAAAGTGGCGAAAATTGTCGCATTCTGGCGTAAATTCGTGTGCACTCGGCAGCTTCTACCGATTTGATGTTACATAAAAAATGGCGAAAAATCAGACAGAGTGGCCGTTTGCGCCCATGGTGCCTCGGATTCGGTTGATGGACGCATGAAGCCACTGGCCCTGATCTCCTCAAAGGACCCGGATTTCTTCCTGGTTTTCGGCCACATCCTCTCGGTTGCCGGCTTCGAAACCCGACTGATCACGGCAGACAAGGAAATCGCACGTGTCATCAAGGCGGCGGCGCCGCTTGCCGTTATCCTGGACTGTCAACCCGGCGACGGCAAAATCGCCAAACAGTGCCTGTCGCTGAAATCGAGCGAAGCGACGGGAGGCATCCCCATCGCAGCCCTCGTCGCTCCCCGTTCCGGCAAGCTGCACCTCGAACTGATCAAGGCTGGCGTCGACGAGATATTTTCGCGGCCGTTTGCGCCCGAACAGCTGCTGACCTGGCTGCATGGCAAAGCGGATCTTGCGAAGCTATCGCGCGAAACGGACTCGGGAGATGTGGTGCATGGCGATTTTCGGCTCGAGCGACAGACCCACCGGACATTCTTCAAGCAAAACGAGATTGTCATGCCGCCGATCGAGTTCAAGCTTTTGCGAAGCCTTTTGGCAAAACCAGGCAAGGTTTTCAGCCGCGAGGAACTGGTCGCGACCGCATGGCCTGAACATGCCGCCGCAACTGATGTGCGGGGCGTCGACGTTCATATAGCAAGGCTGCGCAAAAGGCTTCGGGCATCCGTGGGAAGCGATGTGATCAGGACCGTCCGCTCCGCAGGCTACGCGTTCGCGCCGGAGTGGTAACCTGCTTGGCGCGTCCGGCACCTGCCGGACGCGTGTTGGCGTCCGTCCGAGCTCTTGGCCGGCACGCCGGGTCACAGGCATCTGCCCTCAATGGCTCAGGATGGTATCGAGGAACAGCCGGGCGCGTGGGTGAGCGGCTCTAGAGAAAAAGTCATTGGAAGAGGCATGCTCGACAATGCGGCCTTCGTCCATGAAAACGATCTCGTCCGCGACTTCGCGTGCAAAACCCATTTCATGGGTCACGCAGACCATGGTCACGCCGGTTCCCGCCAACGCGATGATCACGTCCAGGACTTCCTTGATCATTTCCGGGTCAAGCGCCGAGGTGGGTTCATCGAACAGCATGATGCGGGGATTGAGGCAGAGAGCGCGCGCGATCGCCGCTCGCTGTTGTTGACCGCCCGAGAGCTGGGCCGGGTAGGCATGCGCCTTTTCGGGGATGTGCACCGTCGTCAAATGCTGTATGGCGATCTCTTCGGCCTCGCGCGCCGGTTTCAGGAGAACCCGGCGCAGCGCCAGCGTGCAGTTGGCGAGCACGGTGAGGTGCGGAAAGAGATTGAAGCTCTGGAAGACCATACCTGTCTGTCGGCGCGCCCGCGCGGTATCGCGAGCATCTTTTCCCAGAGTTATCGCTTCGAACTGGATCGTTCCCTTCTGGAAAGGTTCGAGACCGTTGATGCAGCGGATCAATGTCGACTTGCCGGACCCGGACGGTCCGCAAACGACGACGCGTGCGCCCGCTCGTACCGTCAGATCGATGTCTGTCAAAACCTGCAGGGCACCGAACCACTTGTTGAGGCCGTCGATCCGCACAAGGGGGAAGGATTGAGCGGTGGAGATTGGGGCTTGAGCGAGCATCAGCGACGTCCAGCTGCAAGCAGACGCTGCTCGATGCACTTCACGCCATAAGAAACGATCAGCGCCAGGGCGAGAAACAGAACGCCGGCGACGGTCAGCGGCTCCGCGTAACGATAGGTCTCGGAAGCGATATCGAAGGCGCGCCCGAGCATTTCCGGCACGGCCAGGATCGCGAGATAAGGCGTCGCCTTGAGGATCGAAACCAGGTAGTTGCCGAGCGGCGCGGCGATGTTGCGCAGCATTTGCGGTCCGATGATGAAAATGATCGTATCGCGGCGGGTGAGCGACAAGGCTCTGGCTGCTTCCAGCTGGCCGCTTGGAATTGCGTCGATGCCCGCCTTGAACACCTCCGCCAGATAACCGCTGTAGTACAGGCTCAGCCCCAGTATGCCCACCGTCATGGCGCCAAGGCGGATCCCGTAGAAGGGCATGACGAAATACAGGAAATAGAGCCAGGCCAGGACCGGCGTTGAGCGGATGAAGTCGATCAGGAAGCGCACGGCGAGGCCAGGCGCTCCGCCCCCGCGGCGGATCATTTCGAAAGTGAAGCCAAGCGCCGACGCACCGAGGCAACTCAAGACCGTGGCGAGCAGGGTATTCCCTATCGCGCCGATTATGGTCGGGATGGTCGAGAGTGCGAAATCGAGGTTAAATCCCACGAGGCGTTCCTCTTTCGGGATTGACCCGCTTCTCGAGCCAGCGTCCGGCGAGTGCGATCGGATAACAGACGACGAAGAAGGCTAGCAGCAGCGCCGAATAGATCGCGACCGGGTCGTATTCGGTCTGCGAGATTTCCTTGGCGCGGAACGTCATGTCCGTCAACGTGACCAACGAGACAAGGGAAGTCGCCTTGACGAGCTGAATAAGGTTGTTGACGAAGGTGGGACTCATGGCGACCAACGCCTGGGGGAGCTCGATCAGAAGCAGGATCGCCGGGCGCGAGAGGCCGAGCGCCATGCCTGCCTCGCGCTGGCCGGCAGGAAGAGATTGGAGCCCGGCGCGCACCGCCTGGCTGGCATAGCCGCCGCTATTGAGGCCGAGCACCAATGCACTGACGGTCAGCGCCGATAGAGTGACGCCCACGACCGGCAGCACGTAGTAAAAGACGAAAAGCAGGACGACGACCGCGGAGCTGCGCCAGAATTCGATCACGGCGGTAACCAGAAAGCGCGCTATACCGGTGGTCAGAAACTGCGCGACGCCGAAAACGAGCGCGAAGGGGACCGCGAAGACCAGGCCGCAGGCTGTGACCTGTGCGGTGATACCCAGCCCCTGCAGAATGCCCAGCCAGATGTCCAGCATGCTCACGGGGTGCCACCCCTCTTTGTCGACGCGGGTGACGACGATGTCAGTATCGTTTCGGCGTGCCTGAGGAAGGCGGCGTTGCGTTGAGAAATCGCGCCCTCTGGACCGGACCTCATGGCTATCCTCCGCGCCGTGAAAAGGACGATCGGCTGTACGGCCAGGCGATCGATGGCTCTCTCTTAAACCCGGTGGGAGTCGGGTGTCAATAAACATGGACATAGTATTGCGGAAGTTTATATTGCACGCATTTGCGGTGAATGGCGCAATGCGTCGCCGTAGACCGCCACGGCCTGCGGCGACGCCGTTCGCCGGTATTTGCGCGCTACGCTACGACGGCGGCTGAAACGCGTTGAATCGGACTGCTCCAAGGCTTTGATCGTCCCCGACCCGGGGACAGTTCGACGTGTTCCCGGCCCAAGCGGGGACAGGATGGCTATCTCGCATAACGATACCGAGGGACGCGCGCGCAGCTCGCGTATGCTGCGGACCGCGCTCGGACCCGCCATCGCCCGGTTCCTAGACGATCCCGCGATCGTTGAGGTTATGCTGAACCCGGATGGCCGGATCTGGGTGGATCGGCTTTCGGAAGGTTTGGCCGATACGGGGGAAATGCTCGCGCCTACCGCTGGCGAGCGGATTGTGCGCCTGGTCGCCCATCATGTCGGCGCTGAGGTCCATTCCCGTTCCCCGCGCGTCTCGGCCGAATTGCCGCAAACCGGCGAGCGTTTCGAAGGCCTGCTGCCGCCCGTGGTCGCCGCGCCGGCTTTCGCGATCCGCAAACCTGCGGTCGCCGTGTTCACGCTCGATGACTATGTCGCGGCGGGCATCATGACTTCTGGCCAGGCCGCGATGTTGCGCGCCGCGGTTGCTGGCCGCGCTAACATCCTCGTTGCCGGTGGCACATCGACCGGCAAGACGACCCTCACCAACGCGCTGCTCGCCGAAGTGGCGAAAGGGATGGATCGGGTCGTCATCATCGAGGACACCCGCGAACTGCAATGCGCCGCGCCCAACCTTGTCGCAATGCGCACCAAGGATGGCGTCGCCACGCTCTCCGACCTGGTTCGTTCCTCGCTGCGCCTGCGGCCTGATCGCATCCCAATCGGCGAAGTGCGCGGCGCCGAGGCCCTGGACCTCTTGAAGGCATGGGGCACAGGGCATCCCGGCGGTATCGGCACCCTTCATGCGGGGTCCGGTATTGGCGCTCTGCGCCGCCTTGAGCAGCTTATCCAGGAAGCCGTCGTCACTGTCCCGCGTGCGTTGATCGCCGACACGATCGGCCTTGTGGCTGTCCTGTCCGGACGTGGCGCCGCGCGGCGGCTTAGCGAACTCGTTCGGATCGAGGGTCTCGGCCCCGACGGCGATTATCGCATTGCTGAAGCCAAGCCCACCAACCCAGGAGAAACCTCATGATCCGCCTCCTTGCACACTGCCACGGCAATATGACGCAGGAGCCGTCGCCCTAGCCGTCAATCTCCTGGTCGTGTCGAACGCCCATGCCTCGGGCTCCTCGATGCCGTGGGAACAGCCGCTCGAAAAAATCCTGCAGTCGGTCGAGGGACCGGTGTCGAAGATCATCGCCGTCATCATCATCATCGTCACCGGCCTGACGCTGGCCTTCGGCGACAGTTCGGGCGGTTTCAGGCGGTTGATCCAGATCGTTTTCGGCCTTTCGATCGCCTTCGCGGCGTCGAGTTTCTTCCTGTCGTTCTTCTCGTTCGGCGGCGGAGCGTTGATCTCATGACAGCAGCTTTCGAACAATTCGACGCGGTGCCGGGGTGGTCGGTGCCCGTCCATCGGGCCCTGACCGAGCAGATCCTGCTTGGCGGCGCGCCGCGCGGAATCGCGATCCTGAATGGCACGCTGGCTGGCGCTGTCGGTCTTGGGCTGCGGCTCTGGCTGGTCGGTCTTCTCATCTGGGCAATCGGACATGTCATGGCGGTGTGGGCTGCCAGGCGCGATCCGCTGTTTTTCGAGGTCGGACGCCGGCACCTGCGGCTGCCCGGACATCTGTCGGTTTGAGGGCGTCGTTATGATGAGCCTTGCCGAATACCGCCGGACGGCTGCCCGCCTTGCCGACTATCTGCCTTGGGTCGCTCTCGTCGCGCCGGGCGTCGTGCTCAACAAGGACGGCAGCTTTCAGCGCACCGCGAGGTTTCGCGGGCCCGATCTCGACTCCGCCGTGGCGGCGGAACTTGTTGCGGTGGCATCGCGCATCAACAATGCCTTCCGTCGCCTCGGCTCGGGTTGGAGCATCTTCGTTGAAGCACAGCGGCACGAAGCGGCTTCCTATCCCGAAAGCCAGTTTCCCAATGCGGCCTCCGGCCTGCTCGACGCCGAGCGCAAAGCCGACTTCGACGAGGAAGGAGTTCATTTCGTATCGAGCTACTTTCTCACATTCCTGTTCCTGCCGCCGCCCGAAGACGCCACGCGCGCCGAGGGATGGCTTTATGAGGGCCGCGACCAGTCGGGCGCGGATCCGGGTGAGATCATGCGCGCCTTTGTCGACCGGACAGAGCGCGTGCTGTCCCTGCTCGACGGGTTCATGCCGGAATGCCACTGGCTCGATGACGGCCAAACGCTGACCTACCTGCACACGACGGTCTCCACCAAACGCCATCAGGTGCGCGTCCCCGAGACCCCGATCTATCTCGATGCGCTGCTGGCCGACGAGCCGCTCGCCGGCGGGCTCGAACCGCGGCTTGGCGACAAGCATCTTCGCGTGCTCACCATCGTCGGCTTCCCGACCGCCACGACACCCGGCCTGCTTGACGACCTCAATAGGTTGGCCTTCCCGTACCGCTGGTCGACCCGCGCGATCCTGCTCGACAAGGTCGACGCTGTCCGCCTGTTGACCAGGATACGGCGGCAATGGTTCGCCAAGCGCAAGAGTATCGCCTTGATCCTGAAGGAGGTGATGACCAACGAGGCATCAGCACTGCTCGACACCGACGCCGCCAACAAGGCGGCCGACGCCGATACGGCGCTGCAGGAGCTCGGCGCCGACATGGCGGGGATGGCCTATGTCACCGCGACCGTCGCCATATGGGATTCCGACCCGCGCGTGGCCGACGAGAAACTGCGGCTCGTCGAGAAAGTCATCCAGGGCCGCGACTTCACGGCGATTGTCGAGACCGTCAACGCCGTCGACGCCTGGCTCGGCTCCTTGCCAGGGCACGCCTATGCCAACGTCCGCCAGCCGCCGATCTCAACGCTCAATCTCGCCCACATGATCCCCCTCTCTGCCGTGTGGGCGGGGCCGGAACGGGACGAGCATCTGGTCAGTCCTCCCTTGCTTTATGGCAAGACCGAAGGCTCGACCCCGTTCCGGTTGGTCCTTCACGTCGGCGATGTTGGCCACACGCTGGTCGTCGGCCCCACCGGCGCTGGCAAGTCGGTTCTGCTGGCGCTGATGGCCCTGCAATTTTGCCGCTACCGCAATGCTCAGATCTTCGCCTTCGACTTCGGCGGCTCGATTCGGGCGGCGACGCTAGCCATGGGCGGCGACTGGCACGATCTCGGCGGTCATCTTACCGAAGGCATGGACGCCTCCGTTTCGCTGCAGCCGCTCGCCCGCGTTCATGACACGTACGAGCGCGCTTGGGCGGCTGACTGGATCGTCGCGATCCTGACGCGCGAGGGCATCGTGATCACCCCGGACGCAAAGGAGCATATCTGGGCGGCGCTGACGTCGCTGGCTTCGGCTCCGGTCGAGGAGCGCACCATCACCGGGCTCAGCGTGCTTTTGCAAGCCAATGACCTGAAACAGGCGCTTCGTCCTTACTGTGTTGGCGGCCCTCACGGCCGGCTGCTCGACGCAGAGGCCGAACACCTCGGCCAGGCATCCGTGCAGGCGTTCGAAATCGAGGGTCTGGTGGGCACGCAGGCCGCGCCGGCCGTCCTATCCTATCTGTTTCATCGCATCGGCGACCGGCTCGACGGTCGTCCGACACTGCTCATCATCGACGAAGGCTGGCTTGCCCTCGACGATGACGCGTTCGCCGGGCAGTTGCGCGAGTGGCTGAAGACGCTTCGCAAGAAGAATGCCAGCGTCGTCTTCGCCACCCAGTCACTCTCCGACATCGACAATTCGGCTATCGCGCCGGCGATCATCGAAAGCTGTCCGACCCGGCTGCTGTTGCCCAATGAACGCGCCATTGAGCCGCAAATTACCGCCATCTATCGCCGCTTCGGCCTGAACGACCGCCAGATCGAGATCCTGGCGCGAGCGACACCCAAGCGCGATTATTACTGCCAGTCGCGTCGCGGCAACCGTCTCTTCGAGCTCGGCCTGTCCGAGGTCGGGCTGGCACTTTGCGCCGCGTCCTCGAAGAGCGATCAGGCCCTGATCGGCAGCATCATCGCCGAGCACGGCCGCGACGACTTCCTGTCAGCCTGGCTGCGTGCCCGCGATGTCGGCTGGGCCGCCGACCTCATTCCCGATCTCACCGCCCCTGAACCTGAAAAGGATCCCCAACAATGACTATTCGTCAAAGCCGCCGGCGCGCCCTTCTGCTGGCCGCGGCGATGCTCGCCGCGCCGGTCGCGATCTCGCCGATGATGACTGCGGCAGCGCATGCCTTCATCGTGTTTGATCCGTCGAACTATTCCCAGAATGTCCTGACGGCCGCGCGTTCGCTGCAGCAGATCACGAACCAGATCACCTCGCTTCAGAACCAGGCCCAGATGCTGATCAACCAGGCGCGCAACCTGGCGAGCCTGCCTTTGTCCTCGCTCCAGCAACTGCAACAGTCGGTGCAGCGCACGCAACAGCTTCTCGGCGAGGCACAGAACATCGCCTTCGACGTCCAGCAGGTCGACAAGGCCTTTCAGCAGCAATACGGCAGCGCCTCACTCTCCGCTTCCGACCAGCAGCTCGTCACGGACGCGCGTTCGCGCTGGCAAAACACGGTAGGCGGTCTCCAGGACGCCATGCGCATCCAGGCGGGCGTCGTCGGAAATATCGAGACCGGTCGCGCGCAGATGTCGGCGTTGGTCGGCGCCAGCCAATCGGCGACCGGTGCGCTGCAGGCAACGCAAGCCGGCAATCAGTTGCTTGCGCTTCAGGGCCAGCAGCTTGCGGACCTGACCGCCGTGGTAGCCGCCAACGGTCGCGCCCAGGCGCTGACCGAAGCTGAACGTGCCGCCGCGGTCGACCAGGGCCGCGAGCAACGCCGCCGCTTCCTGACCCCTGGCTCCGGGTATCAGGCCGGCGACGTTCAAATGTTCAACCGCTGAGGGTCATGGCCATGGACGGCAAAGCCCTCGCTCGCCTCGTGGCCGTCGTCTTCGTCGCGGTCGCCGTCGCGGCGACCGCGCTCGAGATGAGCCGGAAGGAAGACAAGCGGGTAGGGGAGGGCCCGCACACACCGGCGGCCTCGGCGCCGAATCCGCTTCGTGACCGCCTGCGCCGCTGCCGGGCCCTCGGCGCGGCTGCTCTGCGTGACGAGGGATGTGCGCGGCTGTGGGCCGAACAGCGCCATCGCTTCCTCGGCCTCGAAAAGCCGTCCCGGAGTTCGATAAGCGAGCCGGCCGTTTCGCAGTCGCCTGATGCCGCCCTGCGCGAGGCCCGATAGACATGGGCAATACCGGCGTCATCGACCATTTCCTGGCCACCTTCACCCGCTACATCGACAGCGGCTTCGGCCTGCTCGGCGGCGAGGTCGCCTTCGTCGCCACCACGTTGATCGTCATCGACGTGACGCTCGCCGCGCTTTTCTGGAGCTGGGGCGCCGATGACGACATCCTCGCGCGGCTCGTCAAGAAGACGCTCTTCGTCGGCGTCTTCGCCTACCTGATCTCCAACTGGAACAGCCTGGCCCAAATCGTCTTCGATAGTTTCTCCGGTCTTGGTCTCAAGGCGAGTGGAACCGGTTTCTCGGCACAGGACCTGCTACACCCCGGCAAGGTAGCGCAAACCGGCCTCGACGCGGGACGACCATTGCTTGAGGCGATCTCCGGCTTGATGGGCTACATCTCCTTCTTTGAAAACTCCAGATCGCTTGCCTGCTCTTCGCCTGGGCGCTCGTCCTGCTCGCCTTCTTCATCTTGGCGGTGCAGCTCTTTGTGACCCTGATCGAGTTCAAGCTGGCGACGCTGGCCGGCTTCGTGCTGATCCCTTTCGGCCTCTTCGGCAAGACGGCCTTCATGGCCGAGCGCGTGCTCGGCAACGTCATCTCGTCCGGCATCAAGGTTCTGGTGCTTGCCGTGGTCATCGGCATCGGATCGACGCTCTTCGGCGAATTCACGCAAGGCTTCGGCGGCGAGAACCCCACCATCGACCAGGCCATGGCGATCGTGCTGGCGGCGCTCTCGCTGCTTGGCCTCGGCATCTTCGGTCCCGGCATCGCCAACGGCCTCGTCGCGGGTGGACCGCAGCTTGGCGCCGGTGCGGCCGTCGGCACTGGCCTTGCCGCGGGCGGCTTGGCGGTTGCAGGTTATGGCGCAGCCGGCCTGGCGGCGCGAGGCGGGACAGCCGCATTCTCGGGAGCGGCGTCAGCCGCGCGTGGCGGGGCCTCACTCGCTGGCGGCGGTTCGGCCGCTTATACGCTTGGCGCCGCTGGCCAAGCTGGCGCGGCAGGCATCGCCTCCGGCTTGGGCGGGATTGCGCGCGCAGGCGCCTCGGCGGCAGCCTCCCCACTCAAGCGCGCTGCCGCCAACACCGGTCAATCGCTCAAGTCGAGCTTCGCAACCGCCGCCAATTCAGCCGCTGAAATCACCGGGGGCTCTTCGACCATGGGAACGATCGGAGGCGCCGCGGTGTCAGCCGCGGCTCCTCCGCCCGCCGCGGGCAAGCCGCCCGGCACTCAAGAACAGCCCGAATGGGCCAGGCGCATGCATCGCTCACAGCGCCTCGCGCACGGCGCCCAGACCGCCGCACACGCGGTGCGCGCCGGCGACAGCCACGGCGGCGGAGCCTCGATTTCTCTTTCTGAAGGCGAATGACCCATGAACATCTTTCGGCGCCCCGCCGTCCACTACGGCAAGACCCCTCGACCGGAAACCCCTTATCAAAAGGCGCAGCAGATCTGGGATGAGCGCATCGGCTCCGCCCGCGTGCAGGCACGAAACTGGCGCGCCATGGCGTTCGGGTCGCTGATCCTGTCGGCGGGGCTGGCCACTTCACTGGTCTGGCAATTGGGCCGCGGTACCGTGGTGCCCTGGGTCGTGCAGGTCGATAGGCTCGGCCAGGCTCAAGCGACCGCGCCCGCGATCGCCGACTACAAGCCAACCGATCCGCAGATCGCGTGGCATCTCGCCCGCTTTATCGAGCAGGTGCGCTCTGTTCCAGCCGACCCAATCATCCTGCGCCAGGACTGGCTGCGCGCCTATGAATGGACCACCGACCAGGGTGCTGCGGCGCTCAACGACTATGCTCGCGCTGACGATCCTTTCTCCAAGGTCCGCAAGCAGCAGGTCGCGGTGGAGATCTCTTCGGTCATCAGAGCCTCGCCAAACTCCTTCCGTGTCGCCTGGATCGAGCACCACTACGAAAACGGCCAGCTCTCAGGCACCGAGCGCTGGACCGCGATCCTGACGATCGTGACGCAGATGCCAAACGACGCCGAACGGCTTCGCGCCAATCCCCTTGGCATTTACGTCAACGCCATCAACTGGTCGCGGGAGATGAGCCAATGAGCCCGAGATTGCGTCTTGTCGCTGGCCCAAGTCTCGCAAGATGGCTGCTACCGGCCATGCTGGTCTCGGGAACCACGCTCCTCGCGAACTGCGCCATGGCGCCGAAGAAGCCGCCCAAGATCAGCTACGATTCCTATGTTCCCCCTTTGCCGCCGGCTCCGGCCGCCGCGAAAGACGAACGGCCGAAACCTCTTCGCGTGCCACCAGGCTGGGCACCCGCGCGGGGCGGCGCCATCGGCGAAACACCGGCCGCGCGCGTCGAGAACGCAAACGCGGCAGCGCGCGTGGAGCCGCGCCGCGAGGGCTACTACAACGCCATCCAGATCTACCCATGGAGCGAAGGAGCGCTCTATCAGGTCTACGCCGCGCCTGGCCAGATAACGGACATCGCGCTCGAGCCGGGCGAAAGTCTGACGGGAGACGGTCCGATCGCGGCCGGTGACACCGCGCGCTGGATTATCGGCGACACGGAAAGCGGGTCCGGCGTCGCGCGGCGCATCCACGTCCTGGTAAAACCCTCCCGCGCGGACATCACCACGAACCTTATCATCGCCACCGACCGGCGCAGCTATATGCTTGAGCTACGGGCAGGCGTGAAGCCCTACATGCCTGCCGTTGCGTGGTCCTATCCGGCCCTGAAAGCGGGACCCCTGCAGACCGTCGCCACAACACCGGTCATACCGGACGTTACCGCGCGCAACTATCGGTACGGCCTTACCGGCGACAGCCCACCCTGGAAGCCGGTCGGCGCCTACGACGACGGCCGCCGGGTATACGTCGAGTTTCCGCGCGGCATTGTGCAAGGCGAGATGCCGCCGATTTTCGTCATCGGTCCGGAAGGCGAGGCTGAAATCACCAACAGCCGCGTCTATCAGAACGTCCTGATCGTCGACCGCCTTTTTGGGGCCGCCGAACTGCGTCTTGGCGCCGGCAAGCGGCAGCAGACGGTAAGGATCGTCCGCAACGATGGTGGAAGAACCGATGGGTTGTGGCGGAGGCCAAGCGACAGCGTCGCGTCAAGGGTGCCGAACTCAACGCACAGGGGAGCACTGCAGCCATGAACGAGAACCATATGGACGTCGAACCCATGCGGCTTCGCGCCGACCCGCCGCGCGTGACGCGTCTTTCGCGCAAGATGCTCGCAGGCATCGGCTTCGTCGCCTCGCTCGGTCTCGGGGGCGCGCTGATCTACGCCCTGCAGGACGCCAACACATTCAAGCAGGGCGAAGAGCTCTACCCGACCTCCAATCGGCCGCCCGCTGACGGACTGGCGCGCCTGCCGCGCGACTATGCCGGCCCGGTCCTTGGGCCGCCGTTGCCTGGTGATCTCGGCAGGCCGATCCTCGATGCCCAAAACAAGGGACAGGCCGTCGTGCCTCTCGCGACCGCCAGCGCCGCGATTGACGAAGCCGAGCAACGCCGGCGAGCCGAAGAGGAAGCGGCCCGAACCTCACGCATCTTTTTCCAGACAGCGCAAGGAGATGCCAGGACCGCGGAGGCGTCCGCCCCTGCTGTTATCAACCTTGCCAGTCAGAACGGTCAACCAAATGCGCAGGATCGCCAGCTTGCCTTCCTGTCCGCTGCCGCTGACCGGCGGACCGTGGCGTCAGATCACGTCACACCGCCGGCGTCACCTTATGTGCTTCAAGCCGGTGCCGTGATCCCGGCCGCGCTCATCACGGGTATCCGGTCGGACTTGCCCGGCCAGATCAGCGCGCAGGTAACCGAGAATGTCTATGACAGTCCCACCGGCCGCTCGCTGCTCATCCCGCAAGGCACTCGTGTTATTGGGCAATACGACAACGGAATTCGTTCGGGACAGCGTCGCTTGCTGCTCGTCTGGAACAGGCTGATCTTTCCCGACGGACGCTCCATCGTTCTGGAGCGGCAGCCTGGCGCAGATGAGCAGGGGTATGCTGGGCTTGAGGACGGCGTCGACTATCACTGGGGCGAGTTGTTCAAGGCCGCGGCGTTGTCGACCGTTCTGAGCGTTGGCGCACAGTCCGGTTCGTCCGACCAAGACAGCGATATCGTGCGTGCTCTGCGCAGCGGCGCCTCCGATAGCGTCAGCCATCTAGGCCAACGGGTCGTTCAGCGGCAACTCGATGTGGCGCCGACGCTTACGATCCGACCCGGGCTTCCCGTTCGCGTTCTCGTGACCCGCGACCTCGCGCTTGAACCATACGGAGGTTGATATGGCCAAGTTGAAACTCGCAACCATCAGTGACGACAAGCCAGTGAGCTTCGGGATGCGCAGCTCGACCGTGCCGGCCCGCGTCTCCCAGTCCCGGTCGCGGTAGCCGTTGCGCTGGGCGAGCCGCAGCGGGTTCTTCTCGCCATAGCCGGCGCCGGTGGCCGCGCCCACCTCCATTTCCATCAGCCGCTCGGCGGCAAAGCCGATCATCTCGCGCAGCAGATCGGCATCCGGGGTCTTCTCCACGAGCGTGCGCAGGTTCATCATGTCGTCGGTCATCGGTGGTCCTTCCGAAATGGGGTTGGCGTCAACAACCAAACCCTAACGGAAAACGCCGATGACCACCGACACCCCGCTCACTCGCTACAGCGCTACTAACGGCGCGCTCGCGAGCGGCTTCGTAACCGCCAGCTACACCACTTGATGGGACACGACCAGGCGATAGCGTTTCCCCGATCTCCTCCAGTCGTCAATTCGTCCTGTGATGATACGAAACAATGCGGGAATTTTGAAGATTCAGGCCACGAAAAAGCCGATGAAATCGATATTCGTCTGACATCCTCCGGGCCACCAAATCTCCGAAGGAAGGGCGCCAAATCCGTGCATCCCGGGTTTCTCGGTCGGCGATCCTCGAAAAAGGGTCGTGGCGCGTATTCACAGCCACCGAACCCTCGACAAAATGCACTACTAATTGCACTACAAAATTTCGAAATACGACAGGTAACTATCTGATTTAAAACATCTAAATTTCAGTTCGAGCCGTCTCGACCGCACCAGTATTTCCCGACAAGCAGTTGTGATCCGGGCGAGCACGTCCTTTTCGGGGCGAGGGCTCCCCATAGACGTTTCGCTTTGATCGGATGTTGGGTCGCCACTGGCGGCCCTGCGGAGGCCTTCGGCGCGGGTAGGCCGGCGATCTGCGATCAGCAATCAGCCCCAGAACAATGAAGCAAGGTGACTGACGTAACTCGGCCAGCCGGCGAGCTATCCCGTCCACCCCAGTCCAGACGAGATGCAATTGATCGATACGAGCAGGGCGTCGGTTGCCCGCTTTTGATCCGTCGTCCTTGCCCTGACATCACGCAGCAGATCGACCTGCAGCCGGTGGATGTCGTCCATCTGCCGCCGCAGACTGTCGAAACGCCGCTTGAACATCGGAAAGCGCTCGGAAAGATCGCCTCCCGTGAGGTCGCCGATCAGGCGTCGCGTCAACTCGTGTTCAGCGGCGATGCGGGCATGGATTCGGTGGGCCGCGTCGCTGTCGGACACCAGGCCGGCGTAGAGCCGCGCGATCTCCATGTCCGATTGGTAAAGCGTCTTCTCGGCCTCGTCGACGATCAGGCGAAAGAAGCGCGAGTGCTCGAACATGCGGCCCAGAAGTTCGCGCCCAGCCTCGCCACGCACCGTGACGAAAGCGCTGAGCGCGCTGCCAATGCCATACCAGCCGGTCAGCAGATGACGGTTCTGGCTCCAGGCGAACACCCATGGAATGGCGCGCAGGTCGGCAATGCCGCTGGCACCGAAACGGCGATCCGGCCGTGATCCCATTTTCAGGAGCGCCAGTTCCGCGACCGGGCTCGCCTCGTTGAAATACTGGAGGAAGCCGGGCTCGGCCATCAACCGGGCATAGGATGCCTGTGACATGCCCGCCAGCGCTTCCAGCGCCTCATAGAACTCCGGCGTTTCCTTCGGTTCGACATCTCCGGGCGATACGACGCTGTGGGCCAGAACGGCGGCGGCGAGAATTTCGAGCTGGTTAAGGCCGGTGCCGCGATTGGCGAATTTCGACGATACGACCTCGCCCTGCTCGGTCACCCGCATGGTGCCAGTGACGGTGCCTTGCGGCTGCGCCGCGATTGCTCGGCCGGTCGGCGCGCCGCCACGGCTGACAGAGCCGCCGCGACCGTGAAAGAAACTGATCCTGACCTTGTGCTTGCGCCCGACGGCAGCGAGGCGCTTTTGCGCTTTTGCCAGTTCCCAATTGGAAGCGAGAAAGCCGCCGTCCTTGTTGGAATCCGAATAGCCAAGCATGATTTCCTGGCGCGCGCCGAAATCGCGCACCGTGCGCCTCACCAAAGAGACGTCGAGCAATCCGTTCAATATGCCCGGCGCGGCCTGCAGATCGGCGATGGTCTCGAACAATGGCACGATCCGCAGCCTGATTGTGCCGCCGGCGGGCGCGGTTGAGAGTCCGCAATATTGTGCCAGCAGATAGACCGCGAGCAGATCGTCGACCGAGCGGGTCATCGAGAGAACGAAAGAGCCGACAGCGTCGGGATCCGAGCTGGAGATGTGCTTGGCGATGACGGAGAATGTCGAAAGCAGTTCACCTGCTTCAGGCGAGAGGTGCCTGGCGTCGATCTCCAGCCGCTCACCCTCGGCGATAGCTTTGCGAATGCGCGCCGACCATTGCGGCGTGCCGGCTTCGGCCGGATCGGCGGGATTTGTCAGTGCAAACAGCTCGGCCAGCACGCGGTTGACGACCGTGGAGTTCTGCCGGATGTCGAGCGAGACGGTGCGGAAGCCGAAGCTTCCGACTTGCCAAAGCAGGGGCTGGACGAAACGCCTGGCTACCGCGCGCCCTCCGATTGCTTCGAGAACGCGAGACAGCGCGTTCAAATCGGAACGAAACCCCCTGCCGACGGGTACGCTGCCGCGCTGCCGTCCCGCGTGGCTATTAGGCGGGCAAACAAGGCCGAAGCAAACTGGCGAAGCGGTTCGTCAGGGTTGCGGGCGCTGATCACGTCAGCCTGTCCGCTTTTATCAAGCGCAGTATGCAACACCGGCTTGAAGCTCGCCGGCAGGTCGATGACGTTCGAACTGGCGCTGAGCACCGTCACCAGCCGCTGCATCTGCGTCAGATACCAGCCCATGGCGGTATCGCGGTATTCGGCCAGGGCATGGGCGGTGACGGCGGCCGTCACATTCGGGTTGCCGTCGCGGTCGCCGCCGATCCACGAGGCATAGCGCATGAAGGAGGGGATTCTGATCGGCGCCGCCGGATAGTGGCGCTCGATGGCGCCTTCAAGCTTGCCATAGAGCTGCGGCGTTGCCTCAAAGATGACTTCGCGAAAGAAATGCAGCCCCCAGGCGATTTCGCGTTCGACCGTTGGGCGCTCCAGCCGCAGCTCGCCTGTCATCCACAGAAGCTCGATCTCGCTTTCCAGATCGGCGACCAGCAGGTCGCGTTCGCGTGGCGCCCAGCGCGGCTGGTCGAGCTCGGTCAGCTTGCGATAGATACGTCGGTGGATCTCCAGCACCGTGACGCGTTTGGCCTCGGTCGGGTGCGCGGTCATGGTCGGGCCGACGCAGAGTTCGTCGAGCCTCGCCTGGACCTCCGCCGCCGAATGGCCGTTCGCCGCCATCCGCGCGATCACACTGCCGAAGGAGCCGGGCATTTCGTCGACACCGGCGCCTTGTTCGAGTTCGCGACGCGCCCGCATGGCAAGCAACTCGTCGGCAATCGCCAGCAACTGGAACCAAACGCCGCTCGCCTGAAGCGCCGGGATGCGCTGCTCCGCCGCAAGCGAGACAAGTGACCTGCGTCCGGCCAGAACGGCGGCGATCTCGGGCTCGCGCGCGCTTGCGACCTGAAGCAGCAGGCGCAACAAGAGGCTGCGCTCGTCCTCCCGAAATTTGATGCGTCTGCTCTGTTCCAAACCGCTTCAAGCCGCCTTCTTCGTTCGCTCCAGCGTCTCCGCCACCACATCGCCGAAGGACGACGGCGTCGGCACGATGATGACGCCGGCCTCTTTCAGGATCTCGACCTTTTCCTGCGCGGACTCGCCGAAGGCCGAGATTATGGCGCCGGCATGGCCCATGCGGCGGCCTTTCGGGGCGGAGAGCCCGGCAATGTAGGCGATCAGCGGCTTCCTCATATTGTCGCGCGCCCAGATCGCGGCTTCGGCTTCCTGCGGTCCGCCGATCTCGCCTATCATCACCACGGCGTCGGTTTCGTCGTCCTGCTCGAACAGCTTCAGAACGTCCTTGAAGGAGGAGCCGTTGATCGGATCGCCGCCGATGCCGACGCTGGTCGAGACGCCGATGCCGAGCGCCTTCATCTGCGAGGCGGCCTCGTAGCCCAGCGTGCCCGAGCGGCCGACGATGCCGACGCGGCCGGGAAGGTAGATCGAGCCGGGCATGATGCCCATCAGCGCCTGCCCCGGCGTGATGATGCCGGCGCAGTTCGGCCCGACCAGCCGCATGCGGTCCTCGAAGCGGTAGCGGCGCATGTAGCGCTTGACCTGCATCATGTCCTGCGAGGGGATGCCGTCGGTGATGCAGACGCAGAGCTTTATTCCCGCATCCGCGGCCTCCATGATCGAATCGGCGGCGAAGGGCGGCGGCACGAAGACGATGCTGGCCTCGGCCCGGGTTTCGCGCACAGCGCCCTTGACGGTGTTGAAGATCGGCAGGCCGAGATGCGTCTGTCCGCCCTTGCCGGGAGTGACGCCGCCGACGAGCTTGGTGCCGTAGCGCTTCATGTCCTCGGCATGGAAGCTGCCGATCTTGCCGGTGAAACCTTGCACGATGACGCGCGTGCTGCGGTTGAGCAGGATTGCCATTTTTCCGTCCTCCCTCAAGCTGCTTTTTTCTTGGTGGCCGCGCGCCAAGCGGCGACGGCTTTTTCGGCGGCTTCGGCGAGCGTGTCGGCGACGATCACCGCCTCGCCGGAATCGGCCAGGATCTTGCGTCCTTCCTCGGCCCTGGTGCCGGAAAGCCGCACCACCAGCGGCACGTTGACGCCGACCTCGCGGATCGCCTTGATGACGCCCTCGGCAACCCAGTCGCAACGGTTGATGCCGGCAAAGATGTTGACCAGGATGGTCTCGACATTCTTGTCGCCGAGCACGGCGCGGAAGGATTTCGCCACCCGCTCGGGCGAAGCGCCGCCGCCGATGTCGAGGAAATTGGCCGGCTCGCCGCCGGCGATCTTGATCATGTCCATCGTCGCCATGGCGAGCCCGGCGCCATTGATGATGCAGCCGATATTGCCGTCGAGGCCGACATAGGAGAGGCCGCGGTCGCTGGCGAAGGTTTCGCGCGGGTCTTCCTGGCTCTTGTCGCGCAATTCGGAGATTTCGGGCCGCCGGAACAGCGCGTTCTCGTCGAACGACATCTTGGCATCGAGCGCCACTAGGCTGCCGTCGCGGGTCACCACCAGCGGATTGATCTCCAGCATCGAGGCGTCGTAGTCGCGGAACACCTGGTAACAGCTGAAGATGGTCTCGGTCGCCTTGCCGATCAGGCTGTCCTCCAGCCCGAGCCCGAAGGCGATCTCGCGCGCCTGGAAGCGCTGCATGCCGACGCCCGGATCGACGGTGGCGCGGATGATGGAATCCGGCGCTCTTTCGGCGATCTCCTCGATCTCCATGCCGCCGGCGGCCGAGGCCACGATCATGACGCGCTCTTCCTTGCGGTCGAGCACGAAGCCGAGATAGAGTTCCTGCGCGATGTCGACGGCTTCCTCCAGATAGAGCCGCGAGATCAGCTTGCCGCGCGGGCCGGTCTGGTGGGTCACCAGCTTGCGCCCGAGCATGGCTTCGGCGGCGTTGGAAATCTCCTCGTCATTGGCGCACAGCTTGATGCCGCCGGCCTTGCCGCGCGCGCCGGAATGAACCTGCGCCTTCAGCACCCATTTGCCGCCGCCGATCTCGCGCGCCCGGTAGGTCGCCTGTTCGGGGCTGTAGGCCAGGCCGCCGCGCGGCACATGCACCCCATGCCGGGCGAGCAGTTCCTTGGCTTGATATTCGTGGATGTCCATTTTTTCTCCTCCCCAAATCGTCAAGGTGCCGCGAGGCGCGGCTCTCGTTGGCTAGTTAAGCTGGCCGGCGCGTTCGATGGCGTCGTTGACCACCAGCACGTTGCGCGCCATGCGTTCCGATGCGGCGTCGATCATCTTGCCGTCGAGCGCGGCGGCACCCTTGCCCTGCGCCTCGGCTTCCTTCAGCACTTCGAGGATGCGGCGGGCGCGCGTGACTTCCTTCTCCGGCGGTGAGAACACCTCGTTGGCCAAGGCAATCTGCGAGGGATGGATCGCCCATTTGCCCTCGATGCCGAGTGCGGCAGCGCGCCTGGCGGCCGCCTTGTAGCCTTCCGGATCGGAGAAATCGCCGAACGGCCCGTCGATGGCGCGCAACCCATAGGCGCGGCAGGCCACAGTCATCCGCGACAGGGCGAAATGCCACTGGTCGCCGGGATAGTCGGGATTGAGGCCGCCGATGTTGACGGTGCGCGCCTTGTTGCTGGCGGCATAGTCGGCAACGCCGAAATGCATCGCCTCCAGCCGGCCTGGCGTCGCGGCAATGGCCTCGACATTGGCCATGCCGAGCGCGGTCTCGATCAGGGCTTCAAGGCCGACACGTGTCTTGAAACCCTTGGCCATCTCGACCTGGTTGACCATGGCCTCGACCATGTAGAGGTCAGCCGGCACGCCGACCTTCGGCACCAGGATCGTGTCCAGCCGGTCGCCGGCCTGTTCCATCACGTCGACGACGTCGCGATACATGTAGTGCGTGTCGAGGCCGTTGATGCGTACCGAAACGGTCTTGCCCTTGGCGCGCCAGTCGATGTCGTTGAGCGCCTGGATGATGTTCTTGCGGGCGCGTTCCTTGTCGGGCGGGGCGACAGCGTCCTCGATGTCGAGGAAGACGAAGTCGGCGGCGCTGTTGGCCGCCTTGTCGATCATCTCCGGGCTGGAGCCGGGAACCGCCAGTTCGCTGCGCTGCAGCCTGAGTTTCCTGAGGTGGTTGATGGTGTGGCTCATCTTCTCTCCCCTCAGGCGGCTGCGGCGACAGGCATTGCGGCCGAGGCGCGGAAATGCTGGATGGCGGCGCCGACGCCCGAGCCCGGCGCCAGCCGGACGCCGCAATCGAGCAGCGCCATTTCAGCCGATGACAGCGAGGCCAGCACCATCACCTCGTTCAGCCAGCCGAGATGGCCAATGCGGAAAACCTTGCCGAACACCTTGTTGAGGCCACCGCCGAGCGATGTCTGGTAAGCCTGGGAGGCGCGCTTGACGACATCGCCGCTGTCGATGCCATCGGGCACGAGAATGGCGCTGACCGTGTCCGAATGCCATTTCGGCGCCTTGGCACAGAGCTTCAGGCCCCAGGCATCGACCGCCTTGCGCACGCCTTCAGCCAGCCGGTGGTGGCGGGCAAAGATGGTGTCCAGCCCTTCCTCGGCGATCAAGTCGAGCGAGGCGCGCAGGCCGCGCAGCAGCTGCGTCGCCGGCGTGTAGGGAAAATAGCCGGCATCGTTGGCGCGGATCATGTCCTCGAAGGAGAAGAAACAGCGCCGGTGAGTGGCGATTCTGGAAGCGACGAGCGCCTTCTTGCTGACCGACAAGAAGCCGAGGCCGGCCGGCAGCATGAAACCCTTCTGCGAACCGCTGACGGCGCAGTCGACACCCCATTCTTCCTGGCGGAAATCGATCGAGCCGATCGACGAGACGCCGTCGACGAAGAGGAGCGCTGGGTGGTTCGCCTCGTCGAGCGCGGCGCGGCAGCCGGCCACGTCACTGGTGACACCTGTCGCCGTCTCGTTCTGGGTGCAGAAGATCGCCTTGATGCGGTGCGTCTTGTCCGCCTTCAACCGCTCCGCATAGAGGTCCAGCGGAACGCCGGTTCCCCATTCGCAGTCGATCACCTCGACCTCGAAGCCGAGGCGCTCGGCCATGTCGACCCACAGATGCGAGAACTGGCCGAAGCGCGACATCAGCACGCGGTCGCCGGGGCTGAGCACATTGGTCATCGCCGCTTCCCAGGCGCCGGTGCCGGAGGACGGATAGATGAAGACGCGGCCGGTCTGGTTCTTGAAGACTTTTTTGATGTCCTCGAACAGCGGCAGGGTGAGGTCGGGGAAGGAGGCCGCGCGCATGTCCTCCATGGGCAGGTTCATCGCCTGCCGCACCTGTTCGGGGATATTGGTCGGCCCGGGGATGAAAAGATGGGTGAAACCGGCCATGGTGCGAACTCCTCCTGATCCAGCAAAGCGGTGGTGGGGAGTTTCGTTTCGATGGCTGATTGCAGCAACACCTTGGCGGGTAAGAACTTGCCGCGTGCGGGTGGGTATGGCCTACCCGGTCGCCCTACCCGAAAGGCTGCTTCTGGCTGCGCCTCTCTCGTGAATAGAGCGCGACCGCCATGGCGCGGTTGCGGACGTCCAGCTTGTCGTAGAGATTCTTGAGATGGTACTTCACGGTATTCTCGGAGATGCCGGTCCGGGTCGCGATCTGCAAATTGGTCCAGCCATCGGACAGCACCGCCAGCAGTTCACGCTCGCGCACGGTAAGCCGGGACAGAGGCGTGTCGTTGACCTTGTTGATGTCGATATAGGGGATGCAGATGCGACCATGGGCGACGGCCAGGATCGTGTCGAAGATGATGGCGGGATCGTCGAACTGGAAGCAGTAGCCTTGCGCCCCGAGGCGCACGCACTGTTTCAGGATGCCGATGTCATGGTCGTTTGAAAAGACCGCGATGCGGACGTCGAGCTTGCGGCCCTGGACCTCGGCCAGGACGTCCGCGCCGTCCATGTCGGAGAGCTTCCAGCCGATCACGGCGACATCGAACTCCTGTGCCGCCGCAAGCTCCAGGAAATGCCTGCCGCTTTGTACCGAGGCCAGAAGTTCGAAGCGCCCGTCGCAGTCCAGCATTTCACGCAGCGCCGATATGACGAGCGGATTGCGCTCGGCCACGACCACGCGAACGCGCCGCTCTTCGATTGCCTTGTTCTCTGTCCGCGACCTGATCTTCAACGGCTTCCGGCTTTTTTTATTGCGGCTTGGCGGGTCCAGCCGATGCCTGGACCTGCATCATGACAATTCTGCTCCAATGGCGCGGGGGTGCTCTTTCCCCAGCGACATCGGCTGTCGCGCCGCCGGAAGCCGAAGCGTGGCCGGCTTTTGATGAAATCGGCAGTCCACTCGGCATCGGGAAAGCACGGCATCAGCAGGCAAGAACGCATTTGGCCTGAGATTCCCGTGCGTTAGAAGAAAATGTTGCGAAGTTGAAGCGTGCCGGGTCGCCGTTACTTTTGTATGGGCACCGGACCGAAAACCGGTTTCCACTTTGCGGACTCATGGTCTAGACCTGATTTGCACCTTTTCCGGGATTCTGATGGCGGGAGGCGCTGGTGGAAGGCCAGGACGAACGGACGACCGGCGCCAGGGCCGCCGACGAGCACCACGCCGACATCTATGGCGAGGACGGTGCCGTCCTATCGTCCTTCCTTGCCCAGATCGGCGCGGCGATCGCCGATCGCGATACGCTGATCCTCAAGCGCCAGGTCGACGACCTGCATCAGTCGGAACTTGGCGACCTCATCGAGGCGCTGCACCCCGAACAGCGGCGCGCGCTGGTCGAACTGTTGGGCGCCGACTTCGATTTTTCCGCGCTGACCGAAGTCGACGAGGCGATCCGCATGGATATCGTCGACAACCTGCCCAACGCGCAGATCGCGCAAGCGGTGCAGGCACTCGATTCCGACGATGCGGTCTACATCCTCGAAGACCTCGAGCCGGAAGACCAGGACGAGATCCTGTCGCGGCTGCCGTTCACCGAGCGGATCAGGCTGCGCCGTTCGCTCGACTACCCGGAAGAGACCGCCGGGCGGCGCATGCAGACCGAGTTCGTCGCGGTGCCGCCATTCTGGACCATCGGCCAGACCATCGACTACATGCGCGAGGACAAGAACCTTCCCGACCGCTTCAGCCAGATCTTCGTCATCGATCCGACCTTCAAGCTGCTGGGCGCCATCGATCTCGACCAGATCCTGCGCACCAAGCGCGCGGTCAAGGTCGAGGAAGTCATGCATGAGACGCGGCACGCCATCCCGGCCACCATGGACCAGGAAGAGGCGGCGCGGGAATTCGAGCAATACGACCTTTTGTCGGCCGCCGTCGTCGACGAGAACGAGCGGCTGGTCGGCGTGCTGACCATCGACGACGTCGTCGATGTCATCCAGCAGGAAGCGGAGGAAGACCTGCTGCGCATGGGCGGCGTCGGCGACGAGGAGCTCTCCGACAGCATCCTGGCGACCTCGCGCTCGCGCGTTCCCTGGCTACTCGTCAACCTGCTGACGGCATTTTTGGCGGCATCGGTGATCGGCCTTTTCGACCGCACGATCGAGCATATCGTGGCGCTCGCCGTGCTGATGCCGATCGTGGCCGGCATGGGCGGCAATGCCGGTTCGCAGACCATGACCGTCACCGTGCGGGCGCTGGCGACCAGGGATCTCGACATCTACAATGCCGGCCGCATCATCCGCCGCGAAATGGGCGTCGGCTTCATCAACGGCATCGTCTTCGCCATCCTGATCGGCATCGTCGCGGCCGTCTGGTTCCACGACCCCAATCTGGGCGGCATCATCGCCGCGGCGATGATCATCAACATGTTCGTGGCGGCCCTTGCCGGCATCCTGATCCCGTTGCTGCTCGACCGGTTCAAGGTCGACCCCGCGGTCGCTTCGGCGGTCTTCGTCACCACCGTTACCGATGTCGTTGGATTCTTTGCTTTCCTTGGCCTCGCGACCTGGTGGTTCAGCGTCCGTTAGGCGTCTCAATTGACTTTTACGTAAATGCCGTGCGAGGCTCGCATGGGGTGCCGCGTCGATTCCGATGTGGCAACGGTTGGTTCGGGAGGGAAGGGCGCCGCATGGCGAATGCCCGGAATTCCCGCGTGGAGTGACAATGCGGGAATATTATTCGATCACCGAACTGACCCGCGAATTCGACGTGTCGACGCGGACGCTGCGTTTCTACGAAGACGAGGGACTGGTGCAGCCGGTGCGTCGCGGTCGCACGCGGCTGTTTCGCCCTTCCGACCGTCACCTCATCCGGCAGATCATGCGCGGAAAACGCCTCGGCTTCTCGATCAACGAGATCCGCGAGATCATCCAGATGTACAAGGAGCCGCCGGGCGAGGTCGGGCAGCTCAAGCTGATGATCAAGCGTATCGAGGAAAAGCGCGAGGATCTCAGGCAAAAGCGCCGCGACCTCGAGGAGACGCTGGCCGAACTCGACCAGGCCGAGGAGTCTTGCGTCGAGCGGCTGGTCGAGCTCGGGGTGAACACCTAACTCTACTCAGATCCAGCGCCGTACTCTTTTTGCATAGTCGCGGTATTTCTTGCCGAATTTCGCCGCCAACATCTTTTCCTCGCGCTCGATCGCGAGCTTCTGGGTGGCGAAGGCGGCGACGAAGGCAAGCAGGAAGAACCAGGCGATGCCCGAGACGAAGGCAACGCCGATCAACAGCAGCGTGTTGGCCAAATACATCGGGTTGCGGGTGACGCCGAAGGGGCCGGTCGTGACGAGATGATCGGGTACGGCGTTGGGATTGAGCGTTGTCCTGGCCCGTATCATGGTGCGGATCGCGGTGAACCAGAGTACGGCGACGGTGAACAGTGCCACCCAGCCGGCGGCGAACAGAATGTCGCCCAGGAGGTCGCCGATCCAGGGCAAGGGATAGAGCATGCCGAGGATGATGCTGATCGCGATCGCAGCAGCGTAGATCACCGGCGGCCACGGTATCACCCCAGGCTTCGGCACGGTCCCAGGCTTCGGCTCGATCATTGTGTCCCTCCCTCCGTCATCTTGTCCTCGGTCTTGGTGGTGCACGTTGCGGCATGATCGGACAGATGCGCCCTGAAGTCCGCAGTCTGGTCGTTGTTGAAGAGCCGATCAAGAGAGCCTTCACCTTGAAGCGTCTCGAGCATGCAGCCGCAATAGCTCGAACAGAAGGTTGCGTTGCGCATCTGCTCGCACGAGCGCTGGCAGGTTTTCAGGAAATTGACTTGCGGAGGCTCGACCTGCGCCGGCATCACTTGCGAGAACAGCCAGACGCAACTGATCAGCAGCGGCTGGTGGATCAGGTAGAAGGCCAGGCTGTGGCGGCCGATGAAGACCAGCGGATTGGCCCAACGGCCGGGCACGAGGCTCGCCAGGCGTGCCCGTATGCCGGAAGCGGACGCCAGTTTCGCCGCCCCAAGGCCGAGAAGCACCGCGCCGAACCAGGGGAACAGCGGCACGTAGTCGTTGGAACGCGGATTGATGGCGGAAAGGCCGATCCACCACAGCCAGGGGTGATCGAAGGCCTCGAAGCGCAGGTAGACTGGCGCGGCGATGACGAGCGCGGCGACGACAAGCGTCAGCAGGGCCGGCAGGCGCAGGAAGGCGAGGCCAAGCAGGCTGGCGAGTGCGATCTCGTGCAGGATGCCGAAGAAGATGAATCCATCGGGCGTGGCGATGCGGGTGACGATCGAGATGGCGACCGCGGCACCTGCAACCATGGCGAACCGCTTCCAGAAACCGTTCCAGCGGATCTGTCGGCCATGCGCGAGATACAGGCTGACACCGACCAGGAACAGGAAGGTCGAGGCGATGCAGCGGGCGTAGATCTTCCACCAGCCGAAGGCGGTGAGACCGGGATCGGTGTAGCCGAAGAATTCCAGATCCCAGGTGAAATGGTAGCTCGCCATCGCGATTAGCGCGACGCCGCGCAAGATATCGATGGCGACGATGCGCTTCGATGGCTCCGGAGCGGGTGCGGTCGGCGTGTGGATGCTCATGGTCTCGCGATCTGATTCAGCCCCTACAAGACGACTATCACGGTTGCACCGGATAGAAGAAGGCCGGTCGCCTTGGCCTGGGTCGCGCGGCGGGTGCGCGTCAGCCGCCGGGTTGGGCCAGCGCCGGAAAGCCTTTGACCGGCTTCGCTTTTGCCGGATGTGCGTCGGTTTCCTCTTAATGGGCCTGAAATGTCCACGGCAGATTTGACGCCGCGATTCTGCTTTGGGGAAGCAATGTCCACGCATGTGCGCCATCCGATCTGGCTTCCGGCCCTCAAGGCCGCGGATGCGCGCACCTTCGCCTCGCTCTACGCGGTGGAATCCTTCGCCCGCGCCATGGTTTCGAGCGTCATACCGATCCAGGCCTACGAGATCCTCCATAACGAGCAGATCGTCTCGATCCTCTATACCGTCGTGTCCATGCTCGGCCTGTCGGTGACCTTGTTCATGCCGATGCTGATCCGCCGCTTCGCGCGGCGCTGGGTCTACACGGCGGGCGCCTGCCTGCTCGCCATCGGCTCGCTGTTCTTCGTCACTCATTCGCTCGCCGGGCAAGTGGCCGGGATGCTGTGCCGGGTGATGGGCGCCAGCGCGCTGTCGATCACGCTCAACCTCTACATCATGGACCACATCCGCAAGACCGACTTCATGCAGGCTGAATCGCTGCGCATGGCGTGGTCGATGGTCGCCTGGACGGGCGGGCCGACGCTCGGCATCTTCCTTTACGCGCATTTCGGCATCTATGCCGCGCATGGCGCGGTGGCGGTTTTCGCCATGGCCTTGCTGGCGCTGTTCTGGACCTATCGGCTGGGCGACAACCCGTCGATCCGCCCCGGCAAGACGCGGCCGGCCAATCCGCTCGCCAATATCGGCCGCTTCGTGGCGCAGCCGAGGCTCAGGCTCGCCTGGCTGATCGCCTTCGGCCGATCCTGCTTCTGGACGACGTTCTTCGTCTATGGACCGCTGTTCATGGTCATCACCGGGCAAGGTGAACTGGCGGGCGGCCTGCTGGTCTCGGCCGGCAATGCGCTTTTGTTCATGGCGATCTTCTGGGGCAAGGCGGGAAAGCGCTTCGGCGGCCGCCGGACCATGACATTTGCCTATTTCGCCATGTCGGCGATGCTGCTGGCCGCGGGCACGGTCGGAGCCGCAGCGCCCTTGCTCACCGGCGCCTTCCTGCTGTGCGGGGCCTTCTTCACCATCGCGCTCGATGCGCTGGGTTCGACCGCCTTCATGCGCTCGGTGCGCTCCTATGAGCGCGCGCAGATGGCGGCGGTCTACCGCACCTATCTCGACTTTTCCGAACTGACGCCGCCGCTGGTCTATTCGGTGGTGCTGGCCTTCTTCGGACTGGGATCGGTGTTCGTCACGCTCGGCCTGCTGGCGGCGTTTTGCGGCTTCATGACGTGGCGCTACCTGCCGAAGTCCCTGTAAAAATCAGGGCGAAAGCGCCGTATGGCGCTCGCGCACCCAATTGTGGAAACGATGCAAGTCGTACTCCTCGGGCATCAGCACGCCGGCTGTATGACGCATCGAGCGCAGGCCTTTCTGGTTGACCTCGCAGATCGCGGCATCCTCCTCCAGCACCTGTGTGCCGAAGGCGACGATGTTGTCGATGTCGGTCTCGGCGAGCGCCTCGGGCGCGAACAGCCATTCGGCGGTCAATTCGGTCTGCTCCGGGCCGAGCGGCACCAGCCGCACGGTCCTGACATAGTCGACATGGCCGACGATGAACATCGAGGGCAGGCTGGTGACGTAGGTCTGGCCAGCGGTTCGTTCCGCCTGCGTCAAGCCCGGGAAGACCGGCCCGTGCGTCCGCCCGTCACGCGACCATGTTTCAGCCCCGGCGCGCAGGCCGCCGGAAAACTCCGGCGCATCATTGGCGGCATGGCGCGCCCATTCGGGATCGTCGTGCCGGCTCATCAGACCGCGGCCATAGATCGGCACAAGCCGCGACAGGTCCTTGTGAACGCCCGGGCAGTGCAGGCATTCGTTGAAGTTTTCCCAGAAAATCTTCCAGTTGCAGTTCATGACCTTGCGCAGCACATGGCCCGACACCAGCGTGTCCAGCGGCCAGTTGCCGAGGTCGCCGGAGGCCGGGTCGAAGGGTGACTGCGCCGAGCCGGCGGCATCTTCAGCAAGATTGACGAAGACGAAGCCCCGCCACACCGAGAGGGCAACGCGGTAAAGCGGATAATCGGCCTTGTCGAAGCCGTCAGGCAGCGACTTCGATGGCACGCGCACAAGGTCGCCGCGCAGCGAATAGGACCAGGCATGATACGGGCAGGTGATCAGCCGCGCCTTCAGCCGTCCTTCGCTTTCCTGGCAAAGCTGCGAGCCGCGATGCCGGCACGTGTTGTGGAAGGCACGCAACGCGCCGGTCTCGTCGCGCAACACAAGAATTTCCTGCGTACCGACGCGGAAGGTGCGGAATGCCAAAGGCCGGGCAAGGTCGGCCTCGCGGCAGACGAGCAGCCAATTTCTGTACCAGATGGCGTCGAGATCACGCTGATAGTTCTCCTGATCCCAATAGGCCGATGAGGGCAGCGACGGCTCGGTTCGGGTCAGGCCGTTATAGGGCTCGCGCTCGCTGGCATCGGGCTGCATGGCTGGCTTCCTGTGAGGGTTGCCAGCCGACACCCGGCCATGGAGTTTGTCAATCAGGACGGGATGGGAGCGGCTTTGCCGATACGACGCTCCTGCGCTGGCTGCTGTCGGAATTTGGTTTGCCGCGCGCGGCGAATTTCCCTATAGTCATCAGCGTCGTCGGTTCCTTTTTGGAGCCAAGAGGGAATGCGGTGCGGACAGGAATTCCTGTCCAATGCCGTGGCTGCCCCCGCAACTGTGTGCGGTAGTCCTCTCCATATGCCACTGAAGGTTTTCCTTCGGGAAGGTGGGGAAGGGCGCTTATCCGCGAGCCAGGAGACCTGCCGGCGACAGGAAACTGACTTCGATGCCCTCGGGTGGAGGGCGAAAGGACAAGACATGACTACCGCTTCCGTCTCCCTCGGCGCCTCCGTCTCCTCGCAGTCGCGCTTCATGCAGCTCGCGCTCGCGGCGCTGCTCGGCATCTTCGTCGTCGGCTTTGTCGGTTTCTCGCATATCGATGCGGTCCACAATGCCGCCCACGACTATCGCCACTCGATGGCGTTTCCCTGCCACTGACGAGGATCTGACATCATGAATCTGTTTCGCAACGTCGTGTTCGTCGCGGCGATCGCGGGGCTCGTGGCCGGTGTCGTTCTCGCCTGCATCCAGGCCTATGCGACAGTGCCGCTGATCCTCAAGGCGGAGGTCTACGAAAAGGCCGGCGGCCGCCATCACCACGACCATGGCGCGGCACCCGCCGCAACCGATACCAGCGCCGTAAGCACGGTCGCGCCCGCTGGGAATGCGATGAGTTCTGCCGCGCCAGCAGCCGTCGAAGCCAAGACGCCGGCGGAGGAAGACGAAGCCTGGGCGCCGGCCGACGGTTTCGAGCGTTTCGCCTTCAGCGTGGTTGCCAATATCGTCACCGGCATCGGTTTCGCGCTGGTCCTGGTCGCGGTTTCCGAGTTTGCCGGCGGCATCGGCAATTGGCGCCAGGGCGTGTTCTGGGGGCTGGCCGGCTTTGCCGTGTTCACGCTGGCGCCTGGCCTCGGCCTGCAGCCGGAACTGCCGGCAATGCCGGCGGCCGATCTTCTTCCGCGTCAGATCTGGTGGACGGCAACGGCGGCGGCGACCGCCATCGGCCTTGGTCTGATCGTGTTTCGCAGATCGCTGCCGTTGACCATCCTCGCCGTCTTGCTGATCGTCGCCCCGCATGTCGTCGGCGCGCCGCAGCCCGACAGTTTCGAAACACCGATCCCGGAAGGCCTGCACCATCAGTTCGTGGTGGCGGTGACGGTGACCAATCTGGTGTTCTGGCTGGTGCTCGGCGCCGTCGTCGGCGTGGTGCGCAGACGCTTCACCGGCACGGCGACCAGCCTGCGCGACAGCTTTGCCTGATCGCGGCAAGCTGACCTTCATCATCGGTGGCGCGCGCTCCGGCAAGAGCGCGCACGCCGAAACCCTGGTGGCGGCATTGCCCTCGCCATGGGCCTATATCGCCACGGCGCAAGCCTGTGACGACGAGATGCGCGAGCGCATCGCGTTGCACCGCTCGCGGCGCGGCGAAGGGTGGTCGACCATCGATGCGCCACTCGACCTTGCCGAAGCGCTGGAAGCCTTGCCGGATGATCAGCCGGTGCTTGTCGACTGCCTGACGCTGTGGCTGACCAATCACATGTTGGCCGATCACGACGTTGACGCGGCGTGCCGACGGCTGGCGGACGTGCTGTCGCGGCCGCGCGGGCCGTGGTTCGTGGTATCGAACGAGGTCGGGCAAGGCATCGTGCCCGACAATGCGCTGGCGCGGCGTTTTCGCGACGACGCCGGCCGGCTCAACCAGCGGGTCGCCGCGGTCGCCGACACGGTGCTCCTGATGGTGGCGGGGCTACCGCTCAAGGTGAAGTGAAATGACTGACATCGACGACAAGGATGAAGAACGCCATCGCGCCAAGATGGCCAAGCGCAAGGCGGTGCAGGACGCCGAGGTTGCCGGCAAGACTATCGAGAAGGGCTTGCTGATCGTCAACACCGGCCCCGGCAAGGGCAAGACCACGGCCGCCTTCGGACTGGCGCTTAGAATGCTCGGCTACGGCAAGCGCGTCGGTGTCGTGCAGTTCATCAAGGGCAGATGGCACACAGGCGAGAAGGACGCTTTCGCCGCCTTTGGCGACCGGGTCGTCTGGCACGCCATGGGCGAGGGTTTCACCTGGGAGACGCAGGATTTGAAGCGCGACATCGCGGCCGCCGAGGCCGCCTGGGCCAAGGCTCTGGAATTGATCGAAGATCCCTCGATCAGCCTTGTCGTGCTCGACGAATTGAACATCGCGCTACGCTACGAATATCTCGATCTCGACAAGGTGGTTGCGGCGCTGAAGGCCCGTCGCGAGGGCCTGCACGTCGTCGTCACCGGCCGCAACGCCAAGCCGGCGCTGGTCGAGGCGGCGGATCTGGTCACCGAGATGGGTGTGACCAAGCACCATTTCTCGGCGGGCGTGAAGGCGCAGCAGGGGATAGAGTTTTAAAACACCAGAACAGCGATCACAGCGACCAGGCCGAACAAGCCAATCAGCAGGAAATCAGCGACACGATAGAGTTTCAGTGCCCGCCTTATATCGCCGCTGTCGACATCGCGGCGGCCGCCTTCGCCCATGAAGACGTCGTCGACCACAACGCCGCCATAGCTGCGTGGCCCGGCGAGCGCCAGGCCAAGCGCGCCGGCCATCGCTGCTTCCGGCCAGCCGGCATTGGGCGACCGGTGTTTTTTCGCGTCGCGCCGTACCGCCTGCCAGGCGTTGCTGGGGTCGGTGCCCTTAACCAGGAAAGCCGCAAGCACGATCAGCAGCGCCGTCAGCCGCGACGCCGGCAGGTTGATCCAATCGTCGAAGCGCGCCGCCGCCCAGCCGAAGGCCTCATGGCGCGGAGTACGGTGACCGATCATCGAATCGGCGGTGTTGGCCGCCTTGTAGGCGGCGCCGCCGGCCACCCCGCCGACACCGGTCCAGAAGGCGGGGGCGACGATGCCGTCGGAAAAATTCTCCGCCAGGCTCTCGATCGCCGCGCGGCAGACGCCGGCGCGGTCCAGCGTCTCGGGGTCACGGCCGACGATCCGAGAGACAGCGGCGCGGCCCATGTCGAGGCCTCCACTGTCGAGCGCGTCAGCGACGGCTTCGACATGTTCATAGAGGCTCTTCTGCGACAGAAGCGATGTCGCCAGAAGGACGGCAATGATCCACCCCAAGGGGACGAACCAGAGTAGAACAAGCTGCACGCAAAGACCTGTTAGCGCCGGCATCAGCACAATGACCAAAAGCGCCTGGACACCGCGTTGACGACGCAGCGCGTCGGGATCAGTGGCGCGGTTGAGGCTTAAGTCGAGAAAGGATATGAGCCTGCCGAACCACGTCACCGGATGGCCGATGGCGCGAAACAGCCAGTCGGGATAACCGAGGGCGAATTCGACAACCAATGACAGGAAAGCGATCAGGACTGACATGAGGCTTCTTGAAGGAGCGGTGGACCATGGTGGAAGTCTTGGCCGGGCAAGGGCGCTTTTCCCCAGTGCCGTGCTGCCTTTCGTCGACCTCTCGACCGGTATCAATCCGCACTCCTACCCGCTTTTCGACCTGCCCGCCACCTCCCTGTGGCGATTGCCGGAGGCCGCGCGTGGGCGCGAACTGATTGAGATCGCGGCCAAGACATATGGCGCGCCTTCCGCAGGAAACGTCGTGGCGGCGCCCGGTACGCAGATCCTGCTGCCGCGGGTGACTTCGCTGGTGAAGCCCGGCAAGGCATTGGTGCTGGGGCCGACCTATGCCGAACACGCCCGGGCGGCCGCGATTGCCGGGCACGAGGTGGTCGAGGTCCGTGACTTCGCGGCGCTGGCCGAAGCCGACCTCGCCATCATCGTCAATCCGAACAATCCGGATGGGCGCATCATCGAGCGTGACCGGCTGCTGGCGCTGGCTGCCGGACTTCGCGCCAAGGGCGGGCTTCTGGTCGTCGACGAGGCGTTCATGGATGTCGGCCCACGCGAGCACAGTCTCGCCGCCTACGTCGGCCAAGGTGGCATCATCGTACTGCGTTCCTTCGGCAAGTTCTTTGGTCTGGCCGGTCTACGGCTTGGGTTCGCGCTTGCCGATGCGCCGACGGCTGAACGGCTGAACATGCAGTTCGGGCCGTGGGCCGTCGCCGGACCGGCACTGGAATACGGCATCCGCGCGCTCGCCGATCTCGACTGGCAGGATGCGATGCGGACGTCGCTGGCGGATGCCGCGGCGCGGCTCGATGCGCTGTTCGGTCGTTTCGGCATTCGCGTCGCGGGCGGCACCACATTGTTCCGCTATCTCAGCCTGCCCGATGCCGCCGGCCTGTTTTCCGCGCTTGGCGAGAGCGGCATCTTGCTCCGGCATTTCTCCGACCGGCCGCATGTCCTGCGCGCCGGTCTGCCGGGGAGTGAGGAGGAATGGCGCAGGCTTGAATCCGCTCTTGCGGACTGGGCGTCGCGGCGCGAGGATCGGTCGAAAGGTTCGAAACAATGATCCATGTCTGCTCGCTGGCGAAGATCGAGGAAACCGTGGCCAGGACCGGCGCCGACCGCATGCTGTCGCTGCTTGCGGCCGGCACCGAGGTGGTGCGTCCGGCTTCGATCCCCAGGGAAAACCACCTGCATCTGGTCATGCATGACATCGCGGTGGCGCAGGAGGGCATGACCATGCCGGGCGAGGAGCATGTGCGCAACCTGCTCGATTTCGCGCGCCGCTGGGACCGGGTGAAGCCCATGGTCGTGCATTGCTATGCCGGCATCAGCCGCTCGACCGCTTCGGCCTATATTATCGCCGCAGCTTTGGCGCCGAAACGCGACGAGGTGGAACTGGCGCAGACGTTGCGCGCGCTGTCGCCTTCGGCGACGCCCAATCCGCGGCTGATCGCGGCGGCGGACACGCTGCTCGACCGCAATGGCCGCATGATCGAGGCGATCGAGGCGATCGGGCGCGGCGCCGACGCCTTCGAAGGCACGCCCTTCGCCCTCAAGATCGACGGCTAGCTACTTCAGCCACTCGGCGAGCTTTGCCTTGCGCACGTCCCGCACCAGGCCGATGAAGCCGTCGGCCTGATATTCCGCGGTCAATCGGCCTTTCTCTGCCGTTGCAATGCTGGCATCACCGACCACGCCGTTCGGGTTGAGATCGCTGGCGATCCAGGCAAAGGCATGCGTGCCGGTCTGGCGCAGCAGCGCGAATTCCTTCTCGGCGTCCGCGACGTTGGAAACGAAATTGTCGGCCTTGCCCATGTCGACGAGATCCGGCCGGAAATGCAGCATCAGCGAAGTCTCGACGTCGCCGCCATGAATGCCGTGACGGTCCTCGAGCTCGGTGTACATGCCGGCCGGGCGGCCAAAGCGCTGCCAGCTGGTCTTCACCGCCAGCATCTTTTCGCGCACGCGCAGTTCGCGCGTGACGATGCCCATGATCTCTTCATTGCCGCCATGCGAATTGACGACGATGAGCTTGCGCACGCCGGCGCGCGCGATCGACAGGCCAAGCTCGGTCCACGCCTCGATCAGCGTCGTTGCCGGCAGGGTCAGTGTGCCCGGCGCGTGCAGATGCTCGTTCGACTTGCCCACCGCCTGGACCGGCAGGATGCGGATGTCGAGGTCCTCGGGCAGGCGTGAAATCACCGTGTCGAGCATGCCGTTCATGATCGAGGTGTCGGTCGAGACGGGCAGATGCGGCCCATGCTGCTCGATCGCCGCGACCGGCAGCACGGCTATCGTCGCCTCGGGATCCATCGAGGCATACTCGGTTGTCCGGTAGTCGCCCCACCAGACGCGTCTTTTTGCTACGGTCATGTCACGCCTCTTCAATGATCAGGGCAGACCTAGCGCGGTGTGGCCGGCCTGTCGATCACCCGGCCGCGATGGCCTCGACCTCGACCTTGAATTCGGGCCGGGCAAAGCCGGAAACGATCATCAGCGTCGAGGCCGGAGCAGGGCTGGAAAACAGCCGGTCGCGAACCTCCATATAGGGCCGCAGATGCGCGCGGTCGGTGACGTAGGCGTTGATGCGCACGATGTCGCCAAGTCCCAGCCCGGCCTCGCCCAGGATCGCCGCGATGTTCCTGAAGCAGAGTTCTGCCTGCGCACCGGCGTCTTCCGGGATCTGGTCGTCCGCCGTGATGGCAACCTGGCCGGAACACAGCACCAGCCGCTTGCCGGCCGGCACCTCGACGCCGTGGCTGTAACGGGCAAAGGGCGGCTTGATCGACTTCGGGGCGAGGAACTTGAACATGGCAATCTCCTGGACATCGCCAGCCTAAGGCCGGATGCATTGCACCATCAAGATGGCAGTGCATGTCGCCGGTGCGATTGTGGACAGGCGTTCAAAAAATAGGCACGATGCGCTTCGGTGCAGCACGACCTTTCCGGCTTTCGCAGATGGCTGTGGTGCAGGCGGGCGGGTCCTGGCGCGCGACGCCGGTGGCATGTGTCTTGCTTCTTGAATCTTTGGTGTCAAGCACGGCGCGCAGCGCGCCGGTGCAAAATAAGGGCGGTGTCAATGTACGTGAAACAGAAGATTTCGGTCGCGGTGGTGGCGCTCCTTGCGGGCAGCACTCTGGGTGCGGCGGCGAATGAAAAAGTCACCTTCGGCACCAACTGGCTCGCCGAGCCGGAACATGGCGGCTATTACCAGGCCGTGGCGGATGGCACCTATGCCGCCTGTGGTCTCGACGTCACCATCATGCAGGGCGGCCCGCAGGTCAGCGGCCGGCCGATGCTCCTGGCCGGCAAGATCGATTTCTACATGGGCGGCAATTTGCTGTCGGCCTTCGATGCCGTCCAGCAGGGCATTCCGATGCGTGTCGTGGCCGCCGACTTCCAGAAGGATCCGCAGGTCATCATGTCCCACCCCGGTGAGGGGCTCGACAAATGGGAAGACCTGAAGAACGCCGACCAGTACATTCTGGGCGATGAAGGTGCGCAGACCTTCTTCCAGTGGATGGTCATCGAACTCGGTTTCGACGCGTCAAAGCGCGTGCCCTACACCTACAACACCGCTCCTTTCATCGCCAACAAGAAGTCGATCCAGCAGGGCTACGTCACTTCGGAGCCATTCGCGGTCAAGAAGGAAGGCGGCTTCGTGCCGAACCAGTTCCTGCTCGCCGACTACGGTTGGGACACCTATTCGACCACGATCGAGGTGATGCAGGACACGATCGACAAGAAACCCGAGGTGGTCCAGTGCTTCGTCGATGGCTCGGCCAAGGGCTGGTACAAGTACCTCTACGGCGACAACAAGGCCGCCAACGACATGATCAAGAAAGACAATCCTGACATGAGCGACGAGCAGATCGCCTTCTCGATCGAGCAGATGAAGAAGTTCGGCCTTGCCGATTCCGGCGACACAGAGAAACTCGGCATCGGCGCCATGACCGATGCGCGGATCAAGAGTTTCTACGACAAGATGGTCAAGGCCAAGGTCACGCCTGCAGGCATCGACATCACGAAGGCCTACACGCTGGCCTTCATCAACAAGGGTGTCGGGCTCGAGCTGAAGAAATAGGCCGGCCCGGCATGATGCGGGAACAGGTGGCGAAAACGCCCGCCTCGGACATGGCTCCGACCTTGCTGGCGCTGCGTGGCGTCGGCAAGGTCTTTTCCAATGGCGTGACGGCGCTCAGCGATGTCGACCTGACGATCCGGGAAGGGGATTTCCTCAGCTTGCTCGGGCCGTCGGGCTGCGGCAAGTCGACGGCGCTGCGGCTGATTGCCGGCCTGTCGACGCCGACATCGGGTGGGCTCGACTGGCGCGGCGGCGGTTCGCTCGACCGCGCCAATATCGGCTTTGTTTTCCAGGAGCCTACGCTGCTGCCCTGGGCCAGCGTCTTCGACAATGTCTGGCTGCCGCTCAGGCTGAAAGGCATTTCCCGCGCCAAGGCCGCCCCGGCGATCACGGAGATGCTGGCGCGGGTGCACCTGACCGGCTTCGATGACGCCGTGCCGCGCGAGCTGTCCGGCGGCATGAAGATGCGGGTTTCGATCGCGCGCGCCATGGTGACCAAGCCGCGTGTGCTATTGATGGACGAGCCGTTCGCCGCGCTCGACGAGATCACCCGCTTCAAGCTCAACAACGATCTGCTGGAACTGTGGCAGGACGAGCGCTTCACCGTCGTCTTCGTCACCCACAGTGTGTTCGAAAGCGTCTTTCTCTCCAACCGCGTCGTCGTCATGGCGGCGCGGCCGGGCAGGGTGTTCGAAGAACTCGCCATCGAGGCCTCCTATCCGCGCGACGAGGCTTTCCGCACGTCGCCGGATTATGCAGCCCTTTGCCGGCAAACCTCGGATGTGCTGGTCAATGCCATCAATTCAACAGCGGGCTCGCATCATGACGGTCATTGACGGCACGTTGAAACTCGACCCCGAGGAAGTGCGCCGCGTGCGCCAGGAGCGGCTCGAGCGGATCGGCCGCTGGGTGCTGCCGCTGGCGATCATGATCCTGGCGATCTGGCTGTGGGACCGTATCTGCGTTTGGAACGGGATTCCGCAGTACATCCTGCCGCGACCCGGCGTCGTGCTGACAACGCTCTACAACGATGCCGGCCTGCTGTTTTCCGCACTGCTGGTCACCTTGCGCATCACCTTCCTCAGTCTGCTGCTCGCGGTTGTCGGCGGGGTCGGGCTGGCGGTCTTGTTCGCCCAGTCTAAGTGGGTGGAGATGTCGTTCTTCCCGTTCGCCATCGTGCTGCAGGTAACGCCGATCGTGGCGATCTTTCCGCTGATCAACATCTATGTCGACAATCAGACGACCAAGCTTCTGCTCTGCGCCTGGATCGTCGCCTTCTTCCCGATCCTGTCCAACACCACGCTTGGCCTCAACTCGGTCGACCGCAATCTGCGCGACCTGTTCAAGCTCAACGGCGCGACGCGCTGGCAGCAGCTGCGCTATCTCAGACTGCCGGCGGCGATGCCGTATTTTCTCGGTGGGCTGAAGATCGCCGGCGGCCTGTCGCTGATCGGCGCCGTGGTCGCCGAGTTCGTCGCCGGCACCACCGGCCAGTCCTCGGGGCTGGCGTCGCGCATCATCGAGGCCGGCTACCGGCTGAATGCGCCTAGGCTGTTCGCGGCGCTGTTTTTGATTTCGCTTACCGGCATCCTGATCTTCCTCGTGCTGTCGCTGATTTCGCATCTCATTCTGCGGCGCTGGCACGAGAGCGCGCTGAAGCAGGAGCGCTAGTGCCTTGATACCAACCTCCGGTCCTTACCACCTAACCAACATCCGGCTTCATGCGTCGCTGACGCCGGGTCGTGCTGCGACCTTCGACAGCGATGGTTTCGCCCTTGCCGACATCACCGTCGCCGACGGCAAGATTTCCAGCATCGCCACGCACGCCGCATCGAAGGTACCGGCCGGCACCATAGACCTTGGCGGCCGTATCGTGCTGCCGTGTTTCGTCGACTGCCACACGCATATCGACAAGGGCCATATCTGGCCGCGAAAGCCCAATCCCGACGGTACGTTCATGGGCGCGCTGAATGCCACCGGCGCCGACCGCGTGGCGCGCTGGAGCGCCGAGGACGTCGCGCGCCGCATGGACTTCTCGCTGCGCTCGGCCTACGCGCATGGCACCAGGGCGCTCAGGACTCATATCGACAGCGTCGCGCCGCAGGAGGAAATCTCCTGGCCGGTGTTCGAGACGATGCGCGAGGCATGGCGCGGCCGCATCGAATTGCAGGGTGCCTGCCTGCTCGGCATCGAGGGCGTGCGCGACAAGAAATGGTTCGACAGGCTGGCCAAAAGGGTGGCCGCCGCCAAGGGTGTGCTCGGCGTCGTCACCTATATGGTGCCGGACCTGGAAGAACTGCTCGACCACGTCTTCGCGCAGGCCATCAAGCACGGACTCGACCTCGATTTTCACGCCGACGAGACCGACGATGTCGCCGCGATCTCGCTGAAGAAGATCGCCGAAGCAGCCCTGTGGAACGGATTCGAGGGAAAAATCCTCGTCGGCCATTGCTGCTCGCTGGCACGGCAGCCCGATCTCGAGGTGCTGGACACGCTCGACAAAGTGGCGAAAGCCAGGCTGGCAATCGTATCGCTGCCGATGTGCAATCTCTATTTGCAGGACCGTCGCGCTGACCAAACCACACCGCGCTGGCGTGGCGTGACGCTGCTGCACGAGATGAAGGCGAGGGGCATTCCAGTGGCCGTCGCTTCCGACAACACGCGCGACCCGTTCTACGCCTATGGCGATCTCGACATGCTGGAGGTCTACCGCATGGCGACGCGCATCCTGCATTTCGACCATCCGGTCGCCGACTGGCCGCAGGCGGTCACCGCAACGCCGGCCAAGGTGATGCGGCTCGATGGCTTCGGCACGCTTGCCGCCGGAGGCGATGCCGACTTCGTCCTGTTCAAAGGTCGAAGCTGGACGGAATTGCTGTCGCGACCCGAATCGGATCGCATCGTCGTGCGCGCCGGACGCGCGATCGACCGGCAATTGCCCGACTATGCCGAACTCGACGGGCTGATGGTGGAATGATGGATGTTTCGGCGCTCAAAAGCGATCTGGACGGGATAAAACTCGACGACAATCCGGCCATCGTGCAGCAGAAGAGCCGCGACTTCTACTGGTACAGCCCGGTGCTGAAACAGCAGCTCGACCATGTCACCGGTGACCTCATCGTGACGCCGAAGACCGAAGCCGAACTGATCCGCGTGCTTACCGCCTGTCATCGCCATGGCGTGCCGGTGACGCCGCGCGGCAGCGGCACCGGCAATTACGGCCAGGCGATGCCGCTGTCGGGCGGGGTGGTGCTGAACCTTGCCGAGATGAACGAGATCAAGTCAATCGCCCCGGGCCGCGTGGTGACTGGTCCGGGCGCGGTGCTGGCCGACATCGACAAGGCGACACGGGCGCATTCCGGACAGGAACTGCGGCTGTCGCCCTCAACCTACAACACCGCCTCGATCGGCGGCTTCATCGCCGGCGGCTCTGGCGGCGTCGGCTCGATCAATTTCGGCGGATTGCGTGATTTCGGCAATGTGCTGCGGCTGCGCGTGGTGACGATGGAGGCCGAGCCGAAAACGCTCGAACTCACCGGCGAAGACCTGCACAAGGTGACCCATGCCTATGGCACCAACGGCATTATCTCGGAAGTCGAGATGCCGCTGACGGCAGCCTATGAGTGGATCGACGTCATCGTCGGCTTCGACGCCTTCATGGATGCGGCCCGCTATGGTAACGCGCTGGCCTGCCAGGACGGCATCCTGACCAAGCTGATCACGCCGATCGCAGCGCCCGTGCCGCAGCTCTACTTCAAGCGGCACCAGAAATTCTTCCGGGAAGGGCAAAGCATATGCGTCGTCATGGTGGCGCAGCATGGGCTGGACGCGTTCCTTGCCTTTACGCGACGCGCCGGGGGCGAAGTGATCTTCAACGCCGCTCTTGCTGCGCCGGAAGAGAAAAAGGGCCTGCCGCCGGCCTATGAACTGGCATGGAACCATACCACGCTCAGGGCGCTGCGGGTCGATCCCGCCATCACCTACCTGCAGTCGCTCTATCCCTTTCCCAACCAGCTGGCGCTGGTCGAGAAAATGGATGCGATGTTTCCCGGCGAAGTGTTTTCGCATCTCGAATTCGTGCGGCTGGACGGCAACATCACCTGCTTCGGCCTGCCGCTGGTCAAGTTCACCACCGAGGCGCGGCTCGACGAGATCATCCGCCTGCATGAGGAAAATGGCTGCCCGATCTTCAACCCACACCGCTACACGCTGGAAGAGGGCGGTATGAAGCAGACCGACGCGGTGCAACTGGCCTTCAAGCGCGAGACCGACCCGCAAGGCCTGCTCAACCCCGGCAAGATGATCGCCTGGGAAAACCCGGACTACGATTATCGTTCCGGCCGGACCTTTCTGTTCAAGGGGCTGCAGAGGGCAAGCTGATCCATGAAGCGTTGGCGCCAAGCCACCCCCCTCTGGCCTGCCGGCCATCTCCCCCTCAAGGGGGGAGATTGGATGTCGCTTGGGCTTTCGCCAATTACCAACGCCGAAATGGATTGGGGACGTCGAACCTGCCAATCTCCCCCCTTGAGGGGGAGATGCCCGGCAGGGCAGAGGGGGGCGCCTCGCGCTGACTTGCGGGATGTCCTTCCATGAACATCCTCGTCCTCTACGCCCATCCGGTCGAGACCAGCTTCAATGCCGGCCTGCACCGGATGATCGTCGAGCGGCTGACGACGGCGGGCCATACGGTCGATGACTGCGACCTCTATACCGAGGACTTCGACCCGCGGCTGACGCGGGCCGAGCGGCTCGGCTATCACGACCAGCGTGGAGCAGGCGATGCGGTTACCGGCTACATTCAGAGGCTACAGGCAGCTGAGGCTCTGGTGCTGTCGTTTCCGGTGTGGAACTACGGCTATCCGGCGATCCTGAAAGGGTTTTTCGACCGCGTCTTCCTGCCCGGCGTGTCGTTCAAGCTTGTCGATGGCAAAGTGCAGCCGACGCTACACAACATCCGCAAGCTGACGGCTGTCACCACCTATGGTGGCAGCCGATTCCGCGCCATGCTGATGGGCGACCCGCCACGCAAGGTTGTGAAGCGCATGCTGCGCGCCACGATCAAGCCTGGCGCTCCGGTCTCCTATCTCGCCCACTATTCGATGAACCTGTCGACCGACGAGACGCGGAAGTCCTTCACGGCGAAGGTCGCGGCCAGCATGGATGCATTTTGATGCGTGCGCTTGTCGTCTATTGCCATCCGGTGCCGGAGAGCTTTTGCGCCGCGATCCGCGACACCGCCGTGGATGTGCTGACACGACGAGGCTGGGACGTGCGGCTGCTGGACCTCTATGCCGAAAAATTCAACCCGGTGATGAGCTGCGAGGAGCGGCGCAGCTATAACAATCAGGCGCCGCAGGATCCGGCGCTGAAACCGCATTTCGAGCTGCTCAGCTGGGCCGAGGCGATCCTGTTCGTCTATCCGACCTGGTGGTATGGGCTGCCGGCGATGCTGAAAGGCTGGCTCGACCGGGTGTGGGCGACCGACATCGCCTTCAAGCTCCCAGTGGGCAAGGGCGGTATCAGGTCGCTGATGACGCATGTGACCAAGGTCGGCGTCATCACCACCTGCGGCGCCCCCACCTGGTGGAGCGTCGTCGTCGGCCAACCCGGACGCAAGACCTTGCTGCGCGGCATGCGGGCGCTGTGCGCCAGACGCTGCAAGACATTCTTCCTGGCGCATTATTTGATGGATGCCTCGACGCCGGCGACGAGGGCGGCGTTTCTGGTGAAGGTGCGGGCGAAGCTGGAGCGGTTTTAGGCGGCGAAATTAGCGTCCTTCTCCCCGTTCTACGGGGAGAAGATGCCGGCAGGCAGATGAGGGGCAGCGCTAGCCTTGCCAACTCGGCGCCGCCCCTCATCCGGCCCTTCGGGCCACCTTCTCCCCGTAGAACGGGGAGAAGGGTAAGAGGCGCTACATCTTCGTCCGTTCCGCCTTCGGATCATACATCGGCTTCAGCGATGCTTCGGCGGCAAACCGTTCGCCGGCGATCTCGATTTCGTAGGTCGAACCCAGCACATCCGCTTCGCTCTCGCCCTTGCATGGCACATAGCCCAGCCCGATCGCGCCGCCGAGATGATGACCATAGTTGCCCGAAGTGACCGGACCGACGATCTTGCCATCGCGCAGGATCGCCTCGTTGTGGAAGAGCAACGGCTGCGGGTCCTTCAGGCGGAACTGGACGAGACGGCGGTTCAATCCGGCCTCTTTCTTCCGCAGCACGGCATCGCGGCCGATGAAATCGCCCTTGGCCGTCTTCACCGCGAAGCCGAGGCCCGCTTCCAGCACGTTGTCTTCATCGGTGATGTCATGGCCGAAATGACGGAAAGCCTTTTCGATGCGGCAGGAATCCAGCGTGTGCAGGCCACAGAGCCTCAAGCCTACATCGGCGCCGGCCTCGTCGATGGCCTCGAAGACGTGCGCCGCCTGGTCGGTCGAGACATAAAGCTCCCAGCCGAGTTCGCCGACATAGGTGACGCGGTGCGCCCGAGCGAGGCCCATGCCAATCTCGATCTCCTGGAAGGTGCCGAAGGGATTGTTCTCGTTGGAGAAGTCGTTCGGGCTGACCTTCTGGATCAGTTTTCGCGCATCCGGACCCATCAGGCAAAGCACGGCTTCAGCGGCGGTTATGTCCGTGACGACGACGAACTGCTCGCCAACATGCCGGCGCAGCCAGGCGAGGTCGCGCTGCAGTGTCGCGCCTGGCACAACGGCTAAGAAGGCCGTTGCTGAAAGCCGCGACACGGTGAGGTCGCTCTCGATGCCGCCGCGCTGGTTGAGCATCTGGGTGTAGACGATCTTGCCCGGCGCCACATCCATGTCGTTGGCGCAGAGTCTTTGCAGGAAGGCGCAGGCATCGCGGCCCTCGACGCGGATCTTGCCGAACGAAGTCATGTCGAACAGGCCGACCTTGTTGCGGACGGCCAGATGTTCTTCACGCTGGTTGTAGAACCAGTTCTGCCGCTTCCAGGAATAGCGATATTCGCGCTCCTGGCCTTCGCGCGCGAACCAGTTGGCGCGCTCCCAGCCGGCGACTTCGCCGAACACGGCGCCGCGCGCCTTCAGATGCTCATGCAGGGGCGAGCGGCGCACGCCACGCGACGTCGCCATCTGGCGATAGGGAAAGTGGTCGGCATAGAGCAGGCCGAGCGTTTCGGAAACGCGCTCCTTGAGATAGCGGCGGTTCTTCTGGAACGGCTGGGTGCGGCGGATGTCCACTTCCCAGAGGTCGAACGGCGCTTCGCCATCGTTGATCCACTGCGCCAGCGCCATGCCGGCGCCGCCGGACGAGACGATGCCGATCGAATTGTAGCCCGTAGCCATCCAGTAACCACGCAGCTCCGGCGCCTCGCCAAGATAGTAGCGGTCGTCGGGGGTGAAACTTTCCGGGCCGTTGAAGAAGGTGTGGATGCCGGCGGTGGCCAGCATCGGCATCCGATTGACGCCCATTTCGAGGATCGGTTCGAAATGGTCCATGTCCTCGGGCAACTGGTCGAAGCAGAAATCCTCGCGGATGCCGTCCATGCCCCATGGCTTTGCCACCGGTTCGAAGGCACCGAGCATCATCTTGCCAGCGTCTTCCTTGTAGTAGGCGCACTCGTCCGGCACGCGCAGCACCGGCAGGCGGCCGAGGCCGGGGATCGGCTCGGTGACGAGATAGAAGTGCTCGCAGGCGTGCAGCGGGATGTTAACGCCATTTTGTGCGCCGAGGTCGCGCGCCCACATGCCGGCGCAGTTGACCACGATGTCGGCCTCGATCGTGCCTTGCTCTTCGCCTTGCGCCCAGGACACGCCGGAGACGCGGCCATTTTTCGTATGGACCTTGGTGACCTTCACATTCTCGGCGATGGTGGCGCCGCGCTGACGCGCACCCTTGGCCAGCGCCATGGCGATGTTGGCCGGGTCGCACTGGCCGTCGAGCGGCAGATGCACGGCGCCGATCACGTCGGAGACGTTGACGTGCGGGTACATCTCCTTGACTTCGTTGGGAGAAATCTCACGCACGTCGACGTCGAAGGCGCGGGCCAGCGACGCCTGCCGGTAGATCTCGTGCTTGCGCTCCTCGGTCAGCGCCACGGTGATCGAGCCGACCTGGCGCATGCCGGTGCCGACCTCGGTCTCGGCTTCCAGCTTGACGTAGAGATCGGCCGAGTATTTCGCCAGCCTTGTCATGTTCTGCGAACCGCGCAACTGTCCGATCAGCCCGGCGGCGTGCCACGTCGTGCCCGAGGTCAGCTGTTTGCGCTCCAAAAGCACGATGTCGGTCCAGCCGAGCTTGGCCAGGTGGTAGGCGACCGAGCAGCCGGAGACGCCGCCGCCAATGATGACGGCCCGCGCTTTGGTGGGAATGGTCCTGGCGGTCATGCGGCCTCGCGGCGATAGCTGGAAACAAAACGGCGCAGCCGGGCGGCTGCTTCCCGCAGTACCGGCTCGGGCTGGCACAGGCTGATGCGGATATGGCCGGCCGCGGCTTCGCCGAAACTCGAGCCCGGCATGACGCCGACCTTCTCCTTGTCGAGGAAGGCGAAGGCGAATTTCTCGTCATCGGGTTCGACATCCGATATGTCGAGCATGACATACATGCCGCCTTCGGAACCGCGCACGGTGACATCGTTCATGCCGCGTACCGCATCGAGCAGGACGGTGCGGCGTGCGGCGTAGCGTTCGGCGATGTCCTTGACGCCATAGTTTTGCTCCAGCGCCTCGGTGCAAGCGATCGAAATGAAGGCCGGCAGGCCGTAGGTCGTCACCAGGTTGAGGTTGATCAGCAGTGTGATCATTTTCTCCGGACCGGTCAGCCAGCCCATGCGCCAGCCGGTCATGCCATGGCTCTTGGACATGGAATTGATAACCAGCGTGCGCTCGGCCATGCCGGGCAGCGAGCGCGGTGAGACATGCTCGCCGCCGCCCAGCGTCCAGTAGACCTCGTCCGACAGCAGCCAGAGATCGTGCTCGCGGCAGATTTCGGCCAGCTGTTCCAGGCGCTCGCGCGAATAGACAGCGCCGGTCGGGTTGTTCGGCGTGTTGATCAGGATGGCGCGCGTGTTGGGCTTGAGTGCCGCGCGGATCATGTCGGTGCGGGGTTGGAACCCATCCTCGGCCGGTGTCTCGACCACGGTGAAACTGGCACCCGCCGCACTGAAGGTGTTGGGATAGGTGGCATAGTAGGGGGCGACGACGATGGCGTGGTCGCCCGGGTCGAGAACAGCCTGCACGGCCGCGTAGAGTGCGGCCTGGCCGCCCGATGTGGCGATGACCTCTTCCGGCATCGTCTCGACGCCGGTGCAGGCGCTGGAGGCCGCCGCCATCGCCTTGCGCAGGCGTGGCAGGCCGGGGAGCGGCGTGTAGTGATGGTTGCTGCCGCGAACCGCGGCAACGCAGGCTTCGATCGTTTCCGACGGCGTGTCGAAATCATGGTCGCCGGCCGACAGCATGATGATGTCCTCGCCGGCTTCCTTGCGGCTCCAGGCGGCGAAATGAACCTCCCAGCCGTCCTTGCCCGATGGCACGATGCCGGTGATGCGCGATGATGGTTTAGGCATGTGAGACTCCCGAGATGGCGTAGCCGTCCTGTTGCAGCCGGTCGCGCAAGGCGGCGATATGGGCAGGACCGACCTCGCAGCAACCGCCGACGATGTCCGCACCGGCTTCGACCCAGCCGACAGCCTGGTCGGCGTAGGCATCCGGACCGAGGTCGTGGCGGGCATGCAGTACATCCACCGTGCCGCCATGCTTGAGCGCTTCGGTGGAGGTGAAGCCATTGGCATAGGCGCCGACCGGGCCGCCGAGCTCGATCAGTTCCGGCAAGGCCGCCGCGATCGCTTCCGGGCGGCAGCAGTTGAGCAGCCGCGCCGCCACCGGCAGATTTCCGAGCGCCTCCGCCGCCGAAGCAATCGTCTCGCCACTGCGCAAGCGCGGCGTGCCGTGGTCGGCCAGGGTCCATGACACCCAGACAGGCTTGCCGCTTTCCGATGCGGCGGTGACCGCTGCGCGTGCCTCTTCGGCCGACGCCATGGTCTCGCACAGGAACAGGTCGACGCCATCAGCCTGCTCGGCGACGATACGGCGGTAGATGTCGAGCGTGTCCTGATAGGAGATGGTCAGCGCCGGCGCGTAGCTGCCGAAAAGCGGTGACAGGCAGCCGGCGATCGCCGCCTCACCGGCTTCGTCGCGCGCTTGCCTGGCGAGGTCGATGCCACGCTTCTGCAATGGCTTGAACAGGTCTTCCGCACCTTCGCGCGCCAGCCGTTCCGGCGTCGCCGAATAGGTGTTTATGGTGATGACGCGGGCGCCGGCGCGGATGAATTCGGCATGCAAGCCGCGCACGAGGTCCGGTTCGTCGATCAGCACCCTGGCCGACCACAGCGGCGTCGGCTCGGACTTGCTGCGCCGCACCAACTCCTGACCCATGCCGCCATCGGTGAGGATAACCGGCTTCATGCGCGCAGTCTTTCGTTCCTGGGATCCCACAAGGGCTCGTCCTGCTGCACGACTGCCTTGAAGCGGTCGCCGAAGATCTCGACCTCGACGGCGGTACCGGGTTCGCTCAGGTCGGCGCGCAGCATGCCGAGCGCGATCGACTTGTCGATGCGATGGCCCCAGCCGCCCGAGGTCGTCTCGCCGACGATCTGGCCGTCATGCCAGAGCGTCGACATGTAAGGCGCGTCGCAATCGCCGGGATTTTCGATCACCAGCGTGACGAAGCGCTTCTTCACGCCTTGCTGTTTCTCGTTCTGGAGGGCCGCCTTGCCACGGAAGTCGGGCTTTTCCCATTTGACGAAGCGCTCGAGCCCGCCCTGCAGGACCGAGTAGTCCGTCGACAGGTCGCCCTTCCAGGTGCGGTAGCCCTTTTCCAGACGCAGCGAATCCAGTGCGTACATGCCGAATGGCTTCAGCCCATGATTTTGCCCGGCGGCGCAGATCGCGTCGAAGATTGCCGCGGTGTCGTCGACCCTGGTGTGGATCTCCCAGCCGAGCTCGCCGGCAAAGGAGACGCGGACCAGCTTGGCCCAGCGACCGGAGATCCTGGTCTCCTGGTGCGTCAGCCATGGCAAGGTCAGGTCGGCCTCACAGACATCGGCAAGGATTTTGCGCGAATTGGGACCGGCCAGGATCTGCGTGGAGAATTCCTCCGTCCGGTCGATCAGCTTGAACGCGGCATCCCCAGGCATGTGCGATTTCAGCCATTCGAAGTCATGCCACTGCGCCACCGCCGCGGTGATCAGCGTCATGGACTCTTCGCCATGGCGTACCACCGACATTTCGGTGACGATGCGGCCCTTGTCGTCGGAGAAATAGACGAGGCCGATGCGGCCCGGCTTCGGCACCAGGCCGGTCACTTGCCGGCTCAACCATTCGGCGGCACCTGGACCCTCGAGGTTGAAGCGCGAGAAGCCGGGCAGGTCGAGGATGCCGGCGGCGTCGCGGACCGCCAGGCACTCTTCGCGGACGCGTTGCTGCCAGGGCCCTTCGCGGCGGAAGGTCAGCGTCGCTTTCTCGGAGACGTCGTCGCCGTCCTGCGCGTACCAGGTGGCGCGTTCCCAGCCATTATAGGCATCGAAGCGGGCGCCGAACGTCTTGATGCGATCGTGGATCGGCGACAGTTTCCTGTCACGTCCTTCCGGCCAGGCGTGACGCGGGAACTGGATGGCGTATTCATTGCCATAGATTTCCATGCCCTTGGCCACGCAATAATCCGGTGCTGAGGCGAAAGAGGTAAAGCGGCGCGGATCGCACGACCACATGTCCCATTCGGTCTGGCCTTGCGTCACCCATTCGGCCAGCACCTTGCCGGCGCCGCCGCCCTGGGCGATGCCGAAGGTGAAGACGCAAGCCTCGAAGGCATTGGGAACGCCCGGCATCGGCCCGATCAGCGGATTGCCGTCCGGCGCATAAGGGATCGGGCCGTTGATGACCTTGGAGAGGCCGGCGGTGCCCAGGATCGGGACGCGCGCGACCGCATCGGCCAGATAATGCTCCAGCCGATCGAGATCGTCGGGGAAGAGCTGGAAGGAAAAGTCGTCCGGCATGGGATCGTCGTGGGTTGCCCAATGCGCGCGGCAATTGCGCTCATAGGGACCAAGATTCATGCCGGCCTTTTCCTGGCGCAAATAGTATGAGGTGTCGACGTCGCGCAGCAGCGGCAGCTTCTTGCCCTGTTCCTTCGACCAGGCGGCAAGTTCGGGGATTTCCTCGAACAATATGTACTGGTGGCTCATCACCATCATCGGCACTTCGCGGCCGAACATCCTGCCGACTTCGGCGGCACGGTAACCGGCCGCATTGACGACGATCTCGCAACGGATCTCGCCTTGCGCCGTTACGACCACCCACTCGTCCTTCTCGCGCCGCACGCCGGTGACGGGGCAGAAGCGGATGATCCTGGCGCCCATGTCGCGCGCGCCCTTGGCCAGCGCCTGCGTCAACTGCGCCGGGTCGATGTCGCCGTCGCTCGGATCGTAGAGCGCGCCCTTCAACTCATGCGTTTCAAGGAAGGGGTAGCGGCGCTTGATCTCGTCGAGCCCGACCACGTCTATGTCCATGCCCTGGTAGGTGCCCATGCCCTTGGCGCGCTGGAATTCCTGCATGCGCTCGTTTGTGTGGGCGAGCCTGAGCGAACCGGTGACATGATAGTTCATGGGATAGTCGACCGCGTCGGCGAGACCACGATAAAGCTCGGTCGAATAGCGCTGCATGTTCATCAGCGACCACGACGAAGAGAAGGTCGGCACATTGCCGGCGGCATGCCACGTCGAGCCCGAGGTCAGCTCGTTCTTTTCCAGGAGCACGCAGTCGGTCCAGCCGGCCTTGGCCAGATGATAGAGCGAAGAGGTGCCGACAACGCCACCTCCGATGATCACCACGCGCGCCGTGCTCGGCAAACCCGCCATGTTCTTCTCCCAATCTTCGAGCGCGTCGCGCTTCTATCTTTGTTTGATGCACGTCCTTTTCCCAAAACCGCTGCACGGTTTTAGGTGCCATGCATTCAATAGACGGGTGGCGAAACCACCCAGATTACGACCGCCGGCTCGCTACCCGGGTTGCGCCAGCGGTAAGGCTTGCCTTCGAAGCGGAAGGAGTCGCCTTCGCCGAGCCGGTGCCAGACCCCGGCTATTTCGATGTCGAACTGCCCGGACACGATGTATCCAGCCTCCTCGGTCGGGCGGCGGGCCTCGTTCTTCAACTCCGCGCCAGGCGCGAAGACTGACCGCACCATCTCGAAGCTACCACCGAGGTCCGGTGACAGAAGCTCCTCCACAAGGCCGGATTCGCTGGTGCCAAGGGTGCGGCGCTTGCCGGCGCGCACCACCACGCCGCGCTCGCTTTCCACGGGCACGTCATGGCTGAAGAACAGGCTGATCGGCACGCCGAACAAATCGGCGAAAGCCCTGAGGTCGCTGAGCGACGGCGTCGACAGTCCGCGCTCGACCTGGCTGACCCAGCCGACCGAACGGCCGAGTTGCAGCGCGATCTCGGCAAGCGTCAGCCCTCGCACCCGGCGCAAGGCCCTGATATCGCCGGCCAGGACTCGCTCGTCAGGTCCCTGTAATGTTCGTGCGGTAGGGGAGACCAAATCGCTCACTTCATGAAAAATTACAGTCGAATTTCATGAGAAATGAAGCTCATGAAAAAATCAAGTAGATTTTCACCACTGCTCAAGATTTGCTTGCAGGATTTTGACGGTTCATGCAAAGGCTCCGCCGCGAGCGGCGAGTGGGGACGTCCGATCGAGAACATGGCTAAGGGACGGCCCATGCTGGGAAAGAAGGCTCGAATCGCGGTTGATGCCGAGATCGTCGACGATGCGATCATGTCGCGCCGTTCGGTGCGCGCATTTCTGCCCGACATGATCGACGACGAGACGATCCGTGACATACTGGCTGTCGCGGCGCGCGCTCCCTCCGGCACCAACATGCAGCCCTGGCGGGTCTACGTCACCAAGGGCGGGACCAAGCAGCGGATCACGGATGCCATCATGAATTCCGGCATCCGCGCGGAAAAAGCCGACTGGGACGAATATCGCTATTATCCGACCCAGTTCTTCGAACCGTATCTCACCCGCCGCCGTGCCAACGGGTTCGGCCTCTACGGCGCGCTCGGCATAGGCCGCCGGGAAGTCGACAAGATGCGTGCCCAGCATGACCGCAACTTCGTCTTCTTCGACGCGCCGGTCGGCATGATCTTCACCATCGACCGCCGGCTCAACCAGGGTTCGTGGATCGATTACGGCATGTTCCTGCAAAACATCATGGTCGCGGCGCGGGGCAGGGGTCTGCATACATGTCCGCAGGCGGCCTTCGCGCCCTACCACCGGCAGATCCGGCCGGTGCTCGACATTCCCGACGAGGAGATCGTCGTCTGCGGCATGGCGCTCGGCTATGAAGACACTTCCAAGCCCGAGAACGCCTTCCGCACCGATCGTGAGCCGCTCGAGGAATGGGTGACGTTCAGCGAGTAGGTTTCGTCCGCCGCAGGCCCGCTATTCCGTATTCATTTGCGCGCCGTGACCGCTGACATGGGCGCCGTCCTGCGGCGTCAGCTTGAGATAGGCGAGCAGGGCGCAGAGCGTGATGACGCCTTCGATCACGAACAGGATCCGGAAATCGCCGGCGACGGCCGGCCCGCCGCCGGCGAGAAACGACAGCATCGCAGCCGCAAGGCCGACGCTGATCGCGACCGCCAACTGCCAGAGGATGTAGTAGAGCGCACTGAAGCGGGCGAGCTGTTCGGGCGCGATGTCGGAATAGGCGAGGTTGCCGGTCGAAGCCCATTGCACCGAGCGAAAGACGCCAAAGACGAAGATGTAGGTGAGCGTGATCCAGATCGGCGTCGTTGCTTCCATCAAGGCGAAGCCCGCGACCATGGCGGCAACAACGGGCGTGTTGAAGACCAGCACGCGGCGAAAACCGAAGCGGTTGAGAAGGCGTGGCATGAAGACACGCATACCTACCGAGCCGACCGCTGCCACGAAGGTCAGCGATCCCGCCTGCACCGCGCTCATGCCGAAGCCGAGCTGGAACATCAGCGGCAGCAGGAAGACGACGGAGCTGAGACCGATCGTGTCCAGCCCGCCGCCGGTGAGGAAGGAGATGCGGAAGGTGCGGATGCGCAGGAGCTTGAGATCGAGCAGGGGATTGCGCACACGCAGACAATAGAAGGAGGCGGCCGTCAGGATGATGAGCGCCAGTACGAGCTCGGCCGCGATCATGCTGCCGGCGGCGTCTTTCGCCGCCAGGGAATCCATGCCGAAGACCAGCAGCACCATGCCGCTGCCGACCAGCAAAAAGCCTGGAAAATCGAACCGCGTGCGCACCGGCTTGGTCATTGTCGGGAACAGTGAGGCGGCAAGGATTGCCGCCGCGAGCGCGAACGGCACGTTGATGAAGAAGATCCAGCGCCAGGAGATGTAGGTGGTCAGCGCGCCGCCGACGAGCGGACCGACCAGCGGCCCGGACTGGCCGGCCAGCGAGATATACATGTTGATCTTCAAGGTCCGGCTACGAGGGAAGGTCGACAGGATGACGACTTGGCCGAGCGTGCCCATCAGCGCACCGCCGAAGCCCTGCAGCGCGCGGGCGCCGACGAGTGTCCAGATGTCGTTCGACAGCCCGCACAGGGCCGATGAAGCGGCAAACACCAGCAAGGCGAAGCAATAGACGTTGCGCAGGCCGAAACGATCGGCGGCCCAGCCGCCAAGCGGCATCGAGATGATCAGGCTCGCGACGTAGACGGTGATCAGCAGGCCGAGCTGGCTTGGCGGACGGCCAAGGCTTTCACTGATGCCCGGCAGCGCCGTCACCACGACATTCTGGTCGAGGCTGGTCATGAACACGCCGCAGGCGACCGTCAGCGGCAGCAGGAGCATCGCTCTTGCCGGCACATCGGCGCGATCGGTGGCGCCGGCTGATAGTTCAGCGGTCATGGGGATGTTCGAACCAAATATGCCGACTCTGAGACGGGACTTTCATCCCTTGGACCGGTTGGGCGGCCACGTTTTCCATCATGGGCGCCCAAGGCGGGATTCTCTAGCGGCAGAACCGGCCGGCATTGAGGCCAGAGGCAGCGGCTCTAAGGGCAGGCTGCCTACTGCACCTCGTAGCCGACTTCCTCGCTGGCGTGGCAAAGCGCCTTCCAGAACGAGCGGGCGAAGGAGCGGAAGACATAGATGTCGAATTGGTCGGTGCCGGTGCGCTGGATCTGGGCGAAGACATCGTGGTGCGTTGTCGAGCGGCCGGCGCCGACCGGAAAGGCGGGCAGGGCGAAGTCGATGGCGAAGAATTTCGACAGCACCCATTCGGCTTTCGGCCCGGCGATGCGGATGGCGGTGCGGCCATGCGACAGGTCCGTCACCGTGCCGATGGCGGGCGTCACCGGCTCGGCGAAGGCCGCGGCCAGTCCTTCGGCCTCATCTGCTACCGTGAACTTTCCCGGTGCGAAGCCGAACACCGATTTCACGCCGTCGCTCGAGCCGCCGCCGGCGCCGTCGGGCAGCGCAAGCCCGGTGACAGCGTGGATGGCCGCGATCAGTTTCTTCTCCTCGCCAGGCCATGCCGCGAGTTGCACGATCGAGCCCGGCCTGGTTTCGGTGAGCAGGATCTCGACGCCATGCTCGAAATTGCCGTGTGAGCCGACATGGAATTCCGGCTCGAGAGGCGATTGACGCTCAGCCATGCATGCGGGTCCCTTCCGGATCGTAGAAGTGGTTGGAGACGATCTCCACGGGCCCGAAGCGGTTGCGTAAGGGATCGGAGACATGGGCACGCGTGCCGTGCCTGGCCTTGCCGCCCTTGACCAGTGCCAGCGCGATATGCTTGCCGAGCGCCGGCGAATAGCAGCAGGCGGTGATGTGCCCGATCGAGCCGTGCGGATTGGCTTCGTCGACTTCCTCGACAATGTGCGCGCCGCCATTGAGCGGCCGGTTGTCGAGCGCGATGAGGCCGACCAGTTCCAGCCGCTCGGACGCGACGAGACCTTCCCGGTCCATCATCGCCGAGCCGATGAACGGCTTCTTCTTCGACAGCATCCAGTCGAGATGCAGGTCGCGCGCCGTGGTGCGGCCGTCGATCTCGGCGCCGGTGACATGGCCCTTCTCGATGCGCATCGTGCCCAGCGCCTCGAGGCCGTAGGTGACCAGTCCCAGCGGCTTGCCAGCCTCGATCAACGCTTCCCAGACGTGGGTGCCGTGGCCGGCGCCACAATAGACCTCGAAGGCCATTTCACCGGAGAAGGATAACCGGCAAATCATCACCGGCACGCCTGAGATCTCGCCATGCACGATGCCCATGAAGGGCAGCGTCGCATTGTCGACAGCAGTGCCGGTGACACAGGCTGCGAGAATCTGCCTCGCTTTCGGGCCGCCGATCGCGGCTCCCGCCCATTCGTCGGTCACCGAGGTGACGTGGACCTTGAGTTCCGGCCAGATCACGTCGAGGAAATATTCCAGATGCTGCATCACCTTGCCGGCATTGGCCGTGGTGGTGGTCATCAGGAAATCCTGTTCGCCGAGCCGCCAGGTGGTGCCGTCGTCGAAGGCGAAGCCGTCCTCGCGCAGCATCAGCCCATAGCGTGCCTTGCCGACGGCGAGCGTCGAGAACATGTTGGTGTAGACACGGTCGAGGAACGCGGCGGCGTCGGGGCCTTGCACGGCGATCTTGCCCAGCGTCGAGACATCGACGATGCCCGCACTTTCGCGCGTCGCCTTGGCTTCGCGCACATAGGCCTGTTCGACGGTTTCGCCCGCGTGGCCGTAGATCATCGGCCGGTACCAGAGGCCGGCCGAATACATGGTCGCGCCATTGTCGACATGCCAGTCATGCATCGGCGTCAGCCGTTCGGGCTTGAGGTCGCCGAAACGTTCGGCTGCCAGCGAGCCGATCGACACCGGCGCGAAGGGCGGTCGGAAGCGCGTCGTGCCGACTTCCGGGATCGGCCTGCCGAGCGCTTCCGCCATGATGGCGAGGCCGGGAACGTTGGAGCTCTTGCCTTGGTCGGTGGCCATGCCGAGCGTGGTGTAGCGCTTCAGGTGCTCGACAGAGACGAAGCCTTCGCGATGCGCCAGGCGGACATCCTCCGCCGTGACGTCATGCTGGAAGTCGACAAAGCTCTTGCCGCTGCCCTTGATCTCGAACACGGGCGCGGGACAGGGGTCACAAGGCAAGGATTCGATATCCGGGTACGCCATCGGCGCAACCGTCGCCCCGACCGCGGTGAGACCTGCGTTGCGGCCGTCCAATATTGCTTCAAGGGTCATGAAATGGCCGTTGAAGGCGCCGGCGCCTACCCATTTCTGCGTCGGCATCGGCGGTAGGAAGGCTTGCAGCGCCTCATTCCATTCCGCCCTGGCGCCGGCCTGGCTGGCCAGATGGATGGTCGGCGACCAGCCGCCCGACATCAGCAGGCAATCGGCATGGACGCTGCGTGCATCGCCGCTCAGCGCACCGGCGACCCTGTCGAACCGCTGAACCTTGAGGCCGGACAAGGCCTTGCCACCTTCCGTGGCGACCACCGCATGGCCGGAAAGCAATTCCGCCTCGGCTTCGCCGGCCAGGGCGCTCATCTCGGCGGACGGTTGCGGGCGCACGTCGACGATGGCAACGATCGCCGCACCTGCCTGCTTCAGCGCCAACGCCGACCGGTAGGCGCTGTCATTGTTGGTGAACACGACGACCCGCTGCCCCGGCAGCACGCCGAATTCGTTGGCGTAGCGCTCCGCCGCATGCGCCAGCATGACGCCGGGCCTGTCATTGCCCGGAAACACCAGCGGCCTTTCGAAGGCGCCGGTGGCCAGCACGACGGATCCGGCGCGGATCGCCCAGTATCGATGGCGCGGCTCACCCTTGGCGGGCTGCGCCTTGTGGTCGCTGACCCGCTCGAGCGCGGCAAGCGTGTTGCTGTCGTAGTAACCCCAGACCGTGGTGCGCGGCAGAAGCCGGACATTGTCCCGCGCCTCGAGCTGGGCGACGGTGCGCCGCACCCAATCAGCGGCGGGCGCGCCATCGATGGTTTCGCCGGACCAGTTGGCCGACCCGCCGAAACGCGGCTCGAGATCGGCCAGCATGACGCGGGCGCCTTGATCCGCGGCGGTCTTGGCGGCCATCAGGCCGGCCGGGCCGGAGCCGACCACCAGAACGTCGCAAAAGGCGTTCATGCGCTCATAGCGGGCCGGGTCCTTTGCCGATCCGGCGCTGCCGAGGCCGGCGGCTCGGCGGATGAAGTGTTCGCAGAACATCCAGAAGCGCGTGCCTTTCAGCGGGCCGACAACCGGTCCCATGAAGGTCTTGTAGTAGAAGCCGGCCGACAGCAGCTTGCCGCCGAGCTGGTTGACGGCATGGATGTCCCAGGTGAGCGAGGGAAAACGGTTCTGGCTGACGGCGATCAGCCCGTCATGGATCTCGACCATGGTTGCCGGAATGTTGGGCTCGCGCACTTCGCCCTTCAGCACCGTTACCAGCGCGTTGGGCTCCTCGACGCCTGCGCTCAGCAGGCCGCGCGGGCGGTGGTATTTGAAAGAACGCCCGAACAGCGTGACGCCGCTGGCCAGCAGGGCGGATGCCAGCGTGTCGCCGCCATGCCCGGTATAGGCAACGCCGTCGAACGTGAAGCGGATGGTCTTCAGCCGGTCTATGCGGCCGCCGGTGTCGGTGCGGCGCGGGCTCATGGCTTGTCCTCCGCCTTGCGGCGCGCGGCCGAGCTGTGATCACCGCGCACGAAGGCGACACTGGAAATCTCATGCGTCAGCGTGTTGCGCACAACCCTCAGGTGAGCCCGGCAGCCGCCGGAATGCTGCCAGATCTCGTTGTGGTCGCCGGCCGGGTTCAGCCGGTCGTAGACATAGGCGTTCCAGGCCTCGAAATTCTGCGAGGCAGGATCGGGACGTTCGCGGTTGCCGTCACCCTGATAGGTGAACTCGATGACGTCGCGTGGGCCGCAATAGGGGCAAGTGATCAGCACGGAATGTTCCTAATGAAGCCGCGGATTCGCGCCCTGGCCCTTGTCGTCGATCACCAGGCCTCGATGGAAGCGGTCGAGCGTGAAAGGGGCGTTGAAATCGTGCGGTTGGTCCTTGGCGATGGTCCAGGCAAAGCACCAGCCGGAAGCAGGCGTCGCCTTGAAGCCGCCATAGCACCAGCCGCAATTGAGATACATGCCGGGCAGGGGCCCCATGGTGATGATCGGCGAGCCGTCCATCGACATGTCGCAGACGCCGCCCCAGGAGCGCAGCATGCGCACACGCGCAAGGCCCGGGAAAAGCGCGAGCATCTCGCTCATCACCTCGTCGACGATGGGCAGGTTGCCGCGCTGGGCGTAGCTGTTGTAGCCGTCGATGTCGCCGCCATAGACAAGGCCGCCCTTGTCGGACTGCGACATGTAGAAATGGCCCATGCCGAAGGTCACGACCGTGTCGATGAAGGGTTTCAGTGATTCGGTGACGAAGGCCTGCAGCACATGGCTTTCGATCGGCATCGTCTCGACACCGGCCAGTTGCATGACGCGGCCGGTGCTGCCGGCCACCGCGACCGCTACCTTCTTGGCCCTGATATCGCCGCGCGAGGTGGTAACGCCGGTGACGCGGTCGCCGTCGCGCAGGAAGCCGGTGACCTCGCAATTCTCGACGATGTCGACGCCGCGCCGGTCGGCGCCGCGCGCATAGCCCCAGGCGACCGCGTCGTGCCTGGCGGTGCCGGCGCGCCGCTGCATCAGGCCGCCGACGACAGGAAAGCGTGCATCGCTGGAGATGTCGAGCGCCGGGATCAGGCGCTTGATCTCGGCCGGCGTCATCAATTCCGCATCGACGCCGAGATGGCGCATGGCATTGCCGCGCCTTGCATAGTCGTCGAACTGAGCCGGCGTGTGCGCCAGGTTCAGGCAGCCGCGCTGCGAGAACATGACGTTGTAGTTGAGTTCGTGTGACAGGTTTTCCCACAGCTTCATCGAATGTTCGTAGAAGCGGGTGTTGGCGGGCAGGAGATAGTTCGAGCGAACGGCCGTGGTGTTGCGGCCGACATTGCCGGAGCCGAGCCAGCCTTTTTCCAGCACCGCGACATTGGTGATGCCGTGCTCCTTGGCCAGATAGTAGGCCGTCGCCAGGCCGTGACCGCCGCCGCCGATGATGATGACGTCGTAGGATGCCTTCGGATCCGGCTTGCGCCAGGCCGGCTTCCAGTCCTTGTTTCCCTTGAACGCGTTCGCGAGCAGCGAAAGGGCCGAGTACTCTGCCATGTGTAAGGTGTCCGTTGCGGGCGATGCGGCAGACTATAGAGCAGGGGGCTGATAGAAAGCCAATATTGCGCCATCGCCTTTCGACTGGCCGACGCTTGATGTGTGCGATCGGTCGCGGTGGCTTGCCCCATGATATGGCCGTCTTTATCAAGGGACAGGCTTTTGAATGCCTTTGCCGCCCGCGAGTCGCCGATCCATCATGTTTTTTCGATTGCTTCGCCTCATATTGGTCCTGGCGCTTGTCGTTTCGGCGCCGCTGTCGTTCGAGGCGGCGGCGCAAGGCGTTGGCCAGGCGCCCGCGGGACTGGTCGCCGACCAGCAGAAGATCATCCAGGGCCTGACGACCAAGGCCGACAATTTCGAGAAGCAGATACAACAGGATGGCGAGGACGACAGCAACCTCGTCGATATCCGCCTGCAACTCGAGGAATTGTCACGGCAATCGCTGACCAGCGCGCTGGCGTTCCGGACACGCCTGGGCGAAATCAACAGCCGGCTCGAACAGCTCGGGCCGGCACCTGCCACCGGCCAACCGGCGGAGCCCGACATCGTCAGCGGCGAACGCCAGGCGCTGACGTCCGAAAAGGCGGAGATCAACGCGGTCATCTCGCAGGCTCAGGCCTTGTCGATCCGTATCAGCGGGCTGATCGACAAGATCGGCAACATGCGCAGCGCGCTTTTCCGCAATCTTTTGACCAAGCGCTATGTGCTCTCGGACGCCTTGAGCCCGCAGGTCTTTTCCGATGCCCGGGAAGAGTTCGGCAATTTCTACAAGGCAGTGTCATCCTGGCTGAGCTTCGCCTTCAGGTTCAAGTTCCAGGCCATCCTGGCGGCAACATTCGTGGCGCTCGGCCTGGCGCTGGTGCTGCTGGTCGGCGGCAGGCGCCTGTTCGGACGGGTTTTCGAAGCCGATCCTACCAACGAGGACCCGTCCTATCTCACTCGCCTTTCGGTGGCCTTCTGGTCGACCCTACTGCCGACGCTTGCAGTCGGCGCCTTTCTCGGATCAACGATCTTCTTCTTCAATTATTACAATGTCTTGCGCGGCGATATCGGGCTCTTCCTCAATGCCCTTGCGATGGTCGTCGGAGTGGTGTTCTGCGTCAACCGGCTGACAAACGCAGCCCTTTCGCCGCGGCTGCCGAACTGGCGTCTGATCCCGGTCGAGACCGGGCCGGCGCGTTGGCTGGTCCGCTTGGCCACAGCCATGGCCGTGGTCATCAGCTTCAACACCTTCCTCTCGGTGATCAATGACAAGATGGGGTCGCCCCTGTCACTGACGATCGCGCGCAGCTTCGTCGCCACCATCGTCGTCGGCATCATCCTGATCCTGATGGCGATGCTGCGGCCGTTCAAGGCGCGCGACGGTAGCTGGCGGCCTTGGCCCGCATGGCTGCGTTACCTGTCGCTAACCCTTGGCCTGTTCACCATCATAGCCGCCTTGCTTGGCTATATCGGCCTTGCGCTCTTTGTCTCCTTGCAGGTCGTGGTCACAGGCACAGCCTTGATCACCGCCTATATCGGCTTTCTGTCGGCTAGGGCGATCGGCGAGGAGGGTGCTTTCGCCAATACCTCGGTCGGGCGCTGGCTGTCGGCCAATTCCAGCTACGAGGAGACCGCACTCGACCAGTTCGGCCTTGTCGTCAGCATCGCCATCAACGTGATGATCGTGCTGGTGTTCCTGCCGTTGATCCTTATGATGTGGGGCTTCCAGCCCGGCGATATCGAAGCGTGGGCATACAAGCTCGCAACCGGAATCAACATCGGTTCGGTGACGATTTCGGTCACCGGCATCCTGTCGGGCATTGTCGTCTTCGTCATCGGTTATTTCCTGACGCGCTGGTTCCAGGGCTGGCTGGACGGCTCGGTCATGGCGCGCGGCAAGGTCGATACCGGGGTCCGCAACTCGATCCGGCTGGCAGTGGGCTATGCCGGCGTTGCGCTCGCCGCGCTGGTCGGTATTTCGGCGGCCGGCATCGACCTCTCCAGCCTGGCGCTCGTCGCGGGTGCGCTTTCCCTCGGTATCGGCTTTGGTCTGCAGAATGTGGTGTCCAATTTCGTCTCCGGCCTGATCCTTTTGGCCGAACGCCCGTTCAAGGTCGGCGACTGGATCGTGGCCGGCGACGTCAGCGGTACGGTCAAGAAGATCAGCGTGCGCGCCACCGAGATCGAGACTTTCCAGCGGCAGTCGGTGATCCTGCCCAATTCGAACCTGATCAACAATGCCGTCGGCAACTGGACGCACCGCAACAAGCTCGGCCGCATCGACATCAAGGTTGGCGTCGCCTATGGCAGCGACGTCAAGCAGGTTCACGCCGTCCTGCTGGATATCGCGCGCAGCCATCCGCTGGTGCTGAAGAACCCCGAGCCGTTCGTGCTGTTTTCCAATTTCGGACCCGCCGCGCTCGAATTCGAGATTCGTCTGTTCCTGGCCGATGTGACGAACGGCAACGTCGTGCAGAACGACGTCCGCTTCACCGTGCTGGAGAAATTCGTCGACCAGCACATCGAAATCCCTTCCACGCCGCGCGCGGTCGTCGAGGCCAAGAAGCACGTGGCTTGGCCGACCGATGACGACAAGATCGAGGCCGATTTCGCGGAGCAGCAGGAGGCCAAAGCGCAAGCCGAAGCCGAGGCGAAGCGTCAAGCCAAATCGGGCCGCAGGACACGCAAGCCCGATCCGGATTAGATTGGAATTTCAGGGTTGCACGTCGCCAAGGCCAATTGCGGCATGAATGCGGCATTCAGTTGCGGTTCAGCTTCCATCTCATATAAGCTCCCATGCAAAGGCGAAAATGCCTTGTGAAATGCAACAGAGGCGGTGGGAACACCGATACTGCAAAATGTGGAAGTCTCTCGTCGCTGCCCTGGCCATGCTCGCCGTGAGCGGCTCGGCCCATGCCGCAAGCGCGGTCAACAAGGACGCCGAGACCCGCACGCTGGTCGTGACCGAGGGCGGCAGCAAGACCGAGCTCGCGCTGGCCGGCGGTGAAACCGTCGAGTTCTGCCAGAACGGCTGCTTCGTCACCTTGCCGAACGGTGACCTCGAAGCTCTGACCGGTTCGGAAACCGTCGAGATTTCCGGCGGCGTCGCCCGCATCAAGTAGTCTCTGCGGCATGATTGGAAAGGCCGGGCGTTTGTCCGGCCTTTTATCGTTTCCGGTAGCGGTTGTTTAACAATGACGCTGAAAATACCGCCTCGGCAGCCGCTTGCAACCCTGCGTTTTAACGTTCGCTAGGCGATCCCCCGCTATACCGCTGTCCAAGACGCCGAAACACGGCGCTCAACGGGATTCCGGTTTCCGGATCACACGCTGGCAGGGCAGGACGGGCATGGACGCGCGGTCGGACAGGAACGCAATACCGCTTGCGGTCGATCTCGACGGCACGCTGATCGCGACGGACCTTTTGTGGGAAGGACTGTTCATCCTCCTCAAGAAGAACCCGCTCTATCTCTTCCTTGTCCCTTTCTGGGCGGCCGGCGGGCCAGCGCGGCTGAAGCAGGCGATCGCCCAGCGCATCGACATCGACCCCGCGATGCTGCCCTATCGGGCGCCGCTGCTCGACCGGCTCCGCGCCGAGCACGCCGAAGGCCGCAAGCTCGTTCTGGCGACCGGCACGCCGCGCAAGTTCGCCGATGCCATTGCTGTCCATCTCGGCATCTTCGATCGGGTGCTGGCCACTGACGGCCTCGACAATCTCACTTCGGGCAAGAAGCGCGCCTCGCTCCTCGATGCCTATGGCGATGCCGGTTTCGACTATGCCGGCAACAGCCGCCATGACCTCCAGGTCTTCGACGCGGCGCGCAGCGCGATCGTGGTGGCGCCGGACCGTCATGCCGCGCGCTGGCAGGCGGCGCATGGCGCCGAAACGATGCCGGCGCCGAAGCCGACATTGCGGACCATCGTCAAGATGCTGCGCGTCCACCAGTGGCTGAAGAACTCCCTGATCGCCGTGCCGATGATGCTGTCGCACGAATATTTCAATCCCAACATGATCTGGCAATGTTTGCTGGCGTTCATCTCGTTCAGCGCAGTAGCGTCGGCGATCTATATCCTCAACGATTTCTTCGATCTTGCGCTCGACCGCAAGCATCCCACCAAGCGCAACAGGCCGTTTGCCAGCGGCGCACTTTCGATCCCGTTCGGCCTCGGCGCAATCGCGGTGCTGCTGGCGATCGGCGTCGGGACCAGCTGCCTTCTGCCGATCGAATTCCTCGGGGTGCTCGGTGGCTATATGGTCGTAACCACGGCCTATTCGCTGTCGTTCAAGCGCATGCTTCTGGTCGACGTGCTGACGCTTGCCGGGCTCTATACGATCCGCGTGCTCGCCGGCGCGGCCGCGACCGGCGTCGACGTGTCGTTCTGGCTGCTCGCCTTTTCGATCTTCTTCTTCCTGTCGCTGGCATTGGTGAAGCGCTTCGTCGAACTGCGCACCACAGCCATACCGCCAGGCGAACGCATTGCCGGCCGCGGCTATCGCACGGAAGATCAGGAGATCGTCGCCCAGGCCGGCATGGCTTCGGCCTTCTCCTCGGCGCTGGTGCTGGCGCTCTACATGGACAGCGTCGCGGTGCGCGAACTCTATCCGCATCCCTGGCTGATCTGGCCGCTGGCGCCGATCGTGCTCTATCTCACCATGCGGGTCTGGATCCTGGCGCGCCGCGACGAAATGCACGACGACCCGGTCGTCTTCATCATCAGCGACTGGCGCAGCCAGATCGTGGTGGCGATCGGCGCCGTGCTGCTGGTCATCGGGGGCTGGTAGGCATGGCCGAACGCTTCCGGAGCTTCGGCCGTGCCACACCGCCAGCGGCAAGGGCGATCCATGCCGATGACGCCATTGCATTGCTGAAGGGTGGCCAGGCGAGGCAAGCATCGCTGCTTGCCTATGGCAATGGCCGATCCTACGGCGATTCCTGTCAGAACCAGGCCGGCACGGTCATCGACATGCGGCCCTTGAACCGCATTCGCGGCTTCAACGCCGAGAGCGGTCTGCTCGAAGCGGATGCCGGTGTGCTGCTCGCGGATGTCATTGCACATGCCGCGCCTCACGGCTTCTTTCCGGCGGTGGTCCCCGGCACACAATTCGTCACGCTCGGCGGCGCCATTGCCAACGATGTCCACGGCAAGAACCATCACCGGCGCGGCACTTTCGGTTGCCATGTGGAAAGCTTTACGCTGCTGCGGTCGGATGGACGCAGCTATCGCTGCTCGGCGACTGACAATCCGCGGCTGTTTCGGGCGACCATCGGCGGCATGGGTCTCACCGGCCTGATCCTGTCGGCCTCGATCCGGCTGATGCGGGTTCCGTCGCTCGACATCATGGAAAAGACGACGCGGTTCCGCGATCTCGGCGAATATTTCGACTTCGCCGAAGCGGCGGACCAGGCCAATGAATATGCCGTCGCCTGGATCGACCAGCTTGCCGGTGGCCGCAATAGCGGACGCGGGCTGATGTTTACCGGCAACCATGCCGAGCATGGCTCGCATGCGGCCGTGCGTGCGAGCGGGAAATTCTCCGTGCCGTTCCAGCCGCCTTTCAACGTGCTCGGCCGGCCATTCCTGACCGCGTTCAACGCTGCCTACAGGTGGAAAAAGGGCCGGGCTGCCGTGCCGCGTCAGGTCGAATACCAGGGCTTCTTCTTCCCGCTCGACGGTGTGCGCGACTGGAACAGGCTCTATGGACCGAAGGGGCTGTTCCAGCATCAGAGCGTGGTTCCGGAAGAGGCCGCCCGCACGATCGTGCCGGCACTGCTCGCGGCTGCCCGGCAGGCCGGGCAGGGGTCGTTCCTCACCGTCTTGAAGCGCTTCGGCGCGGTCCGCTCGCCGGCATTGCTGTCGTTCCCGAGGCCTGGTTACACGCTGACGCTGGACTTCCCCAACAAGGGAGCCGCGACGCTTGCCCTGCTCGGCGAACTCGACCGCATGACCATCGCGGCCGGTGGCGCGGTCAACCCCTACAAGGATGCGCGCATGGGCGCTGCGACCTTCGCCGCCTCCTTCGCCGACTGGCCGAGACTGGAAGCGTTGCGCGACCCTGCCTTCATGTCCGATTTCTGGGCGCGCACGGCCGGGAGCGTCGAACTGCGGCGGCGCGGCGCCGAGGCGGCCGAATAGGTAAAATTAGAATGAATCATGGTTTCCGAATGCTTAACACCAAGGTTTACCCAAAACAGTCTTGTGAGTTCACGAAATATTTTTAGGTTTGTATTAGCTAACATCACGAGGGTGGCGGGCTGAAATGAAGTATATCTTTTTCATTCTCTTTACGGTCATGACCAATGCCGCTGCGCAGCTGATGCTGAAGCAAGGCATGATGTCGCTCGGACCGATTTCGTTCGAGGACACCAATCCGCTGATCAAGCTGCTGCAGATCGTCTTCAGCCCCTGGGTCTTCCTTGGCCTGTGCACCTTCGTCATTTCGATGGCCTCGCATCTTTATGTGCTGTCCAAGGTCGAACTCTCCTTCGCCTATCCGTTCCTGAGCCTGGCTTACGTCGCCGTCGCGATCTTCGCCTATTTCGTCTTCCGCGAGGATCTCAATGGCTGGCGCATCGCCGGCATTGCCTGCATCTGCGTCGGCACGGTGCTGATCGCGCAAAGTGGGCGAGGGCATGAGGACCAGACCGCGTCCATCACCACCGACAAGATACAAGCAAACGAGATCGTTCGATGAGACATGTGATTTTCGGCGGTGACGGCTTCGTCGGCCGCCATCTTGCCCCGAAGCTCGCGGCCGATGGCGAAGAGGTTGTCGTCGCCGACATCGTCAACAACGACTTCGCGCATTACCGCAATGTCCGCTTTATCAAGTGCGATGTCACCGATCCGGCGTCGGTCGCCGCCGTCGGGCTGAAGGCCGACGACATGGTCTACAATCTGTCGGCCAAGATGCTGTCGCCGATCCAGGTGCGTGCCAAGCGGCATGACTTCTTCTTCCCGGTCAATTTCCATGGCGCCGAGCACATCATGCAGGCCATGGACAAGGCAGGTGCCCCCAAGCTCGTCCACTATACGACCGACATGATCTACGGCCACACGGTCACCCGGCCTATGACCGAGGAGCACCCGGTCGCGCCACTCGGCGAATATGGCTGGTCGAAGCAGAAGACCGAGGAACTGGCCGCCGAATGGCGCAAGCGCGGTATGTCGATCTCGCTGTTTCGTCCGCGCCTGATCATCGGGCCCGGTCGGCTCGGCATTCTCGAAAAACTGTTCAAGCTGATCGACTGGAGTTTTCCGGTGCCGATGATCGGTTCCGGCAAAAACCCCTATCAATTCATCTCGGTGTTCGACTGCGCCGAGGCCGCATGCGCCGCATGGAAAGCCGGTGTGCCCAACGAGGCCTATAATCTTGGCTCGCTCAACCCGCCACCGGTGAAGAAATTGCTCGGCGACCTGATCCGACATGCCGGCTCGAAGTCGATCCTGATCCCGACGCCCGGCTGGGCGGTCAAGCGCACGCTCGACCTGCTCGATCTCATCAACCTGCCGATCATGGATCCCGAGCAATATCTGATCGCCGACGAGGAATGCGTGCTCGACGTGTCCAAGGCCGAGCGTCAACTCGGCTGGGTCCCGCAATATCGCGACGAGGACATGCTGATCGCCGCCTACAGCGAATACCGTGCCAAGAAGGCCGGGCACGCCGTCGCCACCAAACATGTGCCCGCCGAATAGCGGATAGCCAAACAGTTTTATGGCGCACGACGCTGGTCGTAGGCGCGGACAGGAGATTGAAATGACCATCATGGCCAAGCCGGAACAGACGAATGCGCGCACCCTGGTTGACGCACCGGCGCTTTCGCCCGCCACCATCGCCAAGCCCGACCTGATCTCCGTCGAGCAGGCGAAGGCGATGGACGTGGCGCGGATGACCGACCTGTTCAAGGCGCATCTGAACCCCGGCCAGCTGCATTTCATGAAGTTGCTCGGCTTCCACAAGATCAAGATCGAGCGTGCCGAGGGCATGTTCTACATCGACCAGAATGGCCGCAAGATCCTCGACTTCTTCGGCGGCTTCGGGTCGCTGGCCTTCGGCCATAACCATCCGCGCATTCTGGAAGCGAGGAAGAAATTCCAGGAAGAAAAGCGCCAGGAGATTGCCATCGCCTTCATGTCGCAATATGCGGCCGCGTTGGCGCATAACATCGCCAAATGCTCGCCCGGCGACCTCGACATGGTATTTTTGGGCTCGTCCGGCTCGGAGGCAATGGAAGCGGCGGTGAAGCTTGCCGAACGCGCCGCCGGCCCGAAGCGGCCGAAGATTGCCTATGCCGAGAATTCCTTCCACGGCAAGACCAAGGGCGTGCTGGGCATCACCGATGGCCAGCTCTACCGCGCCGACTTCAAGATGGCCGACAATACGGTCCGCATCCCCTTCGCCGACATCGAGGCGGTCGAGCGCCTGTTCCGCTCCGATCCGGAGATCGGCGTCATCGTGCTGGAAACCATCCAGGGCGGCGGAGGCATCATTCAGGCGCCAGCGCAATATTGGCAGAAGCTGCGCGCGCTGTGCGACCAGCATGGCGTGCTGTGGGTCGCCGACGAAGTGCAGTGCGGTTATGGCCGCTCGGGCCGCTTCTATGCCTTCGAGCATTATGGCGTCGTGCCTGATGTGACGGCATTGGCCAAGTCTCTGGGCGCCGGCAAGGCCGCGGTCGGCGCGATGATTTCGCGTCGCGAAATCTACATGAAGGCCTATGGCACGCCGAAAACGGCGATGATCCACGCCATGGCCACCTTCGGCGGCATGGGCGAGGCATGTGCCACCGCGATCGAGGGCATCAACGTGCTTTACGACGAGGGGCTGATCGACAACGCCGCGATCACCGGCGACTATCTGCTGACCCGCTTGCAGGCGCTGAAAGAAAAATATCCGAAGATCATCAAGGACGTGCGTGGCAGGGGTTTGATGATCGGCCTGGAGTTCCACGACTTCTCGCAGACCTTGCCGATGGTGCTGCGCCCCATCGTCAGCGTGCTCGACGACAAGCTGAAAGGCTCGCTGTCCGGCTTCGTCGGCGCGCTGCTCTTGCGCGACTATGACGTGCTCGTCGCCTTCACCGAATACAACCGCAACGTCATCCGGCTCGAGCCGCCGCTGATCTGCCAGCGCGAACATGTCGACCGTTTCGTCGACGCCTTCGACAGCCTGCTGTCACGCGGCATCGTGGCGATCGTGAAGGACTTCGTGAAAAGCCAGGTCCGTTGAACGTTCGCTGATCAGACATGCTGACCACGTCGCCCGCTCCGCAAAATCCACTCGACCGGTTCGCCGAAGCCGGTCTGGCGTGGGGCGAGCGGACTTATGCACGGCTGGCGGCTCCGATCGGTGCGGCGGCCTTCGCGCTCTATATCCTTTTGACGGCGTTCACGGCCTGGGTAATGCCCGATGCCAACTGGGACATCCTGCCCTATCTCGCGATAGCCGAGGAGGGCGCCCATCCCGATGCGCAGGCGCTGCATGACTATGCCTTCAACACCGTCAAATCGGGTGTGTCGGCCGGCGACTACAAGGCGCTGACCGACGATGGCGGCGGTTTTCGCAGCCACATGGCGCAGAACGCCGCCGACTTCCATTCGCTGCTCGGCATGTACCGGATCAAGTTTCTCTATGCCGAGATCCTGTCGACGCTGGGTTCCGTAATGTCGCCGATCGAGGCGATGCGGCTGGTGCAGGTGTTTTCGGTACTGCTGTTCGGCGCGATCACATTGCTCTGGCTGCGTGGGGAAAAGGCATTGGCGTTGGCGCCGGTGGTCGGCGCGGTCCTGATCATGGCCGATTTCGGCGATGCGGCGCGCGCCTCGACGCCTGATCTGCTCACGTCGGCGCTGCTGCTCGGAGGGCTCTATGCCTATATTAGAGGCCGCGAGGCGGCGACGGCGATCCTGCTCTTCCTTGCCTTCATGGTGCGGCCTGACAACATTGTTTTCCTTGCCGTTTTCGCAGTGCTGCTGGTCGTGTTCCGGCAGAAGGCATGGGGCGCATTGGCGGGCTTCGCCGCCTCGCTGGTCGCTTATTTCGCCATTTCGCATTGGGCGCATCATCCAGGCTGGTGGCCGCATCTGTGGTTCTCCAGCATCGAACAGCACTACAACATGGACGAGTTCGAGCCGGCTTTTTCCATCACCGCCTATCTCCGGGCGTTTGCCGCCTCGCTGCTGCGCGCCGTCAATCTGAACAGCTGGGTCGGGGTCTCGGTGCTGGCGCTGGCCGGCTGGTTTGCGGCCAACCGTGCCGGCTTCGGGCTCGGTCGCCGCGCCGGTATCCTGTTTGCGGCGCTGGTGCTCGGTGCGCTGGCCAAATTCACCGTCTTCCCGATCCACGACACGCGCATCTATTTTCCGCATCTGGTCCCGCCCTTCCTGCTGCTGGCATCGCCCTTCATGGCGCTGTGGGCGGCGGTCGCCCGCGGCCAGCACCGCGTCGCCTTGCACGTCATACCAAGAGACAAATCATGAGCTCAGTTTCCAGCCTGGCGCGCATTGCCCTGTCGCTTGGCCTTCCCGCCGGCCTGCTGGATCGCGGGCCATCGCTGCGCGGCACCAAGTTCCTCGCCAAAGCGGCGCTGGAGGCACGCTTCGGTGGTAGCGGCCGGCCATTCCAGATGGTCAATGTGGGCGCCTGCGATGGTGCGCTGTTCGATGACGTGACGCCGTGGCTGCACCGCATTCCAACGGCCCGCGCCATGCTGGTCGAGCCAATCCCGTACAACCAGAAACGGCTGCGCGCCAATTATCCCGACACGGACCGCTTCGTCATCGAACCGGTGGCAGTGACGAGGACAAAAGGTACGATCACCGTCCACACCTTTGACGCGGCCGCGCTCGAGGCCGGCACGCTGCCGATCGAGTTCATTGGCTGCTCGTCGGTCACGGACACCAATCTGATGTCGGGCAAGAATGCCTGGGGCGAGGCCGACGCGAATTTCAACAAGTTCGCGCCGCACCTGAAAGACATCGAGGTGCCATCGGAGACCTTGCAGACATTGCTTGACCGCAATGGCATCACCCATATCGATGCCTTCCTCGTCGATTGCGAAGGCGCAGACTGGATCGTATTCGAGCAGCTCGACCTCAAGCGCTATCGTCCCGGCATGATCAAGGTCGAGGTCGGTGCTCTGCCTGCCCTGGAGATCGGTCAGGTCGTGGTCAAGCTGAAGACGGCGGGCTACCAGGTCGGTTTCCAGGCCGAGGATGTCTGGGCATTTGCCTGATGGGTAGCTGTTTTCCCTGATTTGGGAGGGGTCGCGCCGCATCCGCGGCGTGTCGCAAACAGGCGGTAGCGCCGTGCCCGTCGCCTGCATATTGTGCGCCGATCAAACGGGCGCCGAAGCCGCCCGCAACAGCATTCTGGAGTCGCGGGCAATGGCAGAGTTTCCGAAAAAGGCGAAGGTCGTCATCGTAGGCCTCGGCGGCATTGTCGGCGCATCGATCGCCCATCATCTGATCGAGCGCGGTTGGGACGACATTGTCGGGATCGACAAGTCGGGCATCCCGACCGACATCGGCTCGACCGCGCACGCTTCCGACTTCTGCTACACCACCAGCCACGATTTCCTGTCGTGCTGGACGACGCTCTATTCCATCGATTTCTACGAGAAGATGGGTAATTATGCGCGCGTCGGCGGCTTGGAAGTCGCCCGTGTCGGCGACGATAGCCGCATGGACGAGATCAAGCGCAAGATCGCTTCGGCCAAGGCTTTCGGCACGCGCGCACGCCTGATCGAACCCGCCGAGATCAAGGAAAAATTCCCACTGATCGAACAGGATCTGGTGCAGGGCGGTCTTTGGGATCCCGATGCCGGTCTCGTCATTCCGCGCTCGCAGACCGTTGCCGGCAAGCTGGTCGACCAGGCGGAAGCCTCCGGCAAGCTCAAATCCTTCGCCAACACGCCGGCGAAGTCGCTTGTCGTCAAGGACGGCCGCATCAGCGCCGTGGTGACCGATCGCGGCACGATCGAGGCCGACTACGTCATCGTCTGCGCCGGCATCTGGGGCCGGCTCATCGCCGAAATGGTCGGCGAGGACCTGCCGGTCATGCCGATCGACCATCCGCTGACCTTCTTCGGCCCGTACACCGAGTTCGCCGGCACCGGCAAGGAGATCGGCTGGCCGCTGCTGCGCGACCAGGGCAACTCGGCCTATATGCGTGACACCGGCGACCCCAAGACCGCCGAGGGCGGCCAGATCGAATGGGGCTATTACGAAGAGACCAATCCGCGCCTTTGCCACCCCCGCGATCTGCTGGAGAAGGACCAGGCACGGCTGTCGCCGTCGCAGCGCGATCTCGACATGGAGCAGATCCTGGCGCCGCTCGAACGCGCCATGGAACTGACGCCGATCCTGGGCGAACTCGGCTACAACGAAAGCCATTCATTCAACGGCCTGCTGCAGGTGACGGCCGACGGCGGCCCATCCATGGGCGAAAGCCAGAAGGTGAGGGGGCTTTGGTATGCCGTCGCCATCTGGGTCAAGGACGGCCCCGGCATGGGCAAGCTGATCGCCGACTGGATGACGGACGGCCGCACCGAGATCGACCATCACGCCATCGACTATGCCCGCTTCTATCCGCACCAGACCAAGGAACAGTTCATCTGGGATCGCTGCACCGAGACGGCGATGAAGGTATACAATCCGGCGGTGCATCCGCGTGAACCCTTCTCCAAGGCCCGCAACATCAGGCGCTCGCCGTTCTGGGAGCGCGAGAAGGAACTCGGCGGCTATTTCATGGAGCTCGGCGGCTGGGAGCGTGCGCATGGCTATGCCGCCAACGAGCATCTGCTCGAGAAGTATGGCAACCGGGTGCCGGTGCGCGAGAACGAATGGGACAACCGCCATTTCTGGCGCGTCTCCAACGCAGAGCATCTGGCGATGAGCGAGGATTGCGGCATCGTCAATCTCTCGCATTTCTCGATGTATGACCTCGAAGGGCCCGACCATGTCGCGCTGCTGGAATGGCTGTGCGCGGCCAAGATCGGCGGCGACAACAACATCGGCAAGGGCATCTACACCCACTTCCTCGATGAGGAAGGCATGGTGCGCGCCGACTTCACCGTGATCCGCATGGCGGACCGCTGCCGGCTGATCGACGGCGCCGACGCCGGGCCGCGCGACTTCCAGTACATGCGCCGTACGGCTCAGGACAAAGGGTTCGACGTCACCATCACCGATGTGACCGAGAAGTACGTCACCATCGGCATCTGGGGACCGAACGCGCGGACGACCTTGAAGAAGGTGGTCGAGAACCCGGATGGGCTTTCGCCGGAGAATTTTCCATTCGCGGCCATCAAGCCGGTCAGGATCGGCGGCAAGGATGTCACCGCCTTCCGCATCTCCTATGTCGGCGAGCAGGGCTGGGAACTTCATATGCGCTACGAGGACGGTCTGGCCGTCTGGGACGCGCTGCGCTCGACAGGCGTCATGCCGTTCGGCGTCGAGACCTACGCCAACACCCGCCGGATGGAAAAGAGCCTGCGGCTGCAGAACGCCGACCTTCTGACCGAGTATAATCTGCTGGAAGCCGATCTCGCCCGACCGAAGGTCAAGGAGAACGATTTCTGCGGCAAGGCCAAGCATGTGGGGTATCGCGAACGCGCGCATCAGCCTGCCATGCTGTGCACGTTGGTGATGACCGAGAACAAGGATTCCAGGGGTGTTGCCCGTTATCCCGTCGGCATCATGCCGGTGATGGACCCCGAGAGCGGGGAAACACTGGTCGACGAACTCGGCCGCCGCTCCTTCACAACATCGGTCGCCTATGGTCCGACCATCGGCAAGAACATCGCGCTCGCCTATCTGCCGTGGGCCTATGCGCAGGAGGGCCGCAAGCTCGCGGTCGAGTATTTCGGCGAGACCTATCCGGTCGAGGTGGCAAGCGTCGGCTACAAGCCGCTTTACGACCCGGAGAATCTGAAGCCGCGGAGCTGATCGCCCAACGCCAGGGCGCGCACAGATTGGATCAGCCCGGCAAAGGCCGGGCTTTTCTCTTTTTCGGTGGGCGATTCTGGCTTACCCTCGCGGAATGTCTGGTTTGCCCTGCGCAAGACATCTGTTTTCCGCCTCTGCCGTACTGGGACTGATGCTCTGGCCGGCGCCAATGTCCCGCGCGGACGAGCCGGTCGATGTCGAGCTGGTGCTGGCGGTGGATGTTTCGCTGTCGATGTCGGCGGATGAGCTTGAGATCCAGCGCCATGGCTACGCAGCGGCGCTGACGCATGACAATGTGCTGCAGGCGATCGCCGATGGCGTCTATGGCAAGATCGCCGTCACCTATGTCGAATGGGCCGGTACCAGCTGGCAACGCGTCATCGTGCCGTGGACGGTGATCGCAAGCCGGGCCGACGCCGAGCGGGTTGTGGCGCAATTTTCGGCCCAGCCGCCCGACAGCGCGCGGCGCACCTCGATCTCCGGTGCGCTGGAGTTCGGTAGCGACCTTTTCGCCGAAAGCGGCTACCAGGGAACCAAGCGCGTCATCGACATTTCGGGCGACGGGCCAAACAACCAGGGCGCGCCGGTCAATCTCGCCCGCGACGGCGTGGTCAGGCAAGGCATCGTCATCAACGGCCTGCCGCTGATGACCCGAGGCGGCTTTTCCGGCGTCTATGACGTCAACGATCTCGACCGCTACTACAGCGACTGCGTCATCGGCGGCGCCGGCGCCTTCATGATCCCGGTCAACGACTGGACGCAATTTCCCGAAGCCATCCGCCGCAAGCTGGTGCTGGAGCTTGCCGGCCCGGCGTCGCGCCAATGGGCGGCGGAGGAGGCGGATCACCCGCCAGTGGTGCTGGCGCAGGACAAACCCGCCGCCGACTGCCAGGTCGGCGAGAAAATGTGGCGCAACCGCAACTGGATGCCCGACACCAGGTAGAACAATCTGAAACCGGTTGCCGGGCTGCTTTCCACGCAAACACGTTCCTGTCGATTGACAAGCCCATCGGCCTCTGTGAACAATTTCCCCCAGAGAAACAAAAGGGGAACCGACATGAACAGGATAACCGTCTTTGCCGCGACATTGACGCTTGCCGCGGGTTTGACCGCGCCGGCGATGGCCGCCACGTCACTTACCATCGGCATCAGCGGATGGACCGGCTTCGCGCCGCTGACACTGGCCAAGCAGACAGGGCTGTTCGAGAAGCATGGCCTCGACGTGACCTTGAAGAAGGTGCCGCAGGCCAGCCGTCCGCTCGCCATCGCCAGCGGCGACCTGCAATGCGCCGCCACCACGGTCGAGACCTGGCTGGTCTGGAACGCCAGCGGGGTGGCCACCAAGCAGATTTTCCAGCTCGACAAATCCTATGGCGCCGACGGCATCGTCGCGCGCAACGACATCAAGACCGTCGCCGATCTCAAGGGCAAGACCGTCGCCTCCTCGGCGCCAGGCACGTCGCCCTATTTCCTGCTCGCCTGGGTGCTGAACAAAAACGGCATGTCGACCAAGGACGTGACGGTCGTCAATCTCGAGCCTGACGCGGCGGCGCAAGCCTTCCTCGCCGGCCAGAACGATGCGGCGGTCACCTATGAGCCGTTCCTTTCGGCCGTGCGCGACAAGGCCGACCAGGGTCATATCCTGGCGACCACGCTCGACTATCCGATGGTTCTCGACACGGTCGGCTGCACGCCCGAATTCCTCAAGGCCAATCCTGACGCCGCCAAGGCGCTTGCCGACAGCTATTTCGATGCTCTCGACATGATCAAGAAGGATCCGCAGAAATCCTACGAGATCATGGGCGCCGACGTGAAACAGTCGGCCAAGGAATTCGAGGATTCGGCGAAGTACCTGAAATGGGCCGACAAGGCTGAGAACAAGCAGTTCTTCACCAAGGAATTCCAGGATTTTTCCAAGACCGCGGGTGCACTGCTGCTGCAGATGGGGCTGATCAAGGAGGCGCCCGACGTCGCCACGCTGGCCGACACCAGCGCCGTGGCGAATTGACGGTTCAACCCTTGGGCATCGTGCGGTGGCGCAGAGCGCCGCCGCCTTCCCGCTAAAAAAGGACGAAGATGCGCCCCTTGCATCCTGTCTCACCGAGCCTGCGAACAGTGCTCGGCATTTCCTTCTTCGTGCTGTTCGTGGCCTTCTGGGCCTGGATCACGCTTGGCGGCCACGTCAACCGCATCTTCCTCGCCGATCCGCTGTCGATGCTGCGGGACGGCTGGCGGCTGCTGGTCGAGGACCGTTTCTGGCTCGACATACTGATCACCATCTGGCGCGTCTTCGGCGGCTTTGTGCTGGCCTCGGTCGTCGCCGTGCCGCTCGGCATCGCCATGGGCGCCTGGAAGCCGGTGGAAGCGTTTCTGGAGCCCTTCGTCTCCTTCGCCCGCTATCTGCCGGCGTCGGCCTTCATTCCGCTGCTCATCCTGTGGGCCGGCATTGGCGAACTGGAAAAACTGCTCGTCATCTTCGTCGGCTCGGTGTTCCAGATCATCCTGATCATTGCCGTCAAGGTGGGTTCCACGCGGCGCGACCTGGTCGAGGCCGCCTATACGCTGGGCTCGACCAGCAACGGCATCGTCAGGCGGGTGATCATGCCGGCCAACGCGCCCGAGATCGCCGAGACGTTGCGGCTGGTGCTCGGCTGGGCCTGGACCTATGTCATCGTTGCCGAACTGATCGGTTCGTCGTCCGGCATCGGCTACATGATCATCAACAGCCAATCGCGGCTGGCGACCGGTCAGATCATCTTCGGCATCATCGTCATCGGCCTGATCGGGCTGTTGTCCGATTTCGCTTTCAAGGCGTTCAACCGCTGGCTCTTTCCGTGGAGCCTGGCGTGAGCAAGCTTCTCATCGAGGGCGTTTCCCGGACTTTTGCCGGCGTGCGCGGCGGAGAGCCGGTCAGGGCGCTGATGCCGGTCGACCTGGCGGTCGCGGCCAATGATTTCATCACCATACTGGGGCCGTCCGGTTGCGGAAAGTCGACGCTGTTGAGGATCGTCGCCGGCCTGGAGGCGCCAAGCGAAGGCCGCGTTCTGCTTGATGGCAAGGCGGTGACGAGACCGGGACCGGATCGCGGCATGGTCTTCCAGTCCTACACGCTTTTCCCATGGCTGACGGTCGCCGAAAACATCGCCTTCGGGCTACGCGAACGTGGCATGGCCGAAGAGGAGCGGGACGGGATCGTCGCTTCCTATGTCGATCTCGTTGGGCTGAAGGGGTTCGAGAACCATTGGCCGAAGCAGCTTTCCGGCGGCATGCAGCAGCGCACGGCGATAGCGCGGGCACTGGCCAACGATCCGGAAATCCTGTTGCTGGACGAGCCGTTCGGGGCGCTCGACAACCAGACGCGCGGGCTAATGCAGGAATTGCTGCTCGGCATATGGGAACGGCGCAAGAAGACGGTGCTGTTCGTCACCCACGATATCGAGGAGGCGATCTTCATGGCCTCGCGGGTCATCGTGATGACGGCGCGGCCCGGCCGCATCAAGTCGGATGTCGCCATCGACCTGCCGCATCCGCGCCACTACACGCTGAAGACCAGTCCGGAATTCTCGGCGTTGAAGGCACGGCTGACCGAGGACATCCGCGTCGAAGCGATGCGAACGGCAGACGCGCACTAACCGCTCGCGGCTCGGTCGTCCGCGCGTATGGTTTGGATCAGGCCGCCAGCAACTGCTTGCGGTCTACGCGCTCTTGCTGCGGCGAGCGGGCGTAGAGCTCGCGGTAGCATTTCGAGAAATGCGAGGCCGAGACGAAGCCGCAGGCGACCGCCACTTCGACCACCGGCAGCGACGACTGGATCAAGAGATGGCGGGCGCGGTCGAGGCGGATTTCGAGATAGTAGCGGGCAGGGGAGCGGCCCATCTCGGTGCGGAACAGGCGCTCGATCTGGCGGCGCGACAGGTCGACATGGTCGGCGATCTCGATCAGCGACAGCGGCTCGGACAGATTGGCCTCCATCAGTTCGATGATGGTCAGCACTTTCGAGTTCTGCACGCCGAGGCGGGCGCGCAGCGGCAGGCGCTGGCGGTCGGTCGGGCTGCGCACACGGTCGGTCAGCACCTGCTCGCACACGCGGTTGACGAGGTTCTCGTCGAAATCGTCGCCGATCAGCTTCAGCATCATGTCGAGCGCGGCGGTGCCGCCGGCGCAGGTGTAGATGTTCTGGTCGATCTCGAACAGGTCGGCAAAGACATTGGCCTTCGGGAAGGCCTCGGAAAAGCCCGGCAGGTTTTCCCAATGGATGGCGCAACGCTTGTTCGACAACAGCCCGGCGGCGGCGAGGATATGCGCACCGGTGCACAGGCCGCCGACGGCGACGCCGCGGTTGTATTCCTCGCGCAGCCAGGCAAAGGCCGACTTGTTCTGGTAGCGCTCGACATTGATGCCGCTGCAGACGATGGCCATGTTGGGGCGATCCGGCCCTGCCATCTTCTTGCGTTCCTCCTCGAGCGAGGTGTTGACCGCACACTCCACGCCGTTCGAGGCGCGCACGGGTTTGCCGTCGATGCTGGCGAGACGCCAGCAGTAGGCCTCGTAGCCGAGCATCCGATTGGCGGAGCGCAACGGGTCTAGCGCGGTCGCAAAAGCGATCATGGTGAAATCGGGGACAAGGAAGAACACAAACGATCGCTTGATCGGATGCTTGACGGCGTTCACGGGGAACCTCATCTGGCCATGACGCGAACAGGATGTCGCGAATAGCATAGCGTCATCAGGAAAAACCATTCCTGTCAATTGGCTAGACGGCTTTGGCAAGATTAAATTTGCGACATGGGTCGCAAATGGACAATCGCCGCGCGGTGCTGCTCAAACTAGGCCACCGCCAGGTTGTGAAAAGGCGATGGAAGCGCAACGAGATAAACGCCGCCTCGGCGGAACCGAAGCGGCGGCAGTCGACTCTCAAGCCGTGGCAGGGAGCACGGCTCTGGAGATATCTTTGTATTTTCTATTTTTTACGCAGTTCAGGCGACGAAGCCGAGACGCGCGGCAGCCATGGCGCCGGTCTGGCCAGGCATGGTCTTGGCAAGGCGCTGACGCTCGAGAGCCGTGGTCAAGTTCATTTCGCGGCGTGCGAAGAGGCGGGCAAAAAGCTTCATGATCATCTCCAATCGGTTGCTCAGACGGGTCGCCTTCGCTTGATGGAGTGGGGCAGCTCGTTTGCTGGCGGTGATATAGGCTCGTGTAAGCAGAAACTAAATCGCAAAAGCGAAGCGCTTGATATGAAAAGCGACACCGAATGCGACAGATTTGGGCAGGGTGTAGGTGGTGTGCTCAATATTTACGAATATTTACAGATGGTTAGCTTCAAAGACGAGCTGCCATGCGGCTTGCTCATATGCGCCATGCAGCGGCGGCATGGCTCCTGAATTCGTTTGAATACAAATAAAATAGAGAAGGCCTGCCGGGCGGGTTGCGCGGCAGGCCTTCAGCACGAGGTACACACGATTTACTTTGCTCCAGCCCAGGATCCGACGCCATTGCGAATGCCGGTCTTGGTATCGGAAGCTTCCGGCCAACCGATGTCCTTCTGCAACTCGATCGGCAGGGAACGGATGGCGCGTTCGGTCTGGTAGCGGGCGCGGGCCGCGTTGAATTCGGTCGCGATGCGGCCGAGGGAGGACAGGATAGACATTTCGATCTCCTTTGCAGCGGCGCGGGATGCGCCGGCAATGCGTTACGTCAGTCTGTTTCAGCTTCATTTCACGTCGAATGCAGGTCTGCGACGTGGGCGTTTCGTGACCGCTTCTGGCAGCAGACTGCTTCGATGGAGTTGACTATGCTCCTGATCTGATGTTCAATCAAACGAAATGGAATGATGCTTTGTATCAGAAAAATTGAAGGCTGATCGCCATGAACGCTCCACTCAATCACCCGCTGCCGCTGCTCGACCTCGATGTTTTGCGCACTTTCGTGGCGATTGCCGAGACCGGCAGTTTCACCACCGCGGCCAATGCGGTGTTCCGCACACCGTCGGCGGTCTCCATGCAGATCAAAAAGCTGGAAGACATTCTCGGCCGCTCGGTGTTCGCGCGCGACGCGCGTTCGGTGACGCTGACCACGGACGGCGAAATGCTGCTCGGCTATGCCCGCCGGCTTTTGTCGATCAACCGCGAGGTGGTATCGAAGTTCATCATCCCCGACATTGTCGGCGTGGTGCGGCTCGGCTCACCTGACGACTATGGCGAGCGCGTGCTGCCGCATGTGCTGAAGCGTTTCGCGCAGTCGCATCCCTCGATTGCAGTCGATGTCACCATCGACCAGAGCAGCAACCTGCGTCGGCGCATGGACGACCGGGCGCTCGACATCACGCTTCTGACCAACTCCTACAAGACCAGCGCGCTCGGCGCCGAGGTGCTCTTGACCGAGCCGATCGTGTGGGCCGGCGCCAAGGGCGGCTGCGCGCATCTGCGCGAACCGCTGCCGGTGTCATTGTGGGAAGAAGGCTGTGCCTGGCGGGCCGGTGCGCTCGAAGCATTGGGCCGCGAGGGCCGCAACTATCGCGTCGCTTACATGAGTGCCCATACCGCAGGCCAGCGTGCCGCGATCATGGCAGACCTTGCGGTCGCGCCGCTGCCGAGATCGTTCCTCGGCAACGACATGGTCGAACTCTGCCCGAAGGACGGGATGCCCGATATCGGCACTTACAATCTTGCCATGGTGGTGGCGCCGGACGCCAGCGCGCCGGTCAAGGCCGTCGCCGACCACATTCGCGCGACCTTCGAGGTGTTTCGGGAAACCGGCAAGTTCTGATCATCCGGGATACTCGGACCGAAGGCCTTGCTCCGCCGCCTCTTCGGAGGGCGCTTTGAACCTTGCCGCCGTGCCTTGAACGATCGGCGAGGGGCTCTCGCTCAGGAAAGCGACGATGTGTTGGCGCGCACGCCGCGCTTCCGGCATGTCGATCAACGGCCAAACGTGGAACATGCCTTCCTCGTAGACCAACTCCACCTCGACACCGACGGCGCGGGCTTTTTGTGCAAAGATCAGATTGTCGGGCGTGAGAAGATCGCGGGAGCCCGTCAGGAGCAATGTCTTTGGCAATATCGACAGTTCGCCATAGACCGGGCTGATGCGCCAGTCGGTCGGATCCATACCGGCACTATAGAGCCGGATTGCCTCCCGCCCACCGGCAATGCCCAACCATGGATCGTTCCGCTCCGCCTCGAACACTTCGGGGTTTGCGAGCGAGACGTCGAGCCCGGGTGAAATCAGCACATGACGCGAGGGTACGGACAAACCCTCTTCCGCCGCCATCATGGTCAGCACCACGGCCATGTTGCCGCCCGCGGAATCGCCCATGAAGATGATGTCTTCCGCCTCTGTCTCGTCGAGCATCTGGCGATAGACGGCGCCGACCATGCCGAACATGGCGTGGAAATCATGTTCCGGGGCGATGGGATAGATCGGCACGGTGATGCCGTAGCCCAGCCGCTCGGCCATGTCGGCGATCAGATACCAGTGATAAGGCGTAATCTCAAAGACATAGGCGCCGCCATGCAGGTAGAGTATCCGTTTGTGCTCTCCAGCCCTGGGGGCGATTTCGTAGACCGGGAAACCGTCAACGGTGCGCGTCTGGATGTCGTAACGCTGCTGCAGCGCGGCCGGCGGATGGTGATCCTCGGTCTTGCGCGCGGCCGCGATCCAGCGCTGCAGGTTTTCCGGGCTGGAAAAGGCCTGCTTGCGGCTGTACCTGAGCACGAAGGACACGACGTGGCTTTTCAAACTTGGCATGCGGATACACGGACTTCGGCTGCAGCCGACTAAGAGAATTCCCCTTCGCTTTTGAAGATCGTGCCCTGGCCAAAGATGTCAAGATCAGCGCCTTGTCCACACGCTGGTGTGATCAATGGCGCGGCAGAAGTGCCGCGCGTAACCGGTTGTTGGCCGTCGGGGACGTACGAGGTCCCCGGCGGAGCCCGAGCAATTTGCATTTCTCGGTGAAGGTCATCAGCGTGTCGTTCCCAGGAGCAGCGAGGCGAGCGTGGCCTGCGGATCGGCCGGTGGTGAAGCCGGCCAGCCGATGTCCTTCTGGACATGCGCCGGAAGACTGTTCAGCGCGCGGATCGCCTTGTTCCTGGCATGGGTTTGCCTGATGGCCACACCGAAGCGGCCGAGATTTTCGAACATCGACATTTTCATCTCCCTTGATGAACGGCGCTGGCCAAGGACTATCTTCGGCCGCCGTTCGATGCGGGGTAGATGCGCCTGACATGTATCGGATAGATTTCGCGAAAATAGAGCGTTCGTTTCAAGATCCGCCTGATCTGGAAACATTGCATACAAATGAGTTTCCGAGGCGCCGAAGCCGTTTTCAGGCTCCGAAAAATTCCATGTCCTCGCGCGGTGGTGCGCTGCGACTCGAACAGAAAGTGGTTGACAAGTCGCCCCGCAACTGCCCGTAATTGTGCAGTGCAGCAGAAGAAGTGTGCGCTGCAGCGCAAATACGGAAACCATGACCGGGAGTCATCGTGCCGAGTATCCATAGTATTCAATACCTGCGGGCGTTGGCCGCGAGCGCCGTGGTCTGCTTCCACGTCAGCGAGCAGTTCGGCGGCCCGTTCTCGGTCGGCGCCGCCGGGGTCGACATCTTCTTTGTGATCAGCGGTTTCATCATGTGGGTGACGACGGCGAGCCGCCCGGCGGATCCAGCGGGCTTCATCAGCCGCCGGATCACCCGCATCGTGCCGCTCTACTGGATCGTCACCTTGCTGATTGCGTCAGCCATGCTGATCAAGCCGCAGTTTTTTTACGATCATCTGTTCAGTCCGCTGAATCTCGGCCGCTCGCTGTTCTTCTTGCCGCTTCGGGAAAACGGCGCATTGCACCCAATCGTCCTCCAGGGTTGGACGCTGAGTTACGAGATGATGTTCTATCTCGTTTTCGCGTTGACTCTTCTTCTGGGCGAACGATGGCGTTTGAGCGTGCTCGTCGGCGTTCTCACCATCATCGTCGCGCTGCATTTTGTCTTGCCTGACGGATATCCACGCTCCTTCACCAGCCCGATCGTACTCGAGTTCGCGGCCGGCGTCATTGTCGGACGCCTGTGGGTCCAGGACGTTCGGCTCTCGTTTGCGCTGGCCCTGACGCTGCTTGTTGGCGGGTTTCTTCTGCTTGCCGTCACCCCTGTGGCGGATGCCGATATGCCGCGCGTACTGCGCTGGGGCATCCCGGCCATGCTGATCGTGACGGGCGCGGTCTTTGCCGAACGTGCTCGGCCATTCAGGCCTGTGGCCTTGTTCAACTTACTCGGCGAGGCCTCCTATTCGATCTATCTTTGGCACGCCCTGGTGGGCGTCGCGGTGACCGGCATCACCTTGCGGCTCGGCATGCTGCCGGCACTGCAGCCGGCAGTGATCGTCGTTCTCAGCCTTGCGTTCTCGGCGATGCTTTATCTGGTCGTCGAAAAGCCGCTCATCCGGGCGCTGCACCCCTCGCGCCCCTAAGGCTCCAAGCTCGGACGAGAGACCCCACTTGCACGGGACTCATGAATCCGACCGCGATGGCCTGAAGCGTCAGTCGCGACTGCGCCGAGCAGCATGGCCTTCGCGGGAGCGTCGGCGCGGTGCTGCATCTCCGGCGATGCCATCCTCGCTCACCGTCTTGCGTGGCGGCAGTTTCACCGCCGCCGACAGTTTCGGGAACGGATCGACCTTGTTGGGCAGCGCCATGGCGTAGACGAAATGCTCCTGGAATTTCGGTTCCAGGGCGGTCTCGATCTTCTCGATCTGGCTCACCGTCTCCTCGATCTCGCGGCGATAGCCGCGATTGAGCAGCGCCATGCGGGCACCGGCACCAGCGGCGTTGCCGACGGCCGAGACCTTGTCGAGATCGCAATCGGGGATAAGGCCGAGCACCATGGCGTATTTCGGATCGATGAAGGAGCCGAAGGCACCAGCGAAATGGATGCGGTCGACATGCTCGGCGTTCTGCTTTTCCATCAACAGCTTGGTGCCGGCATAGAGCGCCGCCTTGGCAAGCTGGATGGCGCGCACGTCGGTCTGGGTGATGGTGATCTTGGGTTCGCCTTCCTTCAGCACATAGGAGAAGGTGCGGCCGTTGGCGACGACGCGCGGCGAGCGCGCGGCAAGCGATCCGTCGACGACACCATCCTCCGAGATGATGCCGGCGAGATACATTTCGGCGACGATCTCGATGATGCCAGAGCCGCAGATGCCGGTGACACCGGTCGCCTGCACGCTATCGAGGAAGCCCGGTTCGTCGGACCACAGTTCCGAGCCGATGACGCGGTATTTCGGCTCCAGCGTGTCGGGATCGATGCGCACGCGCTCGATGGCGCCGGGCGCGGCCCGCTGGCCACCGGAGATTTCGGCACCTTCGAAGGCCGGACCGGTGGGCGAGGAGGCAGCGACAACACGCGCGCGATTGCCGAGTACGATCTCGGCATTGGTGCCGACATCGACGATCAGCATCATCTCATCCTGGCGATGCGGGCCTTCCGACAGCGTCACCGCCGCCGCGTCGGCGCCGACATGGCCGGCAATGCAAGGCAGCATGTAGAGGCGCGCGCCCTGGTTGAGCTTGAGGCCTATGTCGGAGGCCTTGATGCGCACGGCGCCCGAGACAGCGAGCGCGAAGGGAGCGCCGCCGAGCTCGGTCGGATCGATGCCGAGGAACAGGTGATGCATGATCGGATTGCCGACGAAGACGGAATCCAGAATGTCGTTGCGCTGGACATTGCCTTCCGCGCAGACCTTGTCGACGAGGCCGGAGATCGCCTCGCGGACGGCAACCGTCATGCCTTCGCGGCCATCGGGGTTCATCATCACATAGGAGACGCGGCTCATCAGATCCTCGCCGAAGCGGATCTGCGGGTTCGACGTTCCGGACGAGGCGGCGACGCGGCCCGACAGCAGCGACACCAGATGCATGGCGATGGTGGTCGAGCCGATGTCGCAGGCCAGGCCATAGGCCTCGTTCTTGAGGCCAGGCCACAGCGCGATGACGCGCGCGATGTCGCTGTCGGCATCCTTGTGGATGGCGGCTGTCGCGGTCCAGTTGCCTTTGCGCAATATGCCTTGCACCTGCGGCAGCAGATAGAAGTCGAATTCGAGGTTCTTAAAACCCCAGTCCTTCATCAGCGCGATCTTGAGCCGGTCGAGATCGCCTGATGGATTGTGCATGTCGGGCTCTTCGATCTCGACATAGCACATGCGGATGGCGGTATCGCGGGCGATCACCCTGGTGTCTGCATCCTTGCGGATGGTCTGCGCATTGATGACGGTATCCTGCGGCACGTCGATGACGAGATCGCCGAGGATCTGGGCGGAGCAGGAGAGGCGGCGCCGTTCGGGCAGGCCGCGCACGCGTTCGTAGCGCTCTTCCTTGGGGCCCTTGGGCGAGATGTGATCGTTCGAGGAGGTGATCTTGTGCTTGGCGAAATTGCCTTCCTGCACCTCGATCTGGCAGCGCCCGCAAGTAGCGCGTCCGCCGCACACGCTCTCGACATAGACGCCGAGCTGGCGCGCGGCGTCGAGCACCGGCGTGCCGACAGGGAACCGCCCGCGCTTGCCTGACGGCATGAACAGCACGAGCGGATCGGTAATATTTGCAGGTGAATTCACGATTGCGCGCTTATCCCCGGCCCATCCGGGCTTCACGACCGCCGCGCCGCCGGCTGCCATTGCCGCCGCCTTCGCCCGGTGCATTGACCGCTGTCGGCGCCGCCACCGCGTGGCCGCCTTCGGCCGGCTTGTAATCCTTGTAGGTCTTGATCCACTTGGTGCAGTTCTCGTCGGTGCCGTTCAGCACGTTGGCGCCGCGCACGGCTTCCATCTCCTGCGGCCGAACCGGGTTCATGATCGCCGAGGTCATGCCGGCGCCGATCACCATCGGGATGAAGGCGGCATTGATGCCATGGCGGTGCGGCAGGCCGAACGAGATGTTCGACAGGCCGCAGGTGGTGTTTACCTTGAGTTCCTCGCGCAGGCGGCGCAGCAGCGCGAACACCTGGCGTCCGGCATCGCCAAGCGCACCGATCGGCATGACCAGCGGGTCGACGACGACGTCATGCGCCGGAATGCCGAAATCGGCGCAGCGCTCGACGATCTTCTTGGCGACGGCGAAGCGCACATCCGGGTCCATCGAAATGCCGGTCTCGTCGTTGGAGATGGCGACGACGGGCACGTTGTACTTCTTGACCAGCGGCAGGATGGCCTCGAGCTTTTCTTCCTCGCCGGTGACGGAGTTGACCAGCGGGCGGCCTTTGGCGACCTTCAGCGCGGCCTCGATCGCGGCGCTGACGGAGCTGTCGATCGAGAGCGGCAGATCGACCAGGCCCTGGACGATCTCCAGCGTCTGCACCAGCAGGCCAGGTTCGGTTTCGTTCGGGTTGACCGAGGTGACGCCGGCATTGACGTCGAGCATGGTGGCGCCGCATGCGGCCTGCTCCAGCGCGTCCTTGATGACGGTCTCGAAATTGCCAACCACCATCTCGGCGGCGAGCTTCTTGCGGCCGGTCGGGTTGATGCGTTCGCCAATCACGCAGAAGGGCTGGTCGAAGCCGATGATGATTTCTCGTGTCGCCGAGGCGACGATGGTCCGGGTCATGAAATCTCTCCGTCGTGATATAAAGAGTTCTTTATATCGTTATCTCTTGTCGATCAAGCGAATGGTGATCGCGCAGCGCTCTCAATGCGCGGTCTTCACCATATCCACCTGGGTTTCGGTAATTTCGTCGTGCAGGATGTGATCCAGCCGTTCGGCGACCATCTGGTCGTCGCGGCGGATCTCACGCTTCCATGGCTGGCGGCCCTTCAGCACGCCCGATTCGTCGACGATCTCGGCGACATATTCTTCCTGGCGGTAGGCCATCACATGGACGCCTGAGACACCGGGAATTTCCTTCACCTCGTTGATGATGTCGGTGCAGAGCTGCTTGCCTTCCTTCTTCTGGTCCTGGGCGCCTTCCAGCCGCTTGATGACGGTGTCGGGGATATGGATGCCGGGCACGTTGGAGCGGATCCATTTTGCCGTCTTGGCGGAAGCGAGCGGGCCGACGCCGCACAGGATGAACACCTTTTCGGTGTGGCCGAGATCGCGGGCCTTCTGCATGAAGGTTTTGAACATCGGCACGTCGAAGCAATACTGCGTCTGCACGAACTGCGCGCCGGCGGCGATCTTCTTGCCGAGATGGATCGGGCGAAAGTCGAAGGGCGGCGCGAACGGATTGACGGCAGCGCCCAGGAACAGCTGTGGCGGCGTCGTCAGCTTGCGGCCGGACAAAAACTTGCCGTTGTCACGCATGATGCGGCAGGTCTCCAGCAGCGACATGGAATCGAGATCGAACACCGGCTTGGCACCCGGCTGGTCGCCGGCCTGCACGCCGTCGCCGGTCAGGCACAGCATGTTGGCGACGCCCATCGCGGCACCCCCCAGCACATCGCCCTGAATGGCGATGCGGTTCTTGTCGCGGCAGGCGATCTGCATGATCGGCGCATAGCCCATGCGGGTCAGCAGTGCGCAGATGCCGACCGAGGACATGTGGCAATTGGCGCCGGACGCATCGACCGCGTTGATGGCGTCGACCCAGCCGTCGAAGATCTTCGCACGGTTGTAGACGTCCTCGGGATCGGCGCTGTCGGGCGGGTTGAGCTCGGTCGTCACCGCGAACTCGCCACGCCTGAGCACGCGCTCCAGCCGGCCGCGAGAGGTGTGGCCGGGCAGGGGATCGAGCGGCAAATGGATGCCGGCCGGATTTTCGTCGAGCTGGCGGCCGGTCATGCGGAGGCTCCGGTCTTCGCGGCAGCGGCGGCTTCACGGGCCGCTGCCGCCTGTGCGGTTACCCGCAGCCAGGCCGAGGTTTCGCGTAACGACTGATCGACCGGCTTCTGCACGGTGAGGATCCTGTCGGAATTGACCATGTTCTGCGAACCTTCCCAGGCCTTGACCCAGACGCAGGGCATATTGGGCTCGACCTCGCAATTGCCGTTGGCGCGCACGCCGCCGCAAGGGCCGTTGCGCAACTGCTTGGGGCAATTCATCGGGCACGACATGCCGGTCGAGGACAGGATGCACTGACCACACATGCGGCAGTCGAACATGAATCCCTTGACGCGCTTTTCGACGAACTTGATGGGAGCTTCGACGCGGCCATAACCGATGCCCTTCCACAAGGGGTGCAGCAGCAGGAAGGCGTCGGAAAAACGGGCATAAAACCATTCGAGCAATCGCGAGTGCCGAACAGACCATAATCTCACCGCGAACGAGCGCTGTACGCGGCGCTGCGGCGACACGTCGGCCGGCTTGTAGTCGGATTTCGGCGCTGCCTTCTTGACCAGCGTGGCCTGGGTAACCGCCGGGTTCTCGTCAGACATTTTCTTTTCCGCCCGCCTTGACCAGAGCGACCAGCCGCTCGCGGTCGTATTTCGCGTCGAGTTCGTGGAATGCCTTTTCGACCTCGGCTTCGAGATCGTCACCGACCGCAACCGGATCGGCCTTGCGCCATTCGGCGAGATAGTCGTCGGTGCCACCGGCGCCGGTGCGCATGGCGCACATGTCGATCGCCTCGGTGAAGCGCAAGGGCAGTTCGCGCTTGGCGTTCTGCCGGCCTTTCCTGACGATGACCTGGGCAGGGATGTCGCGCCAGTAGACGACGATAAGATCGGCCATGAATTCTCGCTCCTCGATATTCCGAGCATTGCCGCAAGCGTCGTAAGGCTGCTTGTTATGGGACGACGCGCGCGCATTCAAAAGCGACGCATTTCGATGTCGTAAAATGAAAGGTGGGTTTATTCGTTTGCGACCCATGTCGCGACGGGGTCGATGCAGCAGCAATGGCGGCGGAGTTTGCGCTGTTCCTACGCTGGATGCGTTACCAGATGCCGGTTCTCAGCCCTGTCCAGACGTAGAACCAGATCGTCGGGTGGTACCACTGTTTCGATGGCAGGCCTGGATCGAACGTTGCGAGTTTCCCGGCCAGCGCGTCGCTGACCGCCTCGACGCAGATATCGCGCGAAAACGCCGTCTGGCGCAGCGCATAGCTCGAGATGGTGTCGCCTTGTTTCGGCTTGCTGTGCGCCTGCTTCAGCACACCGCCGGTGTCGACGCCTGCATCGACCAGATGGACGGTCGTGCCGAAATTCTGCGGATCGCCTGACGTCAACGCCCAATAGCCGCCATTCATGCCGCGATATTTCGGCGTGATGCCGGCATGATAGTTCAGCACCGGACAAGGCATTTTGCCCAGCATCTCCCTGGAAATCAGCCGGCAGCCGTTCAGCAGCACGACGCCGGGCTTGATCGTCTCGATCGCCTGCAGGCATTCTTGGCTGTTGGCGGATGCCACATGGACGATGACCTGGCCTTGCCGCGGTTCCGTTTCAAGCTTCTCCTCGGCAATCAACCGGGCGGCGTGTTTGACATTAAGCCGTTTGCCAAGCCTGCTCAGCACCATCGTGCCGAGCTGACCCATGGCGGAGATCCAGCCCTGGCGTCGGGCGCGGCCGCGCAGCAATTGTTTTTTGGATTCAGGGATTTCGAGGACGACGCTGACAGGGCCGACGCGGTCGGCGAGGTCGTTGATCATGGCCCAGACGTGTGCGCCGCCACCGGTGACGACTACAATCGGCCGCGGATTGGATTGCGACGCTGCCATTGATCTTGCCATGCTCCACGGACCGGCTGATGTGGCCGGGACCTTAGGGCAGGTGGGTTAATCCTTGGTGTGCCGGAAGCCTTACGAGGACATGAAGATGCCGGTCAGCGCTTGAACTCCATGATGTCGAGCTTCGATTCGTAGTAGGGCGCGGGGAATTCGATGCGCCATTCCTTGGCGCTGTTGCGGAAAGCGTAACCGACCTGGTCGGTTTGCGGGCCGCTGCCATAGGGCTTTGCCCGGTCGTCGTTGACGGAGCCGGAGCCAAGATAGATCGAGCGCTTGTCGCCATCGTCGAAGAAGCGGCCCCGGGTGCGCTGCGAACCACTGATCTTTTCCAGCCGCCAGCCGGAGCCATCATCGGTCACTCTGCATTTGAACCAGCCATAGATGACGAGCGGGCTCAGCCCGCCGACCTTGATCGTGCGGCACCGCCAGCTGCCGGTGAGGTCCTTGTCGGAGAAGGCGGCCAGCGGCTTGGCCAGCAGTGCGTCGAGTTGCTCGACCTCGGCGGGGTCGCCCGCCTTTGCCTCGGCGAGCGCCGCCTTGCGGATGTCGCCATATTTGTCGAGCCGCTCCTTGTCGGCGGTGGTGATCAGTTTCTGCACTTGACCATCGGCAAGGGCGGGCAAAACGCAGCAGAGGAAAACAAGGGCGGCAAGCAAGGGGCGAAGGTTCATCAAAGGATTCCCTGTTTTTTGTTCTGGAACGGCGCCGCTGCCGTCTGGTGCATAACTTACCGGGTCGCTGGCGCCTGTCATCCGTGCTTAACAGCGTCACGGTCGAAATTCATGGTGTGACGAATGCGAATCTTGCTCACGGGATCGTCGGGTTGGCTGGGAAGCGCGTTGGCGCCGCTGCTGCGCGGGCTTGGACATGACGTCACCGGCCTCGATCCCGTTCCATCGGCCGAAACGCGGATCGTCGGTTCGATCGCCGATCGCGATCTGGTCATGCGAGCGGTCAGGGACAATCGAACTGAAGCCATCATTCACAGCGGCGCGCTGCACAAGCCCGACATAGAAAGCCACGCCAACAGCGATTTCGTCGCCACCAACGTGCAAGGCACGCTGAACTTGCTCGATGCGGCGGTGGCGGCCAACGTGCAACGCTTCGTCTTCACGTCAACGACTTCATTGATGATCTCGCAGGCGATACGCGACGGCTTCAAGGGCGGTGCGCGCAAGGCGGCATGGCTGACGGAAGCGATGTCGCCCGAGCCGCGCAACATCTATGGGGTGACCAAGCTCTCCGCCGAACATCTCTGCCGCCTCTATCACCTTCAACATGGGCTGGCGGTGGTAGTGCTGCGCACGGCACGTTTCTTCCCCGAGGCCGACGACATGGCGCATGCGATCGAGCAGTCGGACGCCAACACCAAGGCGAACGAATTGCTGTTTCGGCGGCTGACGGTGGACGACGCGGCGCAGGCACATGTCGCTGCATTGGAGAAGGCACCGGAGCTCGGCTTCGACATCTTCATCGTCTGCGCGCCAACGCCGTTCCAGCCCGAAGGTTGCGCGGACTTGATCGCAGACGCTCCATCGGTCGTGGCGCGTTATTTTCCCGAGTTTCCCATGCTTTATGCGCGCAAAGGCTGGACGATGTTTTCCTCGATCGACCGAGTCTATGATACATCGCGGGCGAGGGACAGTCTGGGTTTTGCCTGCAGGACGAACTTTGCCGACGTGCTGACGGCGTTGGCGGCCGAAGACGGGAGCTGAAGCCGTCAGGCGTTCGCGGCCGCCCGCGCCAGGCCTGGCGTCAGGTCGCCAAAACCGGTGGAGCGGCGCTCATAGGTAAGGCCAAGCAGGGCGGCGGCCTTTTCAGCGACCTTGTCGAGCTCCGGATCGTCGGTCTGCGCCAGATAGATCAGCTTCTCGTAATTGCCGAAATAGTCCTTGATCAGCTCCGGGTGCTTGTCCAGCCCGAGCGGCTTCATGAAGAAGGCATCGAACTGGCGGCACAGGAAGTCCGTCATGTAGAACGACATCATGTCGTCGTCGGCGACCTTCGCATAGGCCTCCATGCCCTGGTAGAAGGCGAAGCAATGCGGACCGGCCATGCGCTCGACGCCATGCTTCTCCAATACGCGGTCAAGCAGGCCGCCGGTGCCGCAATCGGCATAGCCGACGAAGATGTTGATGTAACCCTCCGCCTTGGCCTTCTCGATCGCCTTGTCCATGGCCGGTGCGATGCGGTCGGGATAGAAATGAAATTCCGCCGGCAAACACGTCAATTCGAGGTGATCCAGCCCGAGCCGTTCCTTGACGGCCAACACCTCGCGCGCAATCATCCCGCAGGCGATGACGAGCAGCCTGTCTGTCTGATTCGGTTTCGTTTTTTTCGTCTTGACCAAGTCGAGCCGGCTTTTCGCTGCGGGTTAATTTATCTGTCGAGGGAGACACCGTCCATGAAACTGCTACGGGTAGCGCCGATGGTTATCCTTGCCTGCGCGCTTGCGCTCACGGCGTGCGCCAACACCATTCGGGGTGTCGGCAAGGATGTCAAATCGACGGCGAGGGCGGTCAAAGACACTGTCGCCAATTGATCGGCAGCCACCTCCTTCATCTGGGAACAAAAAAGCCGCGCTGCAAGGCGCGGCTCTTTTTCGTCGTCCTGATGCCTTGGATCAGGCCGAAGCACGCACGTTGTGCTTGCGCTTCATGAAGTCCTTGGCGGTCTCGACCGCCACCGCGGCGTCGCGGCAATAGGCATCGGCGCCGACGGCCTTGCCGAATTCCTCGTTGAGCGGTGCGCCGCCAACCAGCACGACATAGTCGTCGCGAATGCCCTTTTCCTTCATCGTGTCGATGACGACCTTCATGTAGGGCATGGTGGTGGTGAGCAGCGCCGACATGCCGATGATGTCGGGCTGGTGCTGCTCGATCGCGTCGAGATACTTTTCGACCGCGTTGTTGATGCCGAGGTCGATGACGTCGAAGCCGGCGCCTTCCATCATCATGCCGACGAGGTTCTTGCCGATGTCGTGGATGTCGCCCTTGACGGTGCCGATCACCATCTTGCCCTGTTTCGGCGCGCCTGTGGCGGCGAGCAGTGGGCGCAGGATGAACATGCCGGCCTTCATGGCGTTGGCGGACAACAGCACTTCGGGAACGAACAGGATGCCGTCGCGAAAATCCTCGCCGACGATACGCATGCCTTCGACCAGCGCTTCGGTCAGTACCTTGTAGGGCACCCAGCCGCGCTCGAGCAGAATGCGCGTGCCTTCCTCGATTTCTTCCTTCAGACCGTCATAGAGATCGTCGTGCATCTGCTGCACCAACTCATCGTCGGAAAGTTCGGAAAGGATAATCTCGTCGTCGGACATTTTAATCCAGCTCCTCACGGCATCGCGACTGTGTCGCAAGGCACAAAATAATGGCGTTCATACCTAACCCGCAACGGGCGGGTATCCATAGCTGATTTGCGACTTCCCGCAAAAGGAAAGCGACTGGAAAATCTATCGGATTTCTTGTCGATTTTGCGACAGGCGTTGGCGCGGACGGGCCGTTTCGAATAGGGTGCATGGCTACGATCCGGCGAAAGCCGCGCCATGCGGCCGCAGCGGTTACGGACCGGCCATAGTCAGGCAGGCCATATTCAGGGAAGAGCGATCATGAGCGAACACGCGGCAGTCGACCAGGAAGCGTCAAACGCGCGGCGTGGGCGCGGCGCCAGCGGCGGAGCAGCGGCAAGGCGCGCGGCGCGCTCCGGCGGCGGCCCGGGCACCCAGCTCACCTACATCAAGCGCAAGATCAACGTCTACGAAGTGCTGAACGAGGAAGGCCTGGCGCTGATCGAGAAGAACACCGACACGGTGCTCGAGGAAATCGGCATCATTTTTCGCGATGACGCGGAAGCGCTGCAGCTCTGGAAAGAGGCCGGCGCCGACGTCAAGGGCGAGCGCGTGCATTTTCCCAAGGGGCTCTGCCGTTCGCTCCTGAAGACCGCGCCGCCCATCTACACCCAGCATGCCCGCAATTCGGAACGCTCGGTGCAGATCGGCGGCAACGCGACCGTGTTTGCGCCGGTCTACGGTCCGCCCTTCGTGCGCGATCTCGATGGTGTCAGGCGCTATGCGACGATCGAGGATTTCCAGAATTTCGTGAAGCTCGCCTATATGGCGCCGTCGATCCACCATTCGGGCGGCACGGTGTGCGAGCCGGTCGACGTGCCGGTGAACAAACGCCATCTCGACATGGTCTACGCGCATATCAAATATTCCGACAAGCCGTTCATGGGTTCGGTGACCGCGCCGGAGCGCGCCGAGGACACGGTGGCGATGGCCAAGCTCGTCTTCGGCGACGACTTCGTCGAGAACAACACTGTGCTGACCAGCCTGATCAACGCCAATTCACCGATGGTGTTCGACGAAACCATGCTTGGCGCCTTGAAAGTCTATTCGCGGCATAACCAGGCCTGCATCGTCACACCGTTCATCCTCGCCGGCGCGATGAGCCCGGTGACGGTGGCCGGTACGCTGACACAGGTCCTGGCCGAAGTGCTGGCCGGCGCATCGTTCACGCAGCTGATCCGTCCGGGCGCGCCGGTGCTGTTCGGCACCTTCGCCTCGTCGATCTCGATGCAATCGGGCGCGCCGACCTTCGGCACGCCGGAGCCGTCGCTGGTCTCCTATGGCGCGGCGCAACTCGCTCGCCGTCTTGGCTTGCCGTTCCGCACCGGCGGCTCGCTCTGCGCCTCGAAAGTGCCGGACGCGCAGGCGGCGTATGAGAGCGCCAACACGCTGAACTCGACCATTCTCGCCGGCACCAATTTCGTGCTGCATTCGGCCGGCTGGCTCGAAGGCGGCCTGGCGTCCTGCTACGAAAAATTCATGATGGACATCGACCAGCTCGGCATGACCCAAAAATTCTCCGAGGGCGTCGATCTTTCGGAAAACGGCCAGGCGATGGACGCCATCCGCCAGGTCGGGCCGGGCAGCCACTATCTCGGCTGCGACCACACCCAGGCCAATTTCCAGACCGCCTTCTACCGCTCGTCGATCGCCGACAACAACTCCTACGAGCAGTGGCTGGCCGAGGGTCAGAAGACCGCGCCGCAGCGCGCCAACGATCTCGCGCGGCGCTGGCTGGAGGCTTATGAGGCGCCGCACCTCGATGAAGGCATCGACGAAGCCCTGAAGGACTTCATCGCCAAGAAGAAGGGGTCGATGCCCGACGCCTTCACCTGAAAGGAGCCCGAGTCAGGCGGGGCTAAAGTCGCCAACATCATCCACAAGGAAGTCTGGCGGAGCGCCTTCTCCGATCCGGACAAGAAGGGATGATTTGCGTGCGCGGCATGATCGAGGAGATCACGGCCGCGCTTGGCGCCCACGGCCTCATCTTGCGTGGCGGTTTTCTTTTTCCCGATCACGAGGGTATCGCTCATGGCGCGTTGGGCGCACCGGCAAAGTCTGTCCTGCTGGTGGGGCAGGCGGGTGCCGCGCCTTGGCGGCATTTCCTGCGCTGGCGGGAACAGCAGCCGCAGGCGATCGCCAATCCGCTCGATACCTGGTCGCGCCAGGTGATTGGCGCTGTGGCAGAAAGGTTTGGCGCGCGCGCCGTTTCGCCGTCGGACAAGCCTTATCTGCCGTTCCAGCAATGGGCTGTTCGGGCGGAGGGGCTGAGGCCGTCGCCGCTCGGGATCCTCATGCATCCGCGATACGGGCTTTGGCACGCCTATCGCGGCGCGTTGCTGTTCGAGGAAGAGATAGCGCTTCCCGAGCCCTGCGAGGCGATCCATCTCTGCGACACATGTGTCGACAAACCCTGTCTGAAATCCTGCCCGGTCGATGCCCATTCCACGGATGGTTTCGCCTACCAGCCCTGCCTTGCGCATGTGCGGGGCGCGGGCGGCGGGCCGTGCCGCGCTGGCGGTTGCCTTGACCGCAATGCCTGCCCCTATGGCACAAGCTACCGCTATCCGGCAGAGGTTCAGGCCTTCCATATGGCCGCATTCGCTGGTCTTTAGCGCCTCACGCGATCCCGCACGAAATGTTGACTGGCGGGTTCAGGCAACGCCTTGCCGTGGCCGCTTGCGCGGATATGTATCGCGCATCTGATCAACGGAGCAGGCAATGACGAAGCAAGACCTTCAGATCAAGACCCGTGACGGTGTGGCGAATGCAGGCCTGTTTCGTTCGGCCAAGGTTTCTCCAGCCAAGGCCGGTGTCATAATCTACCAGGACGCCTTCGGTCCGCGCCCGGCGCTTGACCAGATGGCGGAACGGCTGGCGGGCGAGGGCTATGCGGTGCTGGTGCCCGACCTCTTCTATCGCAACGCGCCTTACGGTCCGTTCGACGCCAAGACCGCCTTCACCGAGGAAAAGACCAAGGCGGCGTTGATGGCGCTGGTCACCGGCACGACGCAGGAGATGACCATCAGCGACAGCGGCGCGTTTCTCGAGGCGCTCGCCGGCGAAGGCGTTACGGGGCCGATCGGGACGGTCGGCTATTGCATGGGCGGTGCGCGGGCGATCAACGCCGCCGCGACCCACCCAGACCGGATCAAGGCCGCCGCCAGCTTTCATGGCGGCAATCTCGCCAGCGATGCGGCCGACAGTCCGCACCGCAAGGCGGCTTCCATCAAGGCGCGCGTCTATGTCGGCATGGCGGGGGTCGACCGGAGCTTTCCGCCGGAACAGTCGACGCGGCTGGAAGAGGCACTGCGGAACGCTGAAGTCGACCATTTGATGGAGAATTATGTCGGCATGGCACATGGCTGGTGCGTGCCGGACCACAGCGTCTTCAATGCAGCCGGTGCCGAGCGGCATTGGAAGCGATTGACTGACTTGTTCGCCGAAACGCTGGTCTGAGCCTTCGCCCCCTGTTGGCCGCGCGGCACATTGGAGGTATCAGGCGGGATGAGCGGCTCGCCCGGCTGGTGCGGCGCGGGGTCATGCGGGAACGATCAACCTGATGCAATCCTATGATGTCGTGATCATCGGCGCCGGCGCAGCCGGAATGATGTGCGCCGTGGAGGCCGGCAAGCGCCGCCGTTCGGTGCTGATCCTCGATCATGCGGCGGCACCTGGCGAAAAGATCCGCATCTCCGGCGGCGGCCGGTGCAATTTCACCAACGTCCATGCGAGCCCGAAGAATTTTATCTCCAGGAATCCGCATTTCTGCATCTCGGCGCTCAGCCGCTATACGCAACGCGACTTCATTGCGCTCGTCGAACGTCACGGCATTGCCTATCACGAGAAGACATTGGGACAGCTGTTTTGTGACGGCTCCGCGCGCCAGATCATCGACATGATGGTCTCGGAAATGCGGGGCAGGGGCGCCGAGCTGGTATTGTCGACTTCCGTTGAGACTATCAGCAAAGCCGAGGAAGGGTTCGACCTCACGCTCTCCACCGGCCCGGTCTCATGCCAGTCCCTGGTCGTGGCCTGTGGTGGCAAGTCGATCCCCAAGATGGGCGCGACGGGCTTCGGCTACGAGCTGGCCGAACGGTTTGGCCTTGCCGTCGTCGAAACACGGCCTGCCCTGGTGCCCCTGACCTTCGATGCAAAGACGCTCGAGCGGCTTTCGCCCCTGGCCGGAAACGCCGTCGATGCCGAGATTGCCTGCGGCAAGACACGGTTTTCCGAGGCGATGCTGTTCACGCATCGCGGCGTCAGCGGGCCATCCATCCTGCAAATCTCATCCTATTGGCGCGAGGGTGATGAAATCCGCATCGCCATGCTGCCAGGCACGGATGTGGCTGAGCTCGTCCGCGCCGCCAGGCGTGGCAATGGCCGGCAAGCGGTGCAGACCGTGCTCGCAAATCATTTGCCGAAACGGCTGGCCCAGGCGATAGCCGAGCGAACCGGGCTCGACGGCAATCTTGCCGATCTTTCCGAGGCCCAGATCAAAGCCGTCGAGGCCGCGGTCAACGACTGGCGCATCAAGCCGGCCGGTTCGGAGGGCTACCGGACCGCCGAAGTGACGCTAGGCGGGGTAGACACCAACGGCCTCGACCAGAAGACGATGCAGGCGAAGTTGGTGCCGGGCCTGTTTTTCATCGGCGAGGTCGTCGACGTCACCGGCTGGCTCGGCGGCTATAATTTCCAATGGGCGTGGTCGTCGGGCTGGGCGGCGGGCCAGGCGTGTTGACATTCAGGTGAAGCCGGCCTGACCTGAATCTCAACCTGCCAACAGCTGCAAAAGTCCCTGTTCGAAAAAATCTTTCCATCACCCCAAGGATTAGCCATTAGCCTTCGTCCAACAGGCAAATGATGGCGATGATGCTGGATGAGAGCGAAGCCTCCGACGCCGAACTGATCGGGCGGGCGACGGGCGGAGACCGGGGGGCTTTCGGCAAGTTGCTGGAGCGCCACTACGACTTCGTCTATCGCGCCGCCTATCGCTGGTGCGGCAGGAAGGCCGATGCGGAAGACATCGCCCAGGAAGTCTGCGTCCGGCTCGGCAAGGCGATCCGCGATTATCGCGGCGGCGGCGCGTTCACGACATGGCTCTATGCCATGACGATGAACGCCACGCGCGACATGATGCGCAAGACCGCGCGCGAGACGGTCAAGTCCGAGGCCTATGGCGTCCATGCGCTGATTTCGGGCGAGGTCCCGGCCGAGAGCGAAGACCCCGCCGAGGCGCTCTGGGCGGCGGTGCGGCAATTGCCGGACAAGCAGCGCGATGCCGTGATGCTTGTCTATGGCGAAGGCTTGGGCCACGCGGCCGCCGCCGAGGCGATGGCGATCTCTGAGACGACGGTTTCCTGGCACATCCATGAAGCGAAGAAACGGCTGAAGACGTTGATGCGTTCAGCCGGGGAAGTGTGACCATGGTCGACGACAACGAACTCAGGAAGCTGCGCGACGCAGCAATACCGGTGCCTGGCGAGAGCGCGAAGGCGCGTGCCTTCGAGGCTGCCCTGCGCGCCTACGATCAGGAAAATATTTCCGAAGTCACCCAAGGATCGGTCGGCGGCCTTCGTCTCACAGAGCGAGCACAAAAGCTCTGGAGCGAGATCATGCAAAAGAAACTCATTGCCGCGCCGGCTCTTGCCGGGCTAGTCGCCCTGCCGATCGCCGGATACGCCACCTTCCATATTCTGAGGGAACAGCCGTCACCGTTCGGCGGCGACGAGAAGATCGCCGAGACGCTGGCCGACAAGCCGGCGACGCTGAAGCCATTGGCCAAGCAGGCACCGGGAGATCGGGCCGCCGACGAGCCGACCGTGACCACTGCGCCGACCAACGACAAGAAAGCCGACGCGGATGTGGAAAGCCGCGATGCGACCGATGTGCTTGTGACGCCGGCTTCGCCGCCGAAACCCGAATCGGCCCAGGCGGGCGGGGCAGCACAGCAGACTTCGTCGGAGCGTAGAGCGTTGGCCGAACCAACACCGCCGGCGCCGACCGGTGAATTCGCGCTGGATGGCGCCACTGGCGCGCCCAGCACGTCGCGGGTGGCCCGCATGCCGGCGGCCGAATCCAAGCTGATGGTCCAGCAGCCGGCCATGGCGCCGGCGGACCAGATCGCGCCGCAGGAGGAAAACCGTGACCGCGTCCAGGATTTCAAGACCAATCCGGTGCACGCCGCATTGGAAGACCCGGTCTCGACCTTCTCGATCGATGTCGACACCGCTTCCTATTCCTTCGTGCGCGGCTCGCTGAAGCAGGGCTACCTGCCGCAGGCCGATACGGTCCGCGTCGAGGAGATGATCAATTACTTCCCCTATGACTGGAAGGGGCCGGACTCGGCATCGACGCCGTTCAACTCGACCGTCAGCGTCATGCCGACGCCGTGGAACGCGCACACCAAGCTGATGCACGTCGCCATCAAAGGTTTCGACATCAAGCCGACCGAGCAGCCGAAGGCCAATCTGGTCTTCCTGATCGATGTCTCGGGCTCGATGGACGAACCGGACAAGCTGCCGCTGCTCAAGTCCGCGTTCCGCCTGCTGGTCAGCAAGCTGAAGGCGGACGACACGATCTCGATCGTCACCTATGCCGGTGACGCCGGCACCGTGCTGATGCCGACAAAGGTTGCCGAGAAGGACAAGATCCTCAATGCCATCGACAATCTGCAGCCCGGCGGCTCGACGGCAGGCGAAGCCGGCATCAAGGAAGCCTACAAGCTTGCCCAGCAATCCTTCATCAAGGACGGCGTCAACCGGGTGATGCTTGCCACCGACGGCGACTTCAATGTCGGCCAGACCGATGACGACGACCTGAAGCGGCTGATCGAGAGCGAGCGCAAGACCGGTGTGTTCCTGTCGGTGTTCGGCTTCGGCCGCGGCAATCTGAACGATGAAATGATGCAGACCATTGCCCAGAACGGCAACGGCACCGCCGCCTATATCGACACGCTGGCCGAGGCCGAGAAGGTGCTGGTCGAGGACGCTTCCTCGACGTTGTTCACCATCGCCAAGGATGTGAAGATCCAGGTCGAGTTCAATCCGAATAAGGTCTCCGAATACCGCCTGATCGGCTACGAGACCCGGGCGCTCAATCGGGAGGATTTCAACAATGACCGCGTCGATGCCGGCGATATCGGTTCGGGGCATTCGGTCACCGCGATTTATGAGATCACGCCCAAAGGCGGTGGCGGCGAGCAGATCGATCCGCTGCGCTATGGCCAGGCCACGGTGAATAATGGCGGCGTCGCCAATGCGGACGAATATGCCTTCGTCAAGATCCGCTACAAGCTGCCCAACGAGGACGTCTCGAAGCTGATCACCACGCCGGTGACCTCGGCCAATGAGGTGGCGTCCTTCGACCACGCGAGCACTGATCAGCGTTTTTCCGTCGCGGTCGCGGCCTTCGGCCAGAAGCTGCGCGACGAGGATGCGACCGCGAAGTTAGGCTACGACAAGATCATGGAGATTGCCACTGCCGCCCGAGGAGCCGACCCGTTTGGGTACAGGTCCGAGTTCCTTTCGCTTGTGCGCCTTGCCTCGGCGCTGGGCGGTAACCGGTAGTGGCGATGAAGGCCGATTTCTTTCAGATGATGGGATCGTTCTGATTACCGGCCCACGGGCGGGTGAGGCAGGCCGGCGAGGGATACTTTCCCTTGCCGGCCTTTTTTCGTCGCAGTGCGGTCTGCCGCCAAGCATTCTCAGCGAAGCGAAGAGGCAGGGCCATGACCAACCGTGTTATTCTGGTGCGACACAGCGACGAACCCGCGGACGATCGTGTATTCGCCTATCTCCGGCAAAGCGGCTACGACCCGGTCTTGCGTCGGGCCTACGCTGGAGAGGCGCTTGATGTCGATGGAGCTGTCGCGGGTGGCGTGGTCTACGGCGGAATGTACAACGTCTATGATACGGCGCTGCATCCATTTTTTCTGGACGAGTACCGTTTTATCGACTTCTGCATGACGTCCGATATTCCGCTGCTCGGCATCTGCCAGGGCGCGCAGCAGATCGCTTGGCGTCGTGGTGCGCATGTCGGCCCGCCGGCGAGCAATGTGCATGAATTTGGCAATTATCCACGTTATCCGACCGCTGGAGCGGAAGATTTCCTGCCCGAGCCGATCCATGTGATGCAGTCACACTGGCACGGCTTCGAATTACCTGATGGCGCACAGCACCTTGCCTCGAGCGCCCTGTTTCCCAACCAGGCCTTCCGCATCGGCAACAAGGTCTACGGCCTGCAATTCCACGCGGAAGCCACGCCAGTCGGTTTCAGGCGCGTGCAGAACCGTCCTGGTGCGAATTATGGCAAGCCGGGCGCACAGACGCGCGCGGAGCAGGATCGTCTCATGAGCCTGCACGATGCCGCCCAAGCTGCCTGGTTTGACGGGTTCCTGCGCAAGCTTTTTCCGCCTTTGATCTAGCTGCTCGACGAAGGTATTGCCGCGAGTTTGGAGCTGTCTGCTGGATCGTTAAATTGCGCTGCATTTCCGGTACCGGATCGCAATTTCCTCTCGCTACACCGGACATGTCTAAGGCTTGAGGGAGCCGGAATTGCAGATCAGAACCATCGCCAACTCTACTCCGCCGACACGGGATGCTGCGGCGGTTTCATCAGCCCCGTCAGCCGAATCCAGACGCATCAGCGATGACGTCGCGCAGGCGCGTCACACCGCCATGTCGGCGCTGACCAACGACCGCTTCCGCGCCATGCTGGAGCAGATTACCGATCCCGGCGCATCGGGTGCGCTGGCTACAATGCGCGGCGACAATGCGGTCGATCTCAAGTCGGCGCAGTCGAGCTACGCCGACAACAGCGAATAACCGCTAAAGGAATCGCGTCAGGCGCGGGTGCGCCGCCGCTCGCGGCGGGCTTCGCTGGTCTCGGCCGTGTTTGCGGTTGCCACCTTGTTGCGCATCGGGCCGATGCGCTCGACGATTTTTTCGACCGTCGGACGATCCGCTTTGGTGTGGGCGTCGAGCGCCTTGCGCATCGCGGCAAGATGCTGGAACGAGGTGCCGCAGCAGCCGCCGATGATTTTGGCCCCGCCATCCACGGCGAGCCGGACATAGTCGGCCATCAGTTCCGGCGTGCCGGAATAGTGGATCTCGGTGCCACGGAATTCGGGGATGCCGCAATTGCCCTTGACGATGACAGTCGCCTCCGGCTTCGCCTCGGTCATGTCGAGCAGCGAGGCCAGTATGTCTGAGGCACCGACGCCGCAATTGGCGCCGACGCCGAGCGGCGCTTGCGACAGGCCGTCGGCGACGCCGTGGATGTCTTTCGGCAGCAGTCCCATCATGGTACGGCCGGCGGTGTCGAAGGAGCCGGTATAGGTGTAGGGCAGGCCGACGCGGATGGCGGCTTCGGCGGCGGCGCGGATCTCGTCGGGCGCCGACATCGTCTCGATCCAGGCGACTTCGGCGCCGCCTTCCTTGAGACCCTCGATCTGCTCGGCGAAGGCGTCGACGGCCTCGTCATAGGTCATGGCGCCGAGTGGCACCAGCAATTCGCCGGTCGGGCCGACGGAGCCGGCGACGATCACCTTGCGGCCGGCCTTGTCGGCTACAGCGCGGGCAATCTCGGCGGCGCGCTTGTTCAGCGCATGGACGCGATCCTGCGCGTGGTGCAGCTTCAGCCGGTGGCGGGTGCCGCCGAAGGAGTTGGTCAAGATGATGTCGGCGCCGGCATCGACGAAATTCTGGTGCAGCCGGGTGATGGTGTCGGGCGCGGTTTCGTTCAGCAGTTCCGGCGCCTCACCGGCCTCCAGACCCATGGCGAACAGATTGGTGCCCGTGGCGCCATCGGCCAGCAGCACGCCCTTTTCAGCCAGCAGGGCATCGATCGGGTTGCTCATCGTCATCGGATTGGCTTTCGTGTCCTGGAATTCGGATAAGGATATAAAGAAGTCTTTATGTCTAGTCAATGAAATTGCAACGTGAAACGGCAGGCATGGAGGCGGTTAACGACCCGCGGTCATTCCTGGCGCGCTCTCAGACAGAACCTGATGCGAATGACATGCCGGCTAGATTGCGTGCGAAGGCGGCCGCCTCATGCGGATTGATGTCGGCGGCGCGGATCAGATTGTCGAAATGCTTGGTCAGTGCCTGGACCGGCTGGGTGGCGTTCAGCACCACATACATGTCGCCGACATAGATGGCGGCGCGGTAGGGGCCGAAGATGGTAAGCGGGATGGAATAGCGCATGCGGCCGTCATAGAGGAACAGGCGGAAGGTCGGGTAGAGGTCGTCGAGCAGCGTCGCCATATGGGCAAGTTGCTGCTGGCGGTCGGCCGCCGGGAAACGGTCCCACACACCGAGGCCGCGCGCGAAAATCTCCAGCGTGTGACGCGGCATGCAGACTTCCATGTCGGTTTCCGGCCGCCGGTTGTATTCGATGCGGTATTGCGTTTCGCTGGCCTGCGCCAGGCGGCTCCTGTTGGTGATGTTGGCCTCGTAGTCGACGAGCGCGTGGGTGCGCAGGAGATCGGGAATGCCGGCCGGCACATAACGGATCTTGGTGCCGGCCGCTTCGGCGAACCATTTGGCCAGCAGCGTGCGGTCGAAGCCGTCGGGCGCTTCCTCGATTTCGAGGCTCTCGCGGATTTCGCCGGTCACGCCTTCGTCCTGGCTGAGACCGAGCAGCCAGTCCAACGACACCTTGAATTCGGCGGCGATGTTGAGCAGCGTTTCGGCGCGCGGCAGGCGCGTCGAGGCGCCCGACATCAGTTGCGACAGCGCCGACCGATCGATGCCGACTGCTGACGCGAAAGCCGACTGGTTGAGATCGGATCTTGTCAGGAGGAGCTTCAGACGCTCTCGGAAGATCGTCGACAGATCGCGCTTGTCCATGCCTTTGCTCCCCGTTTTCTGGAGGAAAAATTTGCGCCGGAGCCACACGAATAGCCGCTCGAGGCGTAAATGAATCCCTAAGTCTGTTCACAATGTACAACATATGAAGCCAAAAATGCGCAGACGCAACATTTTGTACACTTTGTCGCGTTGAGTGGAATCACGCCTCCTGACACAATGCTGTCAGGAACCAGTTGGGGTTCCGGCGACTGAGGGGCAGTGGTCGATAGCATGACTGGCAAGAGCATTCGGCGAAGCAGCAAACCGGCCATCGAGTGGCCGACCGTGGTTCTCGCTTTCTTCTGCTACGGCACATGGTTCGCCGCCGGCTTCTTCCTCTGGCCATCCTATCCCATAACAGCACTGATCGTGATGGCCATTACGCTGGCTCTGCAGTCCTCAATCATGCATGAGGTGCTGCATGGTCACCCGACCCGCAACGCCTTCGTCAATGAGGCCTTCGTCTTCCTGCCGATCGGTCTTGCGTGGCCGTTCCGCCGCTTCAAGACCATTCACCTGCGCCATCATGCCGACGAGCGGCTCACCGATCCGCTGGACGATCCCGAGAGCTACTACAAGGCTCTGTGGCATCACGATGAATTGCCGCCGTTGATGAAATTCGTGCTGAAGGTCAACAACACAATGGCCGGTCGCCTCGCGCTTGGCCCGTGGCTGTCCTGCATCGGCTTCTTCATCGATGACGCCAAGCAGGTGATCGCCGGAGACAAGGCGATCCGCAAGGCTTGGCTGCTGCATGCGATCGGGCTTGCCGTGGTGCTGCCGGTCGTGCAGTTCGGGTTCGGCATGCCGATTTGGCTCTATGTGCTGGTGCCGGTGTGGCTCGGCCAGTCGCTGATCTCGATCCGCACCTATGCCGAGCATCAGTGGTCGGAACATCCGGAAGGCCGCACGGTGATAGTCGAGCGGTCGCCGCTATCGTTCCTGTTCCTTAACAACAATCTGCACTTTGTCCATCACAAGAGCCCGACCATCGCCTGGTACCTGCTGCCGAAGCTGTTTCGTGACCGGCGCGAGGAATGGCTGCGGATGAACAATGGCTATGCCTATCCGAATTATTTCGCGCTGGTCAAAGCCTATGCCTTCAAGGCCAAGGAGCCGATCGTGCATCCGGTGCTGCGCCGCGCACCGGAGCCGGGCAGGGCGTTCAAGCCGCGCGTCAGGGCACGCAGCATCAATGGACTTGGCACGGTGCCGGTCCCGGCCGAGCCGCCCAAGGAATAACATCCGCTGACAGCATGATATCGTGTCGGCATATCGTGTCGGCCAATTCTGATCGGACGCCGTTTTTGCGATCTTTTTTCCGGGCATGGTGGTTTGATATCGGCATGAGTGAATTGATTGCGGCGTTGCCGATGTATGACTGGCCCGAAGCGCGCGATGAGGTCGACGCGCAATGGGCGTGGTTGCGCGATGCCTTCCGGCGGAAGGGTATCGATGCGCCGCAATCCATCGTGCGCCGCAATGGCGACCTGCCGCCGGTGCCGGGCGGCATTCGCGACGGCGAGGGTAAACTCATCGCTCCGGATCCGGCGACGCTGCCGCCGGACGAACTCGATTTCCACAAGCTCTGGCTGCATCCGGCGCTGCTGTTCGCGCAGACCTGCTGGGGGCCGATGGAACTTGGTCTATCCCGGCATGTGCAGGTTGTCGGCCAGCCAAGCTACGACGCCTATGAAGGCGGGCAGGGCGAACTCTATTCGAGCGCGCTGGTCATGCGCGCAGGCGAGGGACCGGAGGTCCGGTCGCCCGCCGACGGCAAGGCCTTGCTGCCGCTCGATCTCATCCGAGGCCGGCGCTTCACCTTCAACAGCCTCGATTCCATGTCGGGCATCATCGCGCTGACGCGCGACCTGGAAGCGGCCGGCGAAAGCCTCGACATATTTTCATCGAGCGGCGAAAGCTTTTCACCGAGCGGCGAAAGCGGCGGCCATCGCCACTCGATCGTGGCGGTCGCCGAAGGCAGGGCGGATGTCGCAGCGGTCGACTGCGAAAGCTGGGCGCTGGCGCAGCGTTTCGAATCGGCGGCGCGCAAGGTCGTGATCGTCGGCTGGACGGCACGGCGCAAAGGCCTGCCTTACATCACTGCCGGGACGACGCCGGAAAAGACAGTGCGCGCGATGCGCGAAGCCCTTGCCGGTCTAGCCGAGCAGCCTCGCATCCAACGGGTAGGTTGAAAGTTCTTCGTTGCCGGTCTCGGTGATCAGGATCTGCTCCTCGATCTTGACGCCTTCGCGCCCACCGAGCCGGCCGATATAGCTTTCCACGCACAGCACCATGCCCGGCTCAAGCACGCCGTCCGGCGTGTCTGGCGTCCAGTCGCTGGCATGCGGCAAGGTCGGGTATTCGTCGGCCAGTCCAACGCCGTGGTAGAGTACGCCGTAGCGGGTCGGGAAGCAGTCGCCTGGCGGCACCGCTGAGCGCTCGACGAGGTCGCGGAACGAGACGCCGGGCTGCATCAATGCCGTATTGTGTTCGATCTGATCGGCTGCGATGCGGAACAGATCGCGCTGTTCGTTGGTTGGCCTGGTATCGCCGCACAGCCAGGTGCGCGAGAGATCCGCGCAGAAGCCGTAGGGGCCGATCAGGTCGGTGTCGAAGGCGACAAGATCGCCGGCCTCGATGATCCGCGACGAGCATTCCTGGAACCACGGATTGGTGCGCGGTCCCGACGTCAGCAGCCGCGTCTCGATCCATTCGCCGCCGCGCGCGATGTTGCCGCGATGCAGCTCGGCCCACAATTCGTTTTCGGAGATACCGGGCCTGAGCGCCTGTTCCATATCGCCCATCGCAGCCTCGCAAGCGACGATTGCGCGGCGCATGGCGAGGATTTCGTCCGGCGATTTGATCAAGCGGGCGTTCTCCATCACCGCTTCGCCATTGCCGATCGAAACACCAAGGCGCGCCAGTTCCTCGACGCCTTCCGGATTGATGTGGTCGACGGCGATGCGGTTGTTGCCGCCGCCGTGCTCCCTTACCAGATCGGCGATGCCGGTGGCCCAGCGGCGGACTTTCTGCTCGGTCAGCTCGCCGCCATAGAGATACATCCACGACACTGCCGGCCGCACTTCGTCGACGACACCGGAATGATCGGACAGGTGTTCGCAGGAGAAATAGTCGAACAGCACCACCGGACCCTCGGTGGCGACGAAGCAATGCCGCGTCGGGTTGTGCGTGACCCAGAGCTGCATGTTGGTGCTGTCGGTCGCATAACGGATGTTGACGGGGTCATAGAGCAGGGCGCCGGCATAGCCGCGGCGCTTCAGCTCGGCGCGGATGCGCTCGAGCCGGTATTTTCGCATCGCCGGCAGGTCGGGCGCGGCGATACCCGCCGCGGCCCATTCAGCTTCGGCTACAACGCCATAGCCCAGCACATGCTGGTTGAGTGACGCCGCCTTCTCGCGGGAGGCGTCGCGCAACACCTCGATCGAGCCTGGCTCGAACGGCGTGATCTTGCGATGGCGGCCGAAGCTTCCCTTTGGCGCCTCGCTGTCCATGGCCGGACCTCAGGTCCGCATCTTCTCGCCATTTGGGTCGAAAGGCGCTTCGACATTGATGCGGGCGGGTCGGCGGGATCCAAGAATCTCGATCTCGAACAGTCCAGCACTTTCATCCTCGGCGAGGGCTGCCGGCACATAGCCTTGCGCCATCGACTTCTGCACGTAATGCGCATAGCCGCCCGACGTCACCCAGCCGACAACGCGCCAGTCGCCATCGACGATGCCGCGCACGGCGGGCGCGCCTTCGGCGGCCTTCGAGCCGCGTATTTCCTTGCCTGATGTGTCGAAGCGCGGCGCTCCGTAGCCATGCGGCTTTTCCACCGTGCCGTAATCCTTGCTGACCTTGGCCCAGATCGGTTCGTCGCCCATCACGTCGGCGTCCGCTGCGTCAACGATGAAGGAGACGCGGCGCAGTTTTGGCCCTTCCGCCTGTTCCTTGGCGGCGGCGCCACGGCCGATGAAATCGTTCTTCTCGAGCTTGATGAAGCGGTCCATCGAACCTTCGAACGGGCCGTAGATCGGCCGCAGCTCGCGGAACCAGGTCGGAAAATTCTTTTCCAAGCGCATCGACAGCAAGGCGCGCATGCCGAAATCGACGATGCCGAATTCCTCGCCGGCATCCTTGATCTGATGATAGACAAGGCGCTCATAGGCCGGCGCCATCCATATCTCGTAGCCGAGGTCACCGGTGTAGGTGATGCGATTGACCAGGCATGGCGCGCCGCCGACCGCCATTTCGCGGAAATCCATGAAGCGGAAAGCCTTGGTCGAGATGTCGACATCGACCAGCTTCTGTAGGAGGTCACGCGACTTCGGACCGGCGATCGAGAGGCCGACCAGCGTCTGGTCGAAGCGGTGGATGCGGACCGAACCGTCCTTGGGCAGGTGCCTTTCGAACCAGCGCATGTGATACTTCTGCGCGGCCGACGAGCCCCAGATCATAAAGCGGTCTTCGCCGGGCTTGGCGATGGTGAAGTCGCCGATCAGTTTGCCGAACTCGTTGATCATCGGCGTCAGCACGATACGGCCGGTCTTCGGCATGCGGTTGGTCATAAGCCGGTTGAGGAACTCTTCCGCACCCGGTCCCGACACTTCGTATTTGGCGAAGTTGGCGATCTCGGTGACGCCGACACGCTCGCGCGTGGCCCGCACTTCCTCGCCGATCGGCCCAAAATCGTTGGAGCGGTGAAAGGAGACGACGTCCTTCGGCTCCTTGCCCTTTGGCGCGAACCAGAGCGGGGTTTCGAGGCCCCACGAGTCGCCCATGACGGCGTTGTTGGCGAGCATGGTGTCGTAGAGCGGCGTCGTCTGCGCTGGGCGGGCGGCCGGCAGTTCCTCGTTGGGGAAGCGGATCGAGAAGCGGCGCGAATAATTTTCGCGCACCTTGGCGTTGGTGTAGCGCAGGCCGGCCCACTCGCCGAAGCGGGCGACATCCATGCCCCAGACGTCGAAGCCCGGATCGCCGTGGACCATCCAGTTGGACAGAGCGAGGCCAACCCCGCCGCCCTGGCTGAAACCGGCCATCACGGCGCAGGCACACCAGAAATTGGTCAGGCCCTGCACCGGACCGACAAGCGGGTTGCCGTCGAGCGCGAAGGTGAAGGGGCCGTTGATGATCTGCTTGATGCCGGCCTTCTCGATGCCAGGGAAGTGCTTGAAGCCGATTTCCAGCGACGGCGCGATGCGGTCGAGGTCGGGCGGCAGCAGTTCATGGCCGAAATCCCACGGCGTGTTGACCGGCGACCACGGCTTGCAGGCCTTTTCATAGGTGCCGAGCAGGATGCCGTTGCGCTCCTGGCGGGTGTAGATCTCGCCCTTGAAGTCGAGCACGCCGATCATCTCGCGGCCGGTCGACTTGTTGAACTCCTCGACCTCCGGCATCGGTTCGGTCAAGAGATACATGTGCTCCATGGCCAGCACCGGCAACTCGACGCCGACCATGCGGCCGATCTCGCGCGCCCACAGGCCGCCGCAGTTGACGACATGCTCGGCGTGGACCGTGCCTTGTTCGGTGACGACGTTCCAGGTGCCATCCGGCTGCTGCGTCAGGTCGACCACGCGGTTGCGCAGCACGATTTCGGCGCCGAGTTTTTTCGCCGCCTTGGAATAGGCGATGGTGGTGCCGGAGGGGTCGAGATGGCCTTCGACCGGATCCCACATGGCGCCGACGAAATTGGTCTCGTCCATCAGCGGGAACATCGCCTTGGCTTCGGATGGCGTGATCAGTTCGGTGTCCATGCCGAGATAGCGGCCCTTGGCGTGGGCAAGGCGCAGAAAATCCATGCGCTCGGGCGTATCGGCCAACATCACCCCGCCGGTCAGGTGCAGCGAACAGGACTGGCCCGAAATCTCCTCGATCTCCTTGTAGAGCTGCACCGTGTAGGCCTGCAGCTTGGCGACGTTCGGATCGCCGTTCAGCGTATGGAAGCCACCGGCCGCATGCCAGGACGAGCCTGAGGTGAGCTCCGAGCGCTCGATCAGCACGATATCGGTCCAGCCGGCCTTGGCCAGGTGATAGAGAACCGAGCAGCCGACGACGCCGCCGCCAATGACAACCGCTTTTACATGGGATTTCATGAAGATAGGTCCGTTCTCGTGTAAGCTGAATCAGATATTTTACAGGCCCGTGCGGCACGCTTCGCAGCGAAGCTGAACAGCCCCTGGAAGGTGGTCCGTCTAGAAGTCCGTCGGCGCGCCGCCTTCGGCCGTGCGCTTCTGGACGAAGGCGTTGAGCTCCTCGCGGATGGCAGGGTCCATGTAAGGCTCGTCATAGAATGCCAGCCGCTCCTTCCACACCTTGTTGGCCTTTTCCAGCGCCGTCGGCGAGCCGGCTTCGGCCCAGGTCTCGAAATTGCGCCAGTCGGACAGGATCGGCGAATAGAAGGCGGTCTTGTAGCGGTCCTGCGTGTGCTGGGTGCCGAAGAAGTGGCCACCGGGGCCGACGGACTGGATGGCGTCGAAGCCAAGCGCCTCTTCCGACAGGTCGAGCGGGGTCAGGAATTCGGCCACCATCTGCAAGAGGTCGATGTCCAGAATGGTCTTCTCGTAGGAGCAGCGCAGGCCGCCCTCGAGCCAGCCGGCGGCATGCATCATGAGATTGCCGCCGCCCTGGATGGCGCCCCACAGCGAGAACACGCTTTCATAGGCGGCCTGCGCGTCGACCGTGTTGGCGGCGCAGGTGTTCGAGGTGCGGTATGGGATGTTGTAGCGGCGGGCAAGCTGGCCGCCGACGAGCTGCGCCTTCATGTATTCGGGCGTGCCGAAAGCCGGTGAACCGGACTTCATGTCGACATTGGAGGTGAAGCCGCCATAGCCGACCGGTGCACCCTTGCGCACCATCTGGGCGAAGGCGATGCCGGACAGCGCCTCGGCATTCTGCTGCACCAGCGCGCCGGCGATGGTGACGGGCGCCATCGCCCCAGACAGGGTGAAGGGCGTGACGATGACGACCTGGCCCTTGCTCGACATCTGGATGATGCCTTCCATCATCGGCACGTCGAGCTTGAGCGGCGAATTGGTGTTGATGATGGTGAAGACGGACGGCTCCTCGAGCAACTGCTCGTGGCTGATGCCGCGCGCGATGCGGGTGATCTCGATGCCGTCGACATTGCGCTCCTTGCCGAGCGAATAGATGTGGAACACCTTGTCGGTCAGCGTCGCGAGGTCGCGGATGCATTCGAGATGGCGGACCGACGGGTGGATGTCGGTCGGCTCGACCGGATAGCCGCCCGTGCAATTCAGGATGTTGTGCATCTGGGCCAGGCGCAGGAAATTGCGATAGTCCTGCTGGTTGCCTGGCCGGCGGCCGCGATCGATGTCGGAGCAATTGGGCGCCGAGGCCATCATCGAGATGATCAGATTGTCGCCGCCGAAGCGCACATTGTGCGCGGGGTTGCGGGCATGGATGGTGAATTCGGACGGGCAGTTCGACACCAGCTCCAGGATCATGTCGCTGTCGAAGCGCACGCGCTCCGAGCCCTCGCGCACATCGGCGCCATGCGCCTTCATGATGCGGCGGGCTTCGTCGTGCAGCACATCGACACCGATTTCCCTGAGCACGCGCAAGGAGGCGAGGTGGATCGATTCCAGCTCGTCCTCGGAAACCAGCTTGGTCGGCGTCAGGGGATTTTTCAGCTGGCGGAAGGCCGGCTGCTCGAACGCGGCCGAGCCACCGGCACGCTTTCCGGCGCGACCGCCACGGCGGGCACGGTCGGGTGCCAAAGCCGGTTCTGAGGATTGTAGGGCGGCGGTCATGATGGTCCTCGTAGGATGCGATAACGGGCGGCATAATGGACCGGCGCCCGTCCGGCCATTGCGGAGGCGGCGACCACTAGGGCGAGGGAAGCGACATGTCCGAACGGCAGCTGCGTGGCCACGACATCCGCCTTGATCATTCATCCGTTGGCGCAAGCGGATCTTCCTCGCCGGCCCTTTCTTTCCCCCGATCGAGCACGTAGCCAGTAAGGCCTGTCGGCAGGGAGGCGGCCGGCACCGTGATCATCGCCCTCGACGCTTTGCTGGTCGTCTTCGCGCTCCATAAATCAGCCAGCCGCAGAGGCTCCTGACAGGGTTTGGCTGGAGCCGAGCGTCGTTCGGGCTGCAAGGCTTACCGCCATTGGAACGAACCGCTAAGTCTGCAACCGCGACGGCATCATGGATATGGACTTGGTGGACACGAGAAGCGACGAGACGATGCAGTGGGCAGCGATCACCGGTGTGATCGCGACCGTGTCCGTGTTCGCCATCGCGCAGGGCCTGTCCTACCCGCTGCTGAGCTTCATCCTGCAGCGCCAGGGTGTCTCGCCAGCGATGATCGGCCTGTCGGCCGCAATGACCGCTGTCGGCTTCATCCTGTCATCGCCGCTGATACCTGGCATGGCAAGGCGGTTCGGGGCAGGGCGCACGGCGCTCACTTGCGCGGTGCTTTCGGCTGTCGTGTTGGCAATGATCGGCTGGACGCAGAATGTCTATCTCTGGTTTCCGCTGCGCTTCCTGATCGGCGTGGTGACCAATCCGCTCTATGTGCTCAGCGAAATCTGGGTGATCGCCCTGGCACCGCCGGCCCGGCGCGGCCGCATCATGGGTCTCTATTCGACGATCATTTCCGCCGGCTTCGCGACCGGCCCGCTTTGCCTGCTTGCCGTCGGCACGGAAGGCTGGCCGCCGTTCCTTGTCGGCATCGGCGCCTTCGTGCTCTGCGGCTTCTGCCTGGCGTCGGTTCTGCCGCGGCTGCCCAGGGTGGACGAGGCCGGGCATCAGGTTTCGGTGATGGGTTTCATGCCGCTCGCCTGGCTGCTTCTGTCGGCGGTAGTCGTGGCCGCCGGCTTCGAACAGGCGGTGCTGGCGCTGCTGCCTGTCTATGGCACGCATCATGGCATCGCGGAGGCTCGCATGTCCGCGCTGCTTTCGGTCATGATCGCCGGCAACATTGCCATGCAGGTGCCGCTTGGCCTGCTGGCCGAGCGGCTGACGGCCCGCCTGGTGCGCTTCCTCTGCGTCTTGCTGACGCTGTTCGGCTGTGCGCTGTTGCCGGTGCTGATCGAAACCCCGCTGGTCTGGCCCTGCGTCTTCGTCTGGGGCGCTGTGTCCTACGGCATCTACACGATGTCGATCATCGAGCTTGGCGAGCGCTTTGCCGGCTCGGCGCTGGTCGCCGGCAATGCGGCATTCTCCCTGATGTGGGGCGTCGGCGGCATTCTGGTCCCGCCGCTTACCGGCGGCGTGATGGATGTGCTCGGCGCGGGCGGCCTGCCGGCCACGCTGGGTGCGATCTGCGCTATGCTGGCGCTGGCGACGATCATCCGCCGGCGGGTTCTGTGAAGCAACGTGACGCGGACCGCAAAAGACCATATTGCATCTTGAATGTCGGCGCCGCCAAGGCGATGTAGGCAAAGCCGCCCAGAATCCCCCGGAGACCTGCATGATCTCTTCGACGACCAAAGCTCAGCCTTATCAGAAGGCCGGCGATCCCTTCCTCTGGCTGGAAGACAGGACCAGCAAACAGTCGCTCGACTGGGTTCATAGCCAGAACGAGTTCACGGTGGCGGAATTGCAGGGCGATCCATCCTACCAGGCGTCGTTCCAGACGGCGCTCGACCTGATGACTGCGGAGGACAATATCGCGGTTGGCGCGGCAATCGCGGGCCATGTCTACAATTTCTGGCAGGACAAGACCAATGCGCTCGGCCTGTGGCGGCGCACGACGGTCGCTTCCTACAAGACCGACAAGCCTGACTGGGAAACGATCATCGACTTCGATCAACTGGCGGCGAAGGAGGGGATAAAGTGGGTGTTCGGCGGCGCTGTCAGGCTTTACCCCGATTTCAACCTCTGCCTGGTCTCGATGTCGCCCGATGGCGGTGACGCCAGCGCGATGCGCGAGTTCGACATCGCGGCCAAGTCCTTCGTGGAAGGCGGTTTTCAGGCGCCGGCCTCGAAATCGGGCTTTGGCTGGCTGGACGAGGATACGGTCATCGTCTCGGCCGCATTCGAAGAGGCCGACAAGACCGAGTCCGGATATCCGCGCGTGGTCAAGCTCTGGAAGCGCGGCACCAAGCTGGAAGAGGCGACCCCGATCTTCGAGGGAAAGACCGAGGATCTTGCCATGGGCGCCGGTGTCGAGTTCGACGGCGAGAAGCGTCACCTGTTTCTGGCGCGGACACTCAACTTCTTCGCATCGCACAGTTTCCTGCGCCTGCCCTCGGGCGAGAACCGCCGGATCCCGCTGCCCGACGATGTCACCGATACCGCGCTCTTTAGGGATCAACTGGTGTTCGGGGTGCGTACCCCGTGGATGGCGCCGGACGGCACCGCATGTCAGCCGGACGGGCTTTATTCGATCGATTTCGCGTATTGGATCGAAACCGGCAGTTTTGGCCCGATCGAAACGTTGCTGGCGCCGGCATATCGCGTCTCGATCGCCGGTATCAGCCGCACGCAGGACCGCCTGTTCATCAACCTGATGGACAATGTCCGCGGCAAGGTTCTCGTTTGCGAGCGTAAGGATGACGCCTGGTCGCTGAAACCTGTTGCGCTGCCCGAAAACGGCACGGTCGGCATCAGCCATGCCGAGCATTTCGGCTCCACCGTCTCCTTTTCCTTCACCGATTTCCTGACGCCCAGTTCGATCATCTGGTCCGATGACGATGGCGAGACGCTTGCCACGGTGAAGTCGCAGCCGGCCCGCTTCGATGCCTCGCCGCTTATCTCGGAACAGTTCGAGGCACGCTCGAAGGACGGCACGATGATCCCTTACTTCGTCGTCAGGCGGCGCGACCAGAACGGGCCGGTGCCGACGCTGCTCTACGGCTATGGCGGCTTCGAAGTGCCGCTGTTGCCCGGCTATGCCGGCGTGCGCGGCAGGCTGTGGCTGGAGAAAGGCAATGCCTATGTGCAGGCCTGTATTCGCGGCGGTGGCGAGTTCGGCCCGGCCTGGCACCAGGCGGCGCTGAAAGGCAAGCGCCAGAACGGCTTCGACGACTTTGCCGCGGTGGCTGAGGATGTCGTCAGGCGTGGCATCGCAACGCCTCAATCGCTTGGCATCCAGGGCGGCTCCAACGGCGGCCTGCTGACCGGCGCTTCCCTGACGCAGCATCCCGAGCTTTTCGGCGCCGTCATCATTGAGGTGCCGCTGCTCGACATGCTGCGCTACACCGAACTGCCGCCGGGCGCTTCGTGGATGGCCGAATATGGCGATCCGTCAAACCCGGAAGACGTCAAATGGCTTTCCGCCTATTCGCCCTATCAACATGTCAAGGCGGATGCCGTCTATCCCCCGGTGCTGCTGACCACCTCGACCGCGGACGACCGGGTCCATCCGGGCCATGCGCGCAAGATGGCCGCCCGCCTGCAGGACGCAGGACACGGCAAGACGCTGTTCTTCGAGGAGACCGAAGGCGGACATGGCGGACGCGGCGACCGCCGGCCGCAGGCAGCGCAGACCGCGATGAAGTATGTGTTCCTGCAGCGGGCGTTGAGCGGCGAAGCCTGACCTCATTCCATGGCACCACTAGAGCAAAGGGTAGTTCTCCTCGACCATCCTTTGCTCTAAGGTGCCCTTCATGGCTCTCGCTAGATTATCAGCTCGCGCATTCCGCGTCGCGGTGACACCGTCGTCACGCACGCTGCGCGCCGAGCTTTTGCGGCTGTGCGCCCGCATCGGCTATTCGCCACCTGCCGTCCTCTGACGAATTCGCCCCGGCACCGCCGGAATGATTTCAGAGGAAAGATCAGACATGACCTATCAGAACTATTCGCTGAAGCAGCTTCAGCAGATCGACGCCGCGCATCATCTCCATCCCTTCACCGACCACAAGGAGCTGCGTGAGGCAGGCGCGCGCGTCATCACCCACGCCAAGGGTCCGTTCATCTACGATTCCGAAGGGACGGAACTGCTGGACGGCATGGCCGGCCTGTGGTGCGTCAATATCGGCTACGGCCGTGACGAACTGGCCGAGGCCGCCTATGCCCAGATGAAGGAACTGCCTTACTACAATTCCTTCTTCAAATGTTCGACGCCGACGCCGGTGCTGTTGTCGAAGAAGCTGGCCGAGATCGCGCCACGCAACGTCAACCAGGTGTTTTATGGCTCGTCCGGTTCGGAGGCCAACGACACCGCGTTGCGCCTCGTGCGCCACTATTGGGTGCTGGAAGGCAAGCCGGAGAAGAACCGCGTCATCTCGCGCAAGATGGCCTATCACGGCTCGACCATCGCCGGCACTTCGCTCGGCGGCATGGATGCCATGCACAAGCAGCTCAACGGTGCGGTGCCCAACATCGTCCATGTGATGATGCCCTATGCCTATGATCTGGCTCTGCCTGGCGAAAGCGACCATGATTTCGGCCTGCGCGCGGCAAAGTCCGTCGAGGACGCCATCCTCGAGGCTGGCGCCGACAAGGTCGCGGCTTTCATTGGCGAGCCGGTGATGGGCGCGGGCGGCGTCAAGATCCCGCCGGCGAGCTACTGGCCCGAAGTGCAGCGCATCTGCCGCAAATACGATGTGCTTTTGATGCTGGACGAGGTCATCACCGGCTATGGCCGTACCGGCGAGTGGTTCGCGGCTCAGACCTTCGGCATCGAAGCGGACACCATCACCACGGCCAAGGCGCTGACATCGGGCTATCAGCCTCTGTCGGCGCTGCTGGTTGGCGACCGCATTGCCTCGACGCTGGTCGAGAAGGGCGGCGAGTTCAACCATGGCTACACCTATTCGGGGCATCCCGTGGCCTGCGCCGTGGCACTGAAGAACCTCGAGATCATCGAACAGGAAGGCCTGGTCGACCGCGTCAGGAACGACACCGGCCCTTATTTCGCCAGGGCTTTGCAGGAGCGTATTGCCGGGCATGATCTGGTCGGCGAGGTGCGGTCGATCGGCCTGATGGGTGCCATCGAGATCGTCAAGGACAAGGCGACGAAGGAGCGCTTCCTGCCGTCGGGGAGTGCCGCGGTGACGGTTCGCGATCATGCAATCGCAAATGGCATGATGCTGCGCGCCACCGGCGATACGATGATCCTGTCGCCGCCGCTGATCTGGACCCGCGACACCATCGACATGGCCTGCGAGCGCATCGGCAAGGCGCTCGACCTGGCGCAGGCGGACCTGCGCAGGCGGTAGAACGAAACCGGGCGTCCGTTGATTGGGCGCCCGGCCCTAAAAATCCGTCGCGGCGGGAACGAATATCACCCGACGCGCAGCTGTTGGGGGCTGTATTCATGAGCAGGACGGGCAAGAGCCGGCGCAGCCGAGAGGCCGCGTTGCGGCCGAACGGTCGATCAGCGCCGCTGAAGCCGGCCAGCCGAGCGGTAAAAGTAAATTCGCCGGTTTTCGTCTAAGACTTGAATGAGCGCCGCGGAACTTTGATTTTGCGCATTGTCGAGATGATGCGCTAGAACCAATCGGCATACCCACCGATGGGGAAACAACATGGCCGGACAACCGCTCAACCAGCCGGCTGAAATTCCAGCCGAACTCGATCGCTGGAACTGGGGCGCCTTCTTCCTCAACTGGATTTGGGGCATTGGCAACAGCACCTTCATCGCGCTGCTGGCGCTGATCCCCGTCGTCAACCTCATCATGATCATCGTGCTCGGCGCGCGCGGGAGCCGCTGGGCCTGGCGGAACCGTGCCTGGCGCGACGCCGAGCAATTCCGCAAGACGCAGCGCAACTGGGCGATCGCCGGCCTTGCCGTCTGGGTGGTCAGCATCGGCGGCTGTGCGACGATGGTCGGCAGCATCCCTTTCGTGCTCAAAGGCAGCGACGCCTTCCGCATGACCATGGACGCCGTCCGCGCCGATACCCGGGTGAAGGCCGCCATCGGCGACGATGTGACCAACAATTTCTGGGTCGGAGGCCACCTCAACGTCAATGCGAATGGCGCGGGCGACGCCCAATTCAGCATTCCCGTCCACGGCGCCAAGGGCAAAGGCACCGTGTTTTCTCATCTGGTTCGCAATGCTGGCACTTGGAGCACGCGCCTGCTCGTGGTCCGCGTGGATGGGGTCGATGCACCGATCGTGCTGACCAATGAAGATCACGTGCCGATCCCGGGTGCGGCGATCGGAATATAGACGGATCGTCGGTAATAAAGGGACCGGAAATGCAAAAACCGCGCCCCATCGGGAACGCGGCTTTGCCAGGTACGCATGGCGTTTCGCTACCAAGACACTTGCGAAACTTACGGGCTCCGGTACGCGAGACCTGATCCGGAGCGCCGGGCGGATACGATATGTCCGCCTCGCAATCCGTTTTATAGGGACATCGTTACCGCGGAGTTATCGAGAACTTAAGCAAATCTAAATTTACGGTGCTCTCTCAGGGAAGGTCCGAAAAAACTCCATCGAATCCGGTGTTTACGCTGAATTGCCGCGTAGAAAATTAATTATACCGGAGAAATCGGCGCCGCCATGGCCCTGGGCGTTGAACAAGGCATAGAGCTGCGCCGCTTCGGCGCCAAGCGGCGTCACCGCGCCGGCGCCAAGCGCTGCTTCCTGGGACAATTTCAGGTCTTTCAGCATGAGAGCCGCCGCAAATCCCGGCTTGTAATCCTTGTTGGCGGGCGAAGTGGGCACGGGGCCGGGCACCGGGCAATAGGTGGTCAACGACCAGCACTGGCCCGACGACGTCGAGGCGACGTCGAACAGCGCCTGATGCGACAGGCCGAGTTTTTCCGCCAGTACGAAAGCCTCGGCGACGCCGATCATCGAAATGCCGAGGATCATGTTGTTGCAGATCTTGGCGGCCTGGCCGGCGCCGTCACCGCCGCAATGGACGATGCGGCCGGCCATCGGCTTCAGGATCGGCTCGGCGGCAGCGAAGGCACCGTCGGACCCGCCAGCCATGAAGGTCAATGTACCGGCCGTGGCACCACCGGTGCCGCCGGAAACAGGCGCATCGATTGAGAGCAGGCCGCGCTTCGCGGCAATCGCATGCGCCTTGCGCGCCGATTCCACGTCGATGGTCGAGGAATCGATGAACAAGGCATTTTTCTTCGCCTTGGGGGCGATGTCCTCATAGACCGACAAAACATGCTTGCCGGCGGGCAGCATGGTGATGACCGTGTCGGCATCCTTCACGGCGGCGACCGCATTGGCCATGACCGTGATGCCATGCTCGCGCGCGACCGTGAGGTTCTCCGGCATCAGGTCAAAACCATGCACGGCATGTCCCGCCTTGACCAGGTTGGCGGCCATTGGATTGCCCATGTTGCCGAGGCCGATGAAGGCGATGGTGGTCATAGTGGCGCTCCGTGATTGGGGTAAGCGGGCAGTAGGCAGTAGGCAGTAGGCAGTAGGCAGTAGGCAGTAGGCAGTAGGCAGTAGGCAATCTATTCCGGCGCAAGTTTTCTGATGAGTTGGCGAAGCATTTTTCCGATGCCCTCGCTTGCTAACAGCATGCTGTCAGCTTGATCTTGCGTGGCAAGACCGATGCGCTCGGCGATCTGGAGGTGGGTCTCCAACTCCTTCAGGGAGCCTTGGGCGATCCTGAGAAATTGCTGATATGAGCCTCGATTGTCCCGGCCATAGCCTTCTGCAATGTTTGCAGGAATAGAGGTTGCAGAGCGGCGGATTTGGCTGGTCAGGCCATACAATTCCTCTTTAGGCCATGCTTTAGTCAAGGCGTATATCGCGACGGCCAGATCCATCGCCTGCTGCCATACGATAAGATCCTTGTACGAATTGATCGTGCCGGTCATCTGCCTACTGCCTACTGCCTTTACCGTCCTATCAGTGCGCGCGCGATGATGACGCGCATGATCTCGTTGGTGCCTTCGAGAATCTGGTGCACGCGCAGGTCGCGCACCAGCTTCTCGATGCCGTAGTCGTGTAGATAGCCGTAGCCGCCGAGCAGTTGCAGCGCATCGTTGGCGACGTCGAAGCCGGTGTCGGTGACGAAGCGCTTGGCCATTGCCGACCATTTGCCGGCGTCCGGCGCCTTGCGGTCGAGTTTCGAGGCCGCCGCATAGAGGAAGATGCGCGCGGCCTGCAACTCTGTCTCCATGTCGGCCAGCCTGAACTGCAGCGCCTGGAACTGGTTGATCTTCGAGCCGAAGGCCTTGCGTTCGGCAGTATAAGACAGCGCCTTGTCGAGCGCCGACTGCGCGCCGCCCAGCGAACAGGCGGCGATATTCAGCCGGCCCCCATCGAGCCCGGCCATGGCAATGCCGAAACCGGCGCCTTCGCCCGACAAAAGGTTCTCCGCCGGCACCTTGCAGTCCTCGAAGATGACCTGGCGGGTCGATTGCATGTGCCAGCCCATCTTGTGCTCGTTGGCGCCGAAGGAGAGGCCGGGCGCATCCTTGGGCACGACAATAGTGGAGATGCCTTTCGGGCCGTCGGCGCCGGTGCGCACCATGACGGCGTAGACATCGCTGTCGCCAGCGCCGGAGATGAACTGCTTGGCGCCGTTGAGAACATAGTCGCCGCCGCTCTTCACCGCGCGCGTCTTCAATGCGGCGGCATCGGAGCCGGAACCCGGCTCGGTCAGGCAATAGCTCGCCAGCCATTCCATGGAGGTGAGCTTCGGCAGGAAGCGCTGGCGTTGTTCTTCATTGCCGAAACGGTCGATCATCGAAGCCACCATGTTGTGGATCGAGATGAAGGAAGAAAAGGCCGGATCGGCATGTGACAGCGCTTCGAAGATCAACACCGCGTCGAGCCGGCCGAGCGCGGAACCGCCGACGTCGTCCCTGATATAGATGCCGCCGAGTCCGAGCGGTCCGGTTTCACGGATCACGTCGGCGGGGAAGTGTTTCCTGCGATCCCAGTCGAGCGCGTTCGGCGCGACGCGATCTGCGGCGAAGGCCTGCGCCATCTCCTGGATGGCGCGCTGTTCCTCGTTGAGTTCGAACTGGCTGGTGCTCGCATCGACCGCGGCGTCCATGGCGTGCTCCCTGATGTCTGACCTGCTGGCCTGTCTTTTTTGGCTTTGCGCGCGCACCAATCTAGACCAATGATGCCGCCGCGCAACCCGACCTTCCGCGGAGCGGCTGTGCACCAATGCATGCCCGGAGCAAGATGTGACGACAAAATTCGATGAGCTGTTGGGACAGTTCCACGCCTATCTTGCTTCCGTCGATGACACCCCGGTGCGCGAGGCCGTGGCGCGCATCGGCTGGGACATGCCGGCCCGCGATCTGGAGCCGCATGCGCTTGGCTGCCTGCGCCATCTGGATCGCGCGACTGAGCTGGCGCCGACGGCCGCGAAACCGCTGGTGCAATTGCTGGCACGGCAGCGCAACGACCTCCATTGGGGGCAGACTTACAGCGAAGCGGATTTCGGAAAAGATTTCATCGACAATTACGGCTGGCTGGAAATCTTCGGCACGCGCGGCCATTTCGCCAATGACGTTGTCGCGGCCGGCCTGCTGATCCTTGGGCCCGGGATCGTCTATCCCGACCACCATCACGTTGCCGAGGAGATCTATATTCCGCTGACCGGCGGCACCGAATGGCGCATGGGCGAGGGCGGCTTTCGCACGCGTGAAGCCGGCGAGGTCGTCCACCACGCTTCCAATGTCAACCATGCCATGCGCACGGGCAAGGAACCGTTGCTGGCGCTTTATATCTGGCGCGGCGGGCCGCTGGCGCAGAAATCCACGATCACCGGAACCGCGACGCAGGGCCGGAGCTGATGACTAGGGCAATCATGCTGCAAGGCACGGGTTCGGATGTCGGCAAGACGGTGCTGGTCGCCGGGCTGTGCCGCGCCGCCAGGAATCGCGGCCTGAAGGTGCGGCCGTTCAAGCCGCAGAACATGTCGAACAACGCTGCCGTTGCCGATATTCCCGGTGACAACAACCATGACGGCGGCGAGATCGGCCGCGCGCAATGGCTGCAGGCGATCGCTTGCGGGGTTACGCCGTCGGTCCATATGAACCCGGTGCTGCTCAAGCCGCAGACCGATGTCGGCGCCCAGGTCATCGTCCAGGGCAAGGTGTTCGGCGAAGCGCGGGCGCGCGACTATCAGGCGCTGAAGAGCCGGCTGATGGATGCGGTGCTCGATTCCTGGGGCAAGGTCGGCGAGGGCGCCGATCTCGTCATCGTCGAGGGTGCCGGCTCGCCAGCCGAAATCAACCTCAGAAGTCGCGACATCGCCAATATGGGTTTTGCCACGCGCGCCGACGTGCCGGTGGTGCTGGTCGGCGACATCGATCGCGGCGGCGTCATCGCCTCGGTCGCCGGAACGCATCTGATCCTGCCGGAAGAGGACCGGCGCATGATCGTCGGCTACCTCATCAACAAGTTCCGGGGCGATGTTTCGCTGTTCGATGACGGCCTGAAGGCGATCGAGAAATTCACGGGATGGCGCTGTTTTGGCGTCGTGCCGTGGCTGAAGGCGGCGGCCCGGCTGCCCTCGGAGGATTCGGTGGTGCTGGAGCGGCTGGCGTCCGGCGAAGCGCGCGCGCTGAAAGTGGCGGTGCCGGTGCTTGGCCGCATCGCCAATTTCGACGATCTCGACCCGCTCAAGGCCGAGCCGCAGGTCGAGGTGGTCTTCGTGCCTCCGGGAAAGAAGCTGCCGGCCGATGCCGGGCTGGTGGTCATTCCCGGCTCCAAGTCGACGATCGGCGACCTCTTGAAGTTTCGCGAGAATGCCTGGGACCGGGACTTAGCGGCGCACCGCAAGCGCGGCGGCCATGTCGTCGGCATTTGCGGCGGCTTCCAGATGCTCGGCCGCGTGGTGCGCGATCCCGACGGCATCGAAGGCAGCGTCACCGAGGCCGAAGGGCTGGGTTTGCTCGATATCGAAACGGTGATGGAGCCGGAGAAGACGGTGCGCAATGTCAGCGCCCGCTCGGTGCCGTTCGACCTGCCGCTCGAGGGCTACGAGATTCATCTCGGCCGCACCACCGGCCCGGACACCAGGCGACCGTCGGCGATCATCAACGGCGTCGAGGATGGTGCGATCTCCGCCGACGGCAAGGTGATCGGCACCTATATGCACGGTCTGTTCGGCGCCGATGCCTTTCGGGGAAAATTCCTCGAAAGCCTCGGCATCAAAGGCGGGGGCATCGATTACCGGGCCGAGGTCGAGCGGGCGCTGGACGAGGTCGCGGCCGAGCTGGAGGGCCATCTCGACTGTGACGCGATTTTTGGGCTTGCTCGGTAAGCCCGTAACATAGGCGATCAGCTGAAACGCCCGACACTTCGTCATCCACGGGCGGAGCAAGGAGCGCAGCGACGCGGCGCAGACCCGAGGATCCATGCCGCGACTTGGCGGACACAAGCATGCTGATTCAAGCCTTTTCACCTGCCTTCGGCCAGTAGGTGCCGAACGACCAGACATTGCCTTCGGGATCACGGCAGATGAATTCGCGGCTGCCATAATCGCGGTTCGTCAGTTCCTGGATGATCGTCGCGCCGCCCCTTCTGGCTTTGGCGTAGGCGGCGTCGGCATCGTCGACGGCGATATAGATCGACTTGCCGCCGCCTGAACCGGGTTCGCCGACCATCTTGCCGTAGTCGTCGTCGCGCACCGTGCCCAACATGATCATCGAAGAGCCGAAGACCAGTTCGGCATGGTGCACGACATCGCCTTCGCCATAGCGGGCGCGAACGCTGAAGCCGAAGGCTTCACAGAGCCAGTCGATCATTTTCGCCGCGTTTTTGTAACGCAGGGCAGGGTAGAGGCGGGGGGCTTCAGTGGTTGCGGGCATGGGAACCTCCTTCATCTGGATTGGTCTATTCCTCACACTGTTCGAAGACCGTTCCAGCGTCTTGAAGAAATGTTACCTGGCCGAAAGTGCCGTCGGCGTCTCGCCGGCAAGAACGCGGAACTCGCGCACCAGATGCGCCTGGTCGGCATAGCCGCAATCAGCGGCGACATCGGCCCAGTCGGCGGTCGGCTGCTTCGACAGGCGGAGCGCCCGGTTGAAACGGACGATGCGCGATAGCGTCTTGGGGCCGACGCCGGTCGCGTCGAAGAATTTGTCGGCGAGGTGTTTGCGGCTCCAGCCCAGCCGTTCGGCAAGCGATGCAATCCGGGTCCGGCCGCCGGACGCGATGATGCGGTCATAGGCCCAGGCGATTTCGAGCGGCGTCTCGGTGGTGCTCTCAAGGCGGGCGGCGACGAAAGCTTCGGCAATATCGAAACGTGCCGTCCAGTCAGGCGCGTTGCCGAGCCGTTCGCGCAACGCCGCGCCTTCCGCGCCAAGTAAGTCATCGAGGACGACCATGCTGTCAGTCAATTCGCTCATAGGCAGGCGGAAGAAGCGGCGTGCGCCAAGGGGGGTGAAATTGACCTGAACGCAGCAGGCTCCGCCGAAGGATTCGATCATCACCGGCCCGGCGAAAAGGCCGGCGGCGAAACTGGCGAAGCGGTCATTGTCATCAGGCGCCCTGCCGAGGCCGATGGCGAACGGTTCGGCGAAGCTGATCACCAACGGCACCGTCAGCGATGCATACTCGACATTGCGAAAATGGCCGGGAGCAGTTTCGCGGTAACCGCAGATGTCAGTGACGACACCGGCGAGTTCAGCGCCGGGGACGCGCCGCATTATCTCGAAGCGACCGGCAATGGACTGGTCGCGTTCCTTGCGGTGTTGCATCTCCACCGGCATCGCTTTCCTCCGCAGTGAAGAATCTAGCAGACCACCGCCCAACATCAAAAGCGCCCGGCTTTTGACCGGGCGCTCCACGTTATCCAGGATTTCTGGTATTTACGCGCCGCGCATCAGGCAGCCGGCGGCGAGCACGATGTAGGCGACGAGCATGATCCACACCGATGCGAGCGGAATGAACGCAAGGACGCCAAACCCGGCGAGAAGACCGATGATGGCGATAACAAGGGAGATGATGAAGACAATCTGGGTAGGCGCGCTGAGATTCATGTCTGGTCCCTCCAACATGATTCGAACAATGTCATTGTAACAGGCGCGTGATCACACACCAATCATGACGCGCAGCGGGTTGGCCGGATCCGCCAGCAGCTTCACGGCCAGGGCCACGCAGACGATGACCAGCAGCGGCTTGATCAGTTTGGCGCCAATGCGCATGGCAAGGCTGGCACCAAGCCGGGCGCCGAGGAACTGGGCAACGCCCATCATCAGGCCGATTTTCCACGAGATGACGCCGACGGCGGCAAAGACGATGAAGCCGCCAATGTTGGAGGCGAAGTTGAGCAGCTTGGTGTGCGCGGTCGCCTTGAGCACGCCGTAGCCGGCGAGCGTCACGAAGGCCAGCATGTAGAAGGAACCGGCGCCCGGCCCGAACACGCCGTCATAGAAGCCGATGGCCGGCACCAGGGTCACGCCGAACAGGAAGGGCGACAGGCGCTCGGCCCGGTCGACATCGTTCATGTTAGGCTTGAGGGCGAAATATAGCGCGATGGCAATCAGCACCAGCGGCAGGGCCGCGCGCAACAGGTCGCCGGGCACGATCGTGGCCAGCAATGCGCCGATGGCACCGCCGGCAAGGGCCAGCAGCGCCGATGGCAATTGCCGGCGCAGATCGACATGGCCTTTCGAGGCATAGTGGATCGTCGCCGACCCGGAGCCGAACATGCCTTGCAGTTTGTTGGTTCCAAGCGCCTCGACCGGCGAGAAACCGGCCAGTAGCAGCGCCGGAATGGTGATCAGTCCGCCGCCGCCGGCAATCGAATCGACAAAACCCGCGGCGAAAGCCGCGAAGGCGAGCATGGCGATGGACTGGGCGGTGAGGTCGATCATCTGATGGGTCGAGATGTCCGGTCGGCTGAGATAGCGCGCGTTCGACCACGACCACCCCGTTTGCGCAAGGCCGATTCCGCGCTAATTCTATTTGAAGGGAATCGGAAAGGGGCCGTTCATGGCATTCGCGTTGCTGGACCAGATACGCTCGATCTTCGACGGCGACCCTGGCGTGCGCAAGGTCGCGGACGATCCCGTCCTGTCGGCGGAGCTGCTGATGCTGTTCCGCATGATCCTGGCCGACGGCACGGTCAGCGAGAGCGAGATGGTTGCCTTCCGGCGCATCTGCAAGGATGCCTTCGGCATTCCGGAAACCAGCATCGACAGCGTCATCGAATATCTCAACGAATTCGGCTACGAGACCAACGGCTCGCAGGCGATCGCGCTGTTCCGCGACCTCGACATCGAGCGGCGCAAGCAATTGGCGCAGCACATGGCCGAGATCGCCAAGGCGGATTCGCAGCTGGCCGAAACCGAGGTGCGCCTGTTGCGCCGCACGCTCGATTTGCTCGACATCAGCCCGGTTGATGTCGTGAAGCCGGACGAGTAGGGGCGGATGTCCCGGCCGGGGGGCCTACTGCCTGCGGCAGCTCCCCGGCGTTCGCGGCCTTCCATCGTGCCACCGGCACGATGGATTCGCTTCGCGAACCGGCTGCTCACCCCTGTTCCTGCAGCCGACGAGCGATCGCGCGATGCAAATCCGGGGCGGCGGTGACCAGCGCCCTGGCGGCCTCGGATTGCGGGTGGTCCAGCACTTCGTTGGTCTTGCCGCGCTCAACGATCTTGCCGTCATGCATGACCAGCACTTCATCCGTGATGGCGCGGGCGACGGTAAGGTCATGGGTGATGAAGAGATAGGCGATGCCAAGCTTCTGGTTGAGATCGGCGAACAGGTCGAGGATCTGGGCGCGGATCGAGACATCGAGCGCCGAGACCGGCTCGTCGGCGACCACCAGTTTCGGGCGGGTGATGATGGCGCGGGCGATCGACAGGCGCTGGCGCTGGCCGCCCGAAAACTCGTGCGGGTATTTGTCCATGTCGCGTTGGTCGAGGCCGACCTCGTGGAGCGCATGCGCCACCATCTCCCGGCGCTCGGCGCGCGTCGGTTTTTTCGCCAGGACATGCAACGGCTCGGCGACCAGCCTCTCGACCTTCTGGCGTGGATCGAAGGAGCCGTAGGGGTCCTGGAAAACGACCTGCATGTCGCGCCTGGCCGGCTTCAGCTCGGCTTCGCTCTTGCCGGTGATGGCTTCGCCGCGAAACCGGATCGTGCCTGAACCCGGTCTGTCCAGTGCCAGGATCATGCGGGCAAGGGTCGACTTACCGCAGCCGGAGCGGCCGACCAGCGCCACCGACTGGCCCGGCGCCATCGACAGGGAGACGTCGTCGACCGCGCGGATAGCAGGCGCGCGCCTGAACAGCGAGATGCGGCGGCCGGGGTAATCGCGGGTGACGCCTTCGACCTGGAGCAAAGGTTTGTCCGTCCCGACACTGTGAGGCCTGGCGCGCGCCGGAACATGCATCGAAGCCTGCGCCAGTTGGCGCGTATAGGGGTGGAGCTGACCGGAGAGCGTGCGCGCGGTGTCGCCTGCTTCCATCACCTCGCCATGGCGCAGGATGGTGATGCGGTCCGCCATCTCGGTCACGACAGCCAGATCATGCGAGATCAGCAGCAGGCCCATGCGGTTCTCCGCCACGAGGTCGCGCAGGAGGTCGAGGATCTGCGCCTGCAGCACCACGTCGAGCGCCGTCGTCGGCTCATCGGCGATCAGCAGCTTCGGCTTCAGCGCGCAGGCGATGGCGATGACGACGCGCTGGCGCTGGCCGCCGGACAGTTCGTGCGGATAGCGCGACAGCGGGAATTTCGCTTCGGGCAGGCCGACGCGGTCGAGCATTTTTCGCGCCCGCTCCTCGGCCTCGGCGCGGCTCGCCCTAACGTGCCAGCGTATGCCTTCGGCCACCTGTTCGCCGATCGTCTTGACCGGATTGAGCGCTGTCATCGGTTCCTGGAACACCATGCCGATGTCGTCGCCGCGCAGGGCGCACATCTGGTCCTCGGTTGCCCTCAGGATGTCGATGCCGTCGAATGTGACGCGCCCGGTGGCGCGTGCGGCATGGGGCAGGAGCCGCATCACCGTCAGCGCGGTTATCGATTTGCCGGAGCCGGATTCGCCGACCAGCCCCATGACTTCGCCCGGCGCGACGGAGAGCTCCATATCTTTCAGGATCTGTGTGTCGCCGATGGCCAGCGACAAATTGTCGACTTCGAGCAGGCTCATCGCTGCCGCCGCGATTTCGGGTCGAGAATGTCGGCGATGCCGTCGCCCAGGAGGTTCAGGCCGAGCACGGTGACGACGATCGCCATGCCGGGGAAGATCGCCATCCACGGCGCCACCACCATGCGCGTCTGGGCGTCGAACAGCATGCGGCCCCAGCTCGGCATAGGCGGCTGCGCGCCGAGGCCGAGATAGGAAAGCCCGGCTTCGGCCAGGATGCCCAGCGCGAACTGGATCGTGCCCTGCACCAGCAGCAACGTGGCGATGTTGGGCAGCACATGTTCGATCGATATCTGCGTGCTGCTCTTGCCGGCGGCGCGTGCGGCAAGGATGAATTCGCGCGGCCAGATGGCAAGCGCGCCGGCGCGGGCAACGCGGGCAAAGACCGGAATGTTGAAGATGCCGATGGCGATGATGGCGTTGACGGCGCCCGGCCCGAAAATGGCGGTGATCATGATCGCCGACAGCAGCGCGGGGAAAGCGAAGACGAGGTCGTTGACGCGCATCAGCGCCTCGTCGACGAGGCCGCCGCGCGCCGCCGCGAAGGCGCCGAGCGGCACGCCGATCCCCATGCCGATACCGACGGCGACCAGCGCCACGGCAATCGAGTTGCGGGCGCCGACCATGATCATCGACAGGATGTCGCGGCCGAAATGGTCGGTGCCGAACCAATGGGCCAGCGAGGGGCCTTGCGTCTTGTCCGCTATGACCAGCTTCGTCACATCGTAAGGCGTCCAGACATAGGAGACGATGGCCATCGCAAGGATCAGCACGGTGATGACGAAGCCGGCGACGAATGCGATATTCCCAAACGCCTTGGCCAGGATGCCGCGGAACGTCTCGTCGGGGATGTCGATGCGCAGCGTCATTGCCGGGTCCTCAGGCGGGGATCGACCACCGCGTAGGAAAGGTCGACGACGAGGTTGACGGCGATGACGGCCGCGACCAGCAGCATAACGACGCTTTCGACGACGATCAGGTCGCGCTGGGTGATCGCCTGGAACACCAACCGGCCGAGCCCGGGCAAATAGAAGACATTCTCGATGATGATGGTGCCGGCGAGCAGGAAGGCGAATTGCAGGCCAAGGATGGTCAGCACCGGGATCATGGCGTTGCGCAGCGCGTGCCGCCACAGCACGGCGCGATAGGGCAAGCCCTTGGCGCGGGCGGTGCGGATATAGTCCTCGTTCAGCACCTCGATCAGCGCCGAGCGGGTGACGCGTGCGAGGATCGCCGCTTGCGGCAAGGCAAGCGCCACCGCCGGCAGAAGCAGCGATTTCAGCGCTGGCCAGGCACCGGCACTCCAACCGGGAAAACCACCGGCCGGGACCAGGCGCAGCCAGACGGCGAAGACATAGATCAGCATCAGCGCGAACCAGAAATTGGGCACGGCGACGCCAAGCTGCGCCACGCCCATCGAAATCGTGTCGCCGGCCCGTCCGCGCCGGCTGGCGGAAAACAGGCCGACCGGAATGGCGAGGATGGTGGAGAGCGCCAGCGCGATCAGCGCCAGCGGCAGCGAGACGGCGAGCCGTTCACGCACGAGATCGATGACCGGCACCGAATAGGTATAGGAGCGGCCGAAATCGAGGCTGAGCAGGCCGCCGGCCCAGTGCAGGTAACGCCAAGCCAGCGGCGCGTTGAGGCCCATCTGGTTGCGCAAGAGTTCCACCTGGTCGGCGCTGGCGTTCATGCCCAGCATCAGCCGCGCAGGGTCGCCGGGGAGGACTTCCAGCACGGCGAACACCACCATCGAGGCGAGGATCAGCGTGGCAAGGGCGATGGCGAGGCGCTTGAGGAGGTAGGCACTCATGGGAGGCGAGGAGGCGGCAGCATGGCGTTCTTCCTTCTCCCCTTGTGGGAGAAGGTGGCCTCGCGAAGCGAGGTCGGATGAGGGGTGCTGGACGAATTGCAGGTTGAGTTTGTTCCAGCACCCCTCATCCGTCTTGGCGCTTTGCGCCAATCCACCTTCTCCCACAAGGGAAGAAGGGAAGTCCCGCGCAACCGCTGCCGCACCACAAGCCTCACTCGCTCCATTTCACCTTGGTGAGATCATTGGCCTGGATCGGCGCGTTCTCCCACAGGCCCTGCAATTTGGCGTCCCAAACGCCAACCTTGGGCAATTCGTAGAGGAAGCCGACCACGGCGTCGTCGGCCAAGATCTTCTGTGCCTCGCCAAGCAGTTCCTTGCGCTTGGTTTCGTCGGAGGTGAGGTTGAGGTCGGCGATTATCTTGTCGAAGGTCGGGTTGTCGTAGTTGAAGTAGTAGTCCTTGCGCGAATAGATATCGATGTCGTTGGGTTCGGTGTGGGAGACGATGGTCAGGTCGTAGTCCTTCTTGGTGAACACCTGGTCCAGCCACTGCGCCCATTCGACCGGGATGATCTCGAGGTTGATGCCGACATCGCGAAGTTCCGAGGCGATGATCTCGCCACCCAGCCGTGCATAGCTGGGCGGCGGCAGTTTCAACGTCGCCTTGAAGCCGTTCTCCAGCCCGGCTTCCTTCAGCAACTCCTTGGCCTTGTCGACATTGTGCGGATAGAGGCCGGTGAGGTCGACATAGTCCTTGTTGGCTGGCGACATGTGCGAGCCGATCGGCAGGCCAAGGCCGGCCGAGGCGCCGTCGATGATCGCCTTGCGGTCGAGCGCGTAGGAGATCGCCTGCCTGACCTGCAGCTTGTCGAAAGGCGGCTTCTTGTTGTTGATCGCCAGGATGGTCTCGCCCTCGGTCGAGCCGATCACCACCTTGAACCGCGGGTCGTCCTTGACCTGTGCCAGGCTGTCGGGATCGAAAAAGGGGAAGGCCTGGATGTCGCCGGACAGCAGCGCCGGCACATAGGCCGCGGCATCCGGGACGATGCGGAACTCGACCTTGTCGAGGAAAACCGGAGCGCCCCAGTAATGGTCTGCTTTTACCAGGGTGATCGATGATCCCTTGGCCCAGTTCTGGAACTTGAACGGGCCGGTGCCGATCGGTTTCTCCTTGTTGGTTTCGGCGGATTTCGGCGACACCATCACCGCGTCGCCCCAGCCCATATTGTAGAGGAAGGACCCTTGCGGGTTCTTCAGCGTGACCTTGACCGTTGCGGGATCGATGATCTCGACCTTGTCGATGGCCGCGAACAGGCCCTTCTGCGCATTGACCGAATTGTCGGCGCGGGCCCGGTCGAGCGAGAATTTCACGTCGTCGGCGCTGAAATCGGCGCCGTCGTGGAATTTGACGCCGGTGTGCAGCTTGAAGGTGTAGACCTTGCCGTCATCGGAAATGGTCCAGCTTTCGGCCAGATCCGGCAGCACCTCACCCTTCGGGCCGATGCGCGTCAGCCCTTCGAAGACATTGGCGTAAAGCACCTCGTCGATCGCGGCCGCCGCACCCGCGGTCGGATCGAGATGCGGCGGTTCGAGCGGAATGCCGATGACCAGGTCGGTCCGCGCCGCGAACGCCTGAGTGCCTGCGGCCAGCATCAGCACGGCCGCGGCGGCCAGAATGGTTTTCCACAATTTCATCGCGCGACTCTCCCTATCAGCTCAAACATGCGCTCAAACCTAAGGGATAGAAGCGTGATTTCGCGCGGGAGTAAATTGCGTTTCGTGCTGCGCGGCGGCAGGGCCGGGAATGTCTTTCTCCCGGCGGCCTCGCCGATCGATCCAAGCTTGGCCGTGTGCGGACATTATCCAGCGACTGTACCACGCAGCAGCACGTTGAGCCCGATCGCCATCACCTTGGCCGATTCCACCATGTCCGATATGCCGACCCATTCGTCCGGCCGGTGGGCAAGGTCGAGAATGCCCGGGCCATAGGCGATGCAGTCGTAGATATGGCCGATACGGGCGATATGCTTCTGGTCGTAGGTGCCTGGCGAAATGACGTAGTCGGGCTCGCGGTCGAAGATCGCATGAATGCCTTGCGCCACCGCCTTGACCACGGGTGCGTCGCGCTCGGTCATCAGCGGCAGCACTTCCATCAGGTCGCGGATTTCGTAGTCGAATTTTTTGCGCTCGCGCTTCAGCCGTTCGAGAATGCCGGTCACTTCGCTTTTGACCGTGGCCAGATCCTCCTCGAGCAGGAAGCGGCGGTCGATGGTCAGCCGGCAGGAATCGGGCACGTTGGGCGAGGGCAGGCCGGGCCGGAAATCCTCGGTCTGGCCGCCATGGATGGAATTGATGTTCATGGTCGAGCGCCTGGCGCCTTCCGGCACCACCGGCATGCGCGTCGTCTTGCGGTCGAGCGCCGGAAACAACTCGTCCTCGAAGGCTCGCAGGACGGCGCCCATGTGGCGCACCGCATTGTCGCCGAGAAACGGCATCGAGCCGTGCGCGATCTCGCCCTTGGTCTCGATCTCAGCCCACCAGACGCCGCGATGGCCAAGGCAGATGCGGTCCTTGTTCAATGGTTCAGGAATGATGACATGGTCGACCCTGGGTTTCGAGAAATAGCCGAGCCCGGCCAGATGGGCGACGCCGCCGAAGCCGCCGGACTCCTCATCGACCGTGCCCGAAATCTCGATGGCGCCGGGAAAGTCGGGGAAGACCTCCATGAAGGCTTCGACAGCGATGATGGAGGCGGCGAGGCCGCCCTTCATGTCGCAGGCGCCGCGCCCATAGACCTTGCCGTCCCTGATGACGCCGGCAAAGGGATCCACGGTCCAGCCTTCGCCAGCCTCGACCACGTCGATATGCGAATTGAAGTGGACGCAGGCGCCGGGTGACCGGCCGTCGAAACGGGCAACGACATTGATGCGCGGATAGCGATCGGTGTCGCCGGGCGTGCCTTCGGCGCGGATGAACTCGGTCTCGAAGCCGCATTTCCGAAGCCGCGCGCCAATGTACTCGGCGCATGGCCGGTAGGCATCGCCGGGTGGATTGATGGTCGGAAAACGGATCAGGTCGGCGGTCAGCGCCACCAACTCGTCGCGCCTGTTATCGATTGCCTCGAGGAGTCGCTCGTTCATGCCGCGAGTTGAGCAGCGATCGCCACGGTTTTGCAAGCCCGTCGATCAAACCGTGCAGCGTGTTCCTTGCGGCAACTATCGCGGGAAATCGTTCAAATTCGCTGCTTTGGATTGGCCAATTGGTCAAGGAGTGTGTGTTATCCGTTCACCGCCATTAAAAAGAAAAAAGAACGTGATGGCGGGCAGGCAAGGGGCAATCAAAGGGGTTTGATCGCATGAAGAAGTTTTTACTTGTGTCCGCGGTGCTGGCAACCGCGTTGTTTGGCACATCTGTGGCGAGCCAGGCGGCGATGCTTGAAGCAAAGATCGATGTGTCATCGCAGACTATGACAGTGAGATATGGCCTGGAGGTTTACCGGTGGACGGTGTCCACGGCGCGTCCAGGTTATTTCACGCCGCGCGGCACCTACCGGCCGCAGCGGACCGCACGGATGTGGTATTCGAAAAAATACCATATGTCGCCGATGCCATATTCCGTATTCTTCCATGGTGGTTATGCGATCCATGGAACAGGCGCCGTCGGGCAGCTCGGTCGCCCGGCCTCGCATGGCTGCGTAAGGCTGCATACGGCAAATGCCGCGGCATTCTATTCGATGGTGCGCGAGGTCGGATTCGGCAATACGCGCATTGTCGTCACCAACTAGACGATTGGCTGTTCGCTGATATTGTCTGCTGGCGGAGGAACTCGCGTTCCCGCCGGCGGCTGTTCAAGCGTCTGAGACGGGAACCGGCTTGGCGCGCTTCTTGCGCCGCCAGTTGCTGATCTCCCACCTTTTGTGGAACCACATCCACTGGCCGGGATCCTCGCGCACCCAGCGCTCGACGACGTCGTTCAGCATCTGGGTGGTGGCATGCACGTCGACGCTCCCGTCGGCGGTGCGCGGCAGGACCAGCTTGTCCTCGATCTCGAGCCGGAAGCGGTTGCCCGGTAACCTGACGCAACGTGCCGGGTAGACATCGCAGTCATAGTGGCGGGCAAGGGTGCCGAGCACGCGGTTGCTCTGGCAGGGGCGGCCGAAGAAGGTGGTGTCCAGGCCGTTGGAGAATTTCTGGTCGACGAGAACGCCGATATTGCCGCCATTCTCCAAGACCCCCGCGAGCGCGAACGATGCACCGGCCATCGAAGGCAGCAAGCCTCCCATGGTCGATCGCCTTGTCGAAAGGATGTAGTCGGCAAGGTAGGGGTTGTTGGGCGGGCGAAACAGCGCCGTGATGTTCATGCCGAAGGTCGCGGCCGCCACCGGCAGCAGCTCGAAATTGCCGAGATGGCCGGTGAAGACGATGTGCGGCTGCTTCTCGGCCGCGATCTCGACGAAATGCTCTGTTCCCTTGACCTCGATCCGACCCGGCTTGCCGGCCGCGGGGTCATAGTCGAACAGGGCGTCGAGGAAGATATATTCGGCGGCAAGGCGGGCCATGTTGCCCCACATGTCGGAAGCGATAGCCTGGATTTCGCCGTCGCTCTTTTCCGGATAGGCCTTGCGCAGATTGTCGATGGCTACCTGGTGGCGTCCGACCCTTGGGCCGATGAGGCGAGCCGTGCGGTCAGCAAAATTCAGCGCGCTGTCGACCGGCAGCAGGCGCAGCAGCGACATGATCACCATCGCCGCGCGCGCGACAAGCCAGTAATTCACCTGGCGCAGTTGCCTGCCATAGCGAAATTTCAGATCCCGGCGAAGCTTCTTGAGCACGGAAATCGAGGCTCTAGGCGACGCGCAGGATGATCTTGCCGAAGACGTCGCGGCCTTCCATGCGCTTCAACGCGGCATCGATATCGTCGAAGCCAACCTCGGTGTCGATGACCGGCGCGACTTGTCCCGCGGCCATCTTCTGCATGGCGTTGGCCATGTTCTCCATGCGGCAACCGAAGGATCCGAGCAGTTTCAACTGCTGCTGGAAGAGCTGCATCAGGTTGATCTGCGTCGACACGCCCGAGGTCGAGCCGCAGGTCACCAGTCGGCCACCGCGCTTCAGGCACAGCATCGAGCCGGCAAAGGTGTCGGCGCCGACATGTTCGAACACGACGTCGACGCCCTTCTTCTTCGTCAGCTTGCGCACGACGCCTTCGAAGCGATCGTCGCGGTAGTTGATGACATGGTCGGCGCCGAGCGCCTTGGCCTTGTCGATCTTGTCGTTCGAGCCGACCGTGGTAATGATCGTGCAGCCCATCCGCTTGGCCAACTGGATAGCCGCCGAGCCGATGCCCGATCCGCCGGCATGGACGAGGATCGTCTCACCAGGCTGCAGCCTGGCATTGTCGAACAGCATGTGCTCGACGGTGCCGAAAGTAACGGGCGCCACCGCGGCCCCGATATCGGTCACGCCGGGCGGGGCGGGGACCAGCAGGCGCGCCGGCAGGTTGATCTTCTCCTGCGCGAAGCCGTCGAGATGGAAGCCGTGAACGCCAGAAACATGTTCGCACAGATTGTCGCGGCCTTCGCGGCAGGCACGGCAGAGGCCGCAGGTGCGAGCGCCGTAGATCGACACCAATTGTCCGGGCAGCAGGCTGGAAACGCCGGGACCGACCGTCTCGACCTCGCCGGAGGCCTCGGCGCCGACGACCAGCGGCAGCTTGCGCTTGGCGAAGGCCATGCCACGCCAGCCCCAGACGTCGATATGGTTCAGCGCCACAGCCTTGATGCGCAGCGTGACTTCGCCACGCGCAGGGGGCGGCGGGGGCGGCAGGTCCACCGTTTCAAGGCGGCGGTCCTCGATAAGTTGCAGTGCGCGCATGGAGCCTGTCGGTTCTGTTAAGCGGAAAGGGCTCGCTTAGACCGGTTCCCGCGCCATGACAAGGCAAGTGTTCTGGCCGCCGAAGCCGAAGGAGTTCGACAGAACGGTGCGAACCTGCGCATCGCGCTTCTTGTTTGGCACGACGTCGAGCACGATCGCTGGGTCGGGATTGTCATAGTTGATGGTCGGGGGAATGACGCTTTCGCGCATCGTCATTAGCGAAAACGCCGCTTCGACCGCGCCCGCCGCCGACAGTGTATGGCCGATCATCGACTTGTTGGACGAGATGGGCATCGAGCCGATGCGCTCGCCAAACACCGTCGACAGCGACAGGTGCTCCATCTTGTCGTTTTCCGGCGTCGAGGTGCCATGGGCGTTGACATAGTCGATCTCGTCCTGGCCGAGGCCCGCATCGGCAAGTGCCGCCCGGACAGCGGCAATCGCCGGCGAACCGTCCGGCTTGGAGCGGGTGCGGTGGAAATCGTCGGCCTTTTCGCCACAACCGCTGAGGATGCCGAGAACGGCGGCGCCACGAGCAAGTGCCGCCTCCAGCGATTCCAGCACCAGAGCGCCGGACCCCTCCGCCAATACGAAGCCGTCACGGTCCTTGGAAAATGGCTTGGAAGCCTTTTCCGGATTGTCGTTGTGGGTGGAGAGAGCCGACAGCAGCGAGAATCGGATCAACGCCTCGGCGGTCGCCGAGCCGTCGGCGCCGATCGAGAGCGCCCGGTCGCATTCGCCACGGCGGATCGCCTCGACGCCGAGCTGGATGGCGGTGGCGCCGGACGCGCAAGCCGTCGAGAGCGTGATCGGCAGGCCGCGCGTGCCGAACCGGTCGGCGAGCCGGTCGGCGATCGAGCCGAACTGCGTGGTTTCGAAGACATCGAGTTCCTTCAGGCCGCGCGCCACACGCAGCAGCCTTTCGGCGCCGGAATTCTGCTTGTCGGAATTGTAGAGCGCGAAGCGCTCGTGCCAGTCGAGTTCGACCGGCGGCGAGGCAAGGAAGAGAGGACCGCCGAAATCGCTCGAATCAAGGCCGGATTCGGCTACGGCCTCGCTCGCGGCCGTCTCGGCCAGTTCGTAGGTGAGGGGGCTGGCGCCCTTCGAACTCGATGCAAGAAAGTCGACCATACCGGAGATACGCGTGTTGAGGTGATCGACCGGGAAACGTGTAATCGGGTGGATGCCCGACTTGCCCGAAGTCAGCGCTGCCCAATTGTCCGATTTGCCGACGCCGAGCGAGGTCACCACTCCGATGCCGGTGACGGCGACAACGGGCCTGCCCATGTGATCTCTGAAATTGGCCATCCGGGAGCCCCTCTTATCTCTGCGGCATGATCGCGAAACGCCGCCTCAGGCGGCGTTGACCAGCGCCATGCCCTCGAATTGGTGATAGCCGATCGCCGTTGCAAGGACGCTCGCGGGAATGCCTTCGAATGGCTTTTCGGCCGTAGCGTCAAAAACAGGGTAGGCGGCCTTGCGGTCGACAGCCAATGCCGCCAGCGCCACGGCGAATGGGAACTGTGCTTCCTTCATATGCCCGGTCAGCGTCGAGAAGCCGCGCGCGGCGATTGCCGGATTGGCGTCGAGGGCCGCTTTCTCGGCAATGGTTGCCGCATGTGCGCCGGACGCGCCCGACATGGCGAGCAGCTTGCCGCCAGGCGACGCCTGCTTGAGCAAAGCGGCGATCCCGGCGTCGAGTTCTCCGCGCGACCGTCTGGCGCGGCCGGACACGACTTGTCCGAGCTCGGCGTAAATCTTGCGCCCCCGGCTTGCCGCGTGTTCGCGCTGCTCAAGCACCAGGAAGGCGCCGCCGGAACCTGACACCACGCCGCCGCCCTCGGCGCCCTGCCTTTGCCAGACAGGCTTCCACGGGCGGCGATGCAGATAACCGGCAAGCTCATAGCCGAGCAGCATGTCGGAATGTTCGGTCTGGAAGGCGCCGCCGACCAGGATGTGCGTCGACTGGCCGGAGCGGATACGCGCGGCCGCGGTCTCGACGGCGGCGACGCCGGCGCCTTCCTCGCCCATGAAGGTGCGCGAGGACCCCGTCACCTTGTGGACGATGGAGATGTTGCCGGCCAGCAGATTGGACAGCTGCGCCAGGAACAGCGTTGGGCGCAGCTCGGTGGTCAGCTTCTCGTTGAGCAGCACGTCGCGGTCGTTGCGGTTTTCCGAAGCGGCGAGAATGTCGGCGTCGACCGCTTCGTCGCGCTCGCCGCCGCCGGCCGCCACCACCATGTCCATCGTGGAGCAGAGTTCGTCATTGCCCTTGATGCCGGCATCGTCCAGCGCAAGTCCGGCGGCATAGGTGCCGAGCCTCTGCCATGTCTCCATCTGCCGCTGGTCGCCGCGCTTGGCGATCTGAAGGTTCCAGTCGATCTCGGGCAGCGGATGGACGGTGTAGGGTGCAAAGCGCGCGGCTTCGAGCACCGGCTCCCGGCCGGGTTGCGCCAGCTTCTGCCAATGGGCGTCGGGACCTTCCCCCAGCGAGGAAACAAGGCCGATACCAGTGATGACGACGTCGTGGGGGCTGCTCATGGGCGGCTTTGTGGGTCAGGCGACGGAGCGCGTCAAGTCACGCGCCCTGATGACCTCAGGCGGTCTTGGCGGCAACCAGCGCGTCGATCTTGGCGCACAGGTTCTTCATGACGAAGTAATCGTCGGTCGAAGCCTTGCCGTCATTGACCTCCTGGGTCCACTTTTCCAGCGGCACCTTGATGCCGAATTCCTTGTCGATGGCGAAGACGATGTCGAGGAAATCGAGGCTGTCGATACCGAGATCGTCAATGGTGTGGCTCTCGGGCGTGATGGTGTCGATATCGATCTCGCTGGTGTCGGCAATGATCTTGGCGACTTTGTCGAACGTAGTGGAGTTCGTGGTGGACAAGGGGCTTTTCCTTTTTTGCGGGTGGAATCTGTCCGCATTCGTTTGGGCGCTGTCTAATCGGTTTTTTCCGGCAGGAAAAGGCCTGATAAGCCGGGCGCAGATGGGCAGGGCGCCCAGGAAATGCAAGAAGGGCCGCCGGTTGACCCGGCGGCCCTTCCATTGACGTAGCGTAAGCTCAGCCGTCGCGGAGCTTGACCAGGTCGTTCAACAGCCCGCCCGTTCCGTTGTGGACGGTCAGCCGCTCGACCTTGCCGGCGATGGTTTCCAGAGCCTCGAGCTCCTTCAGCCTCAGCATCACCGGGTTCTCCGCCATCACCCTGGCCGTGTTGAGCAGAGAACGCGTGGCGTTCGTCTCCTCGCGGCGGCGGATGACATTGGCCTCGGCCTGCTTTTCGGCCGAAACCACCTGGTTGAGGATCTCGCGCATCTCGCCCGGCAAGATGACATCCTTGAGCGCGATATCGCTGACCTCGACCCCGATCTCGGCCATGTCGGCCCGGACCTTGGCCGCCGCCTCTTCGTCGACCGTCACCTTCTTTTCAAGGATCTGGTCGAGGGTGAGCGCGCCCAACGTCTTGCGGAAGGCGTATTGCAGGGCACGGTAGAGGGCCTCGGAGAAGTCCTTCACCGCGCTCACCGCCTTGACCGGATCGACGACCCGGTATTCGGCGGCGATGTTGACGCGGATCGTGACGCGATCCCTGGTCAGCACTTCCTGCCCGGCGACGTCGAGCGACTGGCGCTTGAGGTCGACGACCTTGATCTGCACCATCCGTCCGACGTTCCAGAAGCCGTGCACGCCAGCGGCAAGCGTCCGCACAAGGACACCGTCGACGAACAGCAATCCGGCCTGACCATCCAGAACCGGATGGACGGACATCAACTCCGCCTTCCGGGCCTGGCCGAGCCGGCGCATGACCGCCGGATCGATGGCAAGATCGGCCGACGTTTCGATCATCGTCACCTTCCACGGTCCGGCATCGGTCCACAGCACCAGCTTGCGGTCCGGCGCCAGCACGGAATGGAGGTTGCCGTCACGCTCGATGATTGCGACCTCCGTGCGCCCGGTGCGGCCGACGGTGAAATGACGCGCGGCCACGTCCGGGAGCTTGTCGAACAACGCCTTCTCGTACGCCGAAACGAATTCCGGGTTCTTCAGATCGTGCCGGGACACCTCAAGGCTCTGGTTCCGGTTGGCGAGCAAGTGCTCACCCGGCAGCAGGACAGCCTTGATCTCTCCCTTGTAGAGGGTGAGGGCACGTTCGTTTTCCTTTACGAGGACGCGCTCGCGTCCAAGAACCTTGTCGAGAATGGTCGTCATTGTCTTACTCCTGTCGGGCATGGCCCCATGCGAGGCGTCACGTCATGCGTCGATCTTCCCTTCGTTTCTCGTGTCACTTCCAATTCCGGCACGAATGATCCGGGGACTGGTGGCATCAATCCGTGGCGGGTCCTCGGGAGCGGATCGCGGGGCAGTGAAGCGGGCGCCGGAGGCCAAAAGTCTCCGTTGCCGGCGACGTTGCGCCTTGACCATCACCGCGAGCCTGGCCGCGAGCCGATGGCGTCAGACCTTTCGATACGGCCTTGGCCCGAAGGCTTTGGCCGTCCGTTAGGTCTTCAGCATTCCAGTCCCCGGACCGTTTCAGATAACACCTGGTAGGTGCTGGCTTATCAGGCCAATGGAGAAGGAATCGAACCTTCGACAGTCAGATTATGAGTCTGATGCTCTCCCAGCTGAGCTATCCGTGGTGCAGACGACGGGACTCGAACCCACAACCTCCGGATTACGTCCGGCGCTCTCCCAGTTGAGCTACATCCGCGATCCCAATCCCCAAAGCGGCGCCGTACACAGGGCGGCAAAGCCGCCTGCACGGGCGGAGACGAAAGCTCCAACCGTTGTGCTCGCTTCGGTTTTCGTGACCGGGAGCGCGCCTATAGCCCCTGCGACGGGTTGTCGCAAGCGGCATTGTCGTGTCGAATTCGCGGCTTCTTTCGGCGTGGCATTTCGGCAACACTGGGAGGCCGCGTCTGCAATCGGGAGCTGCAGCCTCAGAAGGTGACGCGGCCAAGCACGCGCAGGCCGTCGCCCTGCGGTTCGACGACCACGGCCTCGCCCTCGCGCGGCGAGACGCCGGTGAGCGCCACGATGTTTTCCAGATGGGTGACCAGGACCAGATTGTCGGAGCCGGAATAGGCGCGGATTTCCTTCATGATGGCGGCGATCTGCGCTGCTTTCTGTGCATCGTCGCCCTTCAGGAGGTCGAGCGGTGGAAAAGGCTCCGGCTCGGCCTCGAAGGCGGTGCGTGCCGTGTCGAGGCAGCGGCAATAGCGGCTGGACAGAATGCGCTCGATGGGAGCCGCGCGGGCGGCAAACAGGGCGCCGATCTTGCTTGCCTGCTGCTTGCCGCGCGCCGACAGATTGACCTGGGTGGCGCAATTGCCGATGTCGAAATTGGCGGGGTCGGTGGTGCCGGTGACCATGGCATGGCGCAGCAGTACGACATGGCCGCCGTCGCGCAGCAGCGCCCAGCCGGCGTCCGTCGCGTGCGCGGCGGCGGGGACCACAAGCAGGAACAACGCCAAGGCTAACCGGATCATCGCCACCCCTTCCATGAGTCCGCATCGGGTCCCAACCATTCGCATATAGGGATTGGAAAGCGGGCACAAAGACAAGCCAGGCGTCGGCCGCGTCTCATGCCTCACTTTTTGGCGAGCTGCTGCTTCACCAGATCGATCTTCTGGTCGGTGAGCGGCATGGGGATCGTGTAGCCGGCTTCGGTAAAGCTTGCCTGCCGACGATGATCAAATTCGGGCGCGATTGCGCCGCGACCGTGGGTCGCCTATCCCTGAAAAATGTCTCCGCTCACCGAAACCGTCCTGTTCGTCTTCAGTCTTGTCGCGCTCGGCTATCTCGCTGGGCTCACAGGCTATTTGAGGCCGGCGAGCGGCGAGGGGATATCCGACTTCGCGGTCTCTGTGGCAATGCCGCTGCTCCTGTTCCAGACCATGGTCAAGGCGGATTTCCATGGCGTGGCGCCTTGGCCGCTATGGGGCGCCTATTTCACGGCCGCGGCGATCACCTGGGCGGCGGGCCATGCCGTCACCACGCGGATCTTCGGTCGCGATGCGCGCGCCGGGGTGGTCGGCGGGGTGTCGTCGGCCTATTCCAATATCGTGCTGCTCGGTGCCCCCTTCATCCTTGGCATATTCGGTCCGAGCGGCTTCGAAGTGCTGTCGCTGCTGGTCTCGGTGCATCTGCCGATCATGATGATGGCGTCGATCGTGCTGTTCGAGATGTTCGGCCGGGGCAGCGGCGAACAGCTACATCCGTTGCGGGTCCTGCGCGGCTTCCTGAGACGGCTGTTCGTCAACCCGCTGATCATCGGCATTCTCCTGGGGCTGGCATGGCGGCTCAGCGGCGTGCCGCTGCCCGGTTTCGTCATGCGGCTGGTCGATGCGCTGGCGAATACGGCCGGGCCGGTGGCGCTGTTCGCCATGGGGCTCAGCCTGCGCCGTTTCGGCATATCGGGCAATGTCCGCCCGGCGCTGGCGCTTTCGGTGCTGAAGCTGTTCCTGATGCCGGCGCTGGTTCTTGCCTTCGTCTGGCTGCTCGGCCTGCCGTCGTTGACGGCCAAGGTGGCGGTCGTGGTGGCGGCGCTGCCCTCCGGCATCAACTCCTATCTCATCGCCGTCCAGTTCAACACCGGCCAGGCACTGGCGTCGAACCAGATGACCATCGCGACTGCCTGCGCCGTGCTCACCACCGCTTTCTGGCTGACGGTGGTCCTGCATGTCTTCGGGTGAGATTGACGACGGCGTGTGCCGCTCGCTCTCGCCTTGCGCTGGTCCAACCCCTATATGCCATCTTGCGATTGCTTGCGGGGCTTTCCCTAGGTTAAGAGCAATGGCTCCAGCGTGCGGCCCCGCCTGCGCTTTACCGAAGACATCCAGATAGCGGCCCGTGAGCGCCGAACGGAGGCTAGACCATGCTTCAGAAAACCAGCCATTTCATGCGCCAGGCCAATCTCATCAACGGCGAGTGGGTGCAGGCCGACAGCGGCCAGACGGTCGATGTGAACAATCCGGCTACCGGCCTCAAGATCGGCACGGTGCCGAAGTCGGGCAAGGCCGAGACACGCCGCGCCATCGAGGCGGCCGACGAAGCTTTCAAGACCTGGCGCAAGACGACCGCGCTCGAGCGCTCCAAGCTGCTGCGCAAGCTGCATGATGCGATGATGGACAATCAGGACGTGCTGGCCGAACTGCTCACCATCGAGCAGGGCAAGTCGCTGTTCGAATCCAAGGGCGAGATCGGTTCGGCTGCCGCCTACATCCTGTGGTTCGCCGAAGAAGGCCGCCGCACCTATGGCGACGTCGTGCCCTCGCCATGGGCGGACCGCCGCATCCTGGTGACCAAGGAACCGGTCGGCGTCATCGCCGCCATCACGCCGTGGAATTTCCCGTCCTCGATGCTGGCCCGCAAGCTCGGTCCCGCACTTGCCGCAGGCTGCACCGCCGTCGTCAAGCCGGCCTCGCAGACGCCGTATTCCGGCCTTGCCTGGGGCGCACTGGCCGAGGAAGTGGGCTTTCCCAAGGGCGTCGTCAACATCCTGACGGGCGCCGCCGGCGAGATCGGCGACGAGATCTGCGCCAATCCGCTGGTCAAGAAGATCACCTTCACCGGCTCGACGGAGGTCGGCAAGATCCTGATCCAGAAATCGTCGGTCACCGTCAAGAAGGTGTCTATGGAACTCGGCGGCAATGCGCCGTTCATCGTCTTCGACGACGCCGACATCGACCGTGCCGTGGCCGGCGCGATCACCGCCAAATACCGCAATTCCGGCCAGACCTGCGTCTGCACCAACCGCTTCCTCGTCCAGGCCGGTGTTTACGACAAGTTCGTCGAGAAGCTCGCCGCGGCCAGCAACGGACTGAAGGTCGGTTCCGGCCTCGAAGAGGGCGTCCAGCAGGGGCCACTGATCGACGAGAAGGCGGTCGAGAAGGTCGAGGAGCTGATCGCCGATGCCACTTCGAAGGGCGGCAAGGTCGTCGCAGGCGGTCATCGCCACGCGCTCGGCGGCTCATTCTTCCAGCCGACGGTCATCGCCAACGCGACGCCGAAAATGCGCTTCATGAAGGAAGAGATCTTTGGCCCGGTCGCACCCGTGTTCAAGTTCGAAACCGAGGAAGAGGCCGTCGCGCTTGCCAACGACACCGAGTTCGGCCTTGCCTGCTATTTCTATACCGGCGATCTCGGCCGCGCCTTCCGGGTCATGGAAGGCCTGAAATACGGCATGGTCGGCGTCAATGAAGGCCTCATCACCACCCCGGAGGCACCGTTCGGCGGCGTCAAGGAATCCGGACTTGGCAAGGAAGGCGGACATCAGGGCATTGAGGACTACCTCGATACCAAATATGTGTGCATCGGCGGCCTCGGCCTCTGATAGGCTGGTGCTGGGGCAGGCTTGTAAACCTGCCTCAGGGCTGAACAACCAGCCGAAGTCCTTTGGATCCACTGGCATTTGCGGGCATGATGATGAAGGACGGCGAGGTTTTCGGCACGACGCAGGCGGGCGAACCGATCCGCCGCTTCACCATCAGGGGCGGCGGCCTCACCGCCAACATCATCGGGCTTGGCGCCATCGTCCAGGACCTTCGCCTGACCGGGCATGATGCGCCGTTGGTCCTCGGCTACAGCAATCTGGAGGCCTATGAGACCGACACTGGCTTCTTCGGGGCCGTGGTCGGGCGCTACGCCAACCGCATCGGCGACGGCCGCTTCACGATTGGCGGCAACCGCTACCAGACCGAGCGCAACTTCCTGGACAAGCATACGCTGCATGGCGGCTCGCAAGGCTACTCCCACCGGCCATGGACGGTTTCACTGCATGGTAGGGACTTCGTCACGCTGACGCTGCATGATCCCGATGGCGCGATGGGCTTTCCCGGCGCGCTCGACGTTACCTGCACCTACCGGCTGAAAATTCCCGGCACGCTCAGCGTCGAACTGACGGCGACCTGCGAGGAGCCGACGCCGTGCAATCTCACCCAGCATTCCTACTTCAACCTCGATGATGGCGGCACGGGCGACATTCTCGACCACAGGATGATGCTGAACGCCGGCGCCTATCTGCCTGTCGACGGCGACATGATCCCGACCGGCGTGGTCAAGCCGGTCGACGGCACGCCTTTCGATTTTCGCCAGGCGCGGCCGCTGCGCATGGAGACCGAGGGTGAGCAGCTTCCCTACGACCAGAATTTCTGCCTGGCCGCGACACGCGGGCCGCTCAAGCAGGCAGCGTGGGTGCAAGGGGCGAATTCCGGCGTCGAGATGGAAGTCTGGACCACGGAGCCTGGTGTTCAGCTCTATACCGGCCAATATGTGACGCCACGCACTGGCCTGGATGGACGAAATTACAAGGCCTTCAGCGGTTTTTGCCTGGAGCCGCAGATATGGCCGGACGCGCCGAACCGGCCCTATTTCCCGCAGGCGACGCTATGGCCGGGCGCAATCTACCACCACGTGACCGAATACCGGTTCCGGCAGGGTTAACTTTTTCAGGACTTGTCGAACGCCGCTCGTAGCGTCTCGAACGGCGCCAGCGCCCCGCGGACCTGCACGACGGCGGCGGCAACGCGGTGCGCGTGCCCGACAGCATCCGTCGGACCAAACCCGGCAAGCCGTGCGGCGAGATAGCCGCCGTTGAAGGAATCCCCGGCACCTGTCGTGTCCACGGGCGCCGCTACATGGATTGCGGCGACCTCCCGCAACGCTCCACCATCGGCAATCAAGGCCGGCGCTTCGCCGTTCTTGACCACGACCTCCTTGACCAATTGACCGAGGCGATCAGCGGTCGCCTGCGGTGTCTCATCACCGAACAGCATTTGCTCGTCCGGGAAGGTCGGCAATGCGATGTCGGTGACGGCAAGCGCCGCGACGATCGCTGCCTGCGCATCTTCGCGGCGGCGCCAGAGCCGGGGCCGATAATTCGGATCAAAAGCGATCAGCGAGCCCGCCGCGCGTGCCTTGGTCACCGCTGCAAGCAGTGTCTTGCGCGCGGCATCGTCCAGAATTGCCAAGGTGATTCCAGAAAAGTACACAAGCGCCTGATTTTCCAGATTTTTCGACAGTGCTGCTGGATCCGACGCGAGCTGCCTGGCGGCGGCGTCGCCGCGCCAGTAGGTGAAGGAACGCTCTGCGCCGGTCAGCGTGATCGCGTAGAGGCCGGGGCGTGCGCCCGGTATGACCGGGCTGGAACCGATGCGGATGCCGTTTTCGGCGAAGAAAGCGATCTGGCCTTGCGAGAAAGGGTCGTCGCCGAAGGCCGAGACATAGGTTGCCGGCCGGTCGCCGCTCAGCGCATGCAGCGCCCACAGCGTGTTGAACGTGTCGCCGGCAAAGCCCATGCGCCAGTTCGGGCCGGTCTGGCCCGACAGTTCCAGCATGCATTCGCCGATCGAGGCGACGCCGTTTCCCGCCATCTGCAATCCTCCAGTGATTTGCGTGCTGTAGCTTTTTGCCGGGCGCAGCGCCATGCTTGGCAAGCAGGCATTTTTGCGCCACAGCGTTTTCCCACAGGCTGGCGGGATGCGATCCGCCCGGCAGAACGTTATCCGCGGAAGAGGAACCGGTTTGGCATCGTTATGGCGTTATCTGTTGGTGGGTCTTGGTCTGGCTGCTTTGCTGGTCGGCGTGCTGGCGGCCGTTTATCTGACCGCGCCGCATTCGGCACAGCCCGTCGGCCCGGATGTCTCGCGGACGAAGAAAACCGACAACGGGTTGTATGTAGCGAGCTTCGTGCCGGAACGGGGCGTGGTGCGGCAGGGCGAGCTGGAATCCTGGCTGCTGACGCTGAAGACAAAGACAGGGGCTTCGGTGGAGCGCGCCGCGATCGCCATCTCCGGCGGCATGCCGCAACACAATCACGGTCTGCCGACCAGCCCGCAGGCGACCGACTACCTGGGCGAGGGACGCTACCGCATCGAAGGGGTGAAATTCACCATGAGCGGCTGGTGGCAACTGCGTTTCGCCATATCGTCCGGCGCGGGCTCCGACACTGTGCTGTTCAACGTGGTGCTGTGAGCGGTCGATGAGGCGCTTTTTCTACATTTTGGCACTGACGGTGGCGGCGATCCTTGCCGGTTGCGGTAAGCCGGATTTTTCCGACGCCGAGAAGAAAACGATTGCTTCGCTGGCATTGAACACACTGCCGACGCTAAAGCCGGACACTACCAATCGCTTTGCGGATGTGCCAGCCGCCGCCGCACTCGGCTCGACGCTGTTCTTCGACGTCGGGATGAGCCGCGACGGTACGGTGTCCTGCTCGACCTGCCACAAGATCGACCGCCAGTTCCAGGACGATCTCCCGCAGGCGGTCGGCGTCGGCCGGACCAACCGGCGCACCATGCCGCTGGCCGGAGTGGCGCGCGACCCCTGGTTCTTCTGGGACGGACGTCGCGACAGCCTGTGGGCGCAGGCGCTGACACCGCTCGAAAACCCGTTGGAACAGGCGGGAAACCGCACCGCCTATGCGCATTACATGAAGACACGCTTCGGCGAACGTTATGAGCGGATCTTCGGGCCATTGCCTGATTTGCCCGGCATTCCGCCGAATGCCAGCCCGCTTGGAAGCGATGCGGAAAGGGCAGCCTGGAACGCGATGAGCGGCGCGCAGCGTGATGCGGTCAACCGCATCTTCGCCAATATCGGCAAGGCGATCGCCGCTTTCGAACGCTCGATCGAGCCGGCGCCGACGCGCTTCGACCGCTTTGCGCTGGACCTTGCCACAGGCGCCGAACCGACAGGCGACGCGGCCTTTTCGCAAGAAGAAATCCTTGGGCTGAAACTGTTCATCGGCAAGGCCAATTGCGTGACCTGCCACAAGGGCCCGCGCTTCAGCGACAACGGTTTTCACAACACGGGTGTGCCGCCGGTTGCTGGCCTGCCGGCGGATCGTGGGCGGGTCGATGCGGTGGCCCAGGTCGAGGCCGACCCGTTCAACTGCTTCGGCGCCTATCGCGATGGCGACGCCAGTGCCTGCGGCGAACTGCGCTTCATGGTCAAGGATGCGCCGGAACTTGTGCGCGCCTACAAGACGCCGTCGTTGCGCGGTGCGGCGACGCGGCCGCCCTACATGCATGCCGGGCAGTTTTCATCGCTCGACGAGGTTGTGGCGCACTACGCCAAGGCCGCGCCAAGTGTGGAGGGGACATCCGAGATCCATCCACTGGAGCTGTCGGACCGCGAGCGCGCCGCGCTGGTGGCCTTCCTGAAGACGCTGTCGGAATGACGCCAAGGACTGTCAGTCGCATGCTGAGCAGTTGAAAAAATATTGCAAAAAAGATATGTTCTAACCCGATGAGCTGGTCAGTCGAGTTTCTCAATGTCGAGGTGAGACGGGAGCTGGAGGCCCAGCCAAAAGATATTCTCGCCAGTTTTCTGCGGATATCGCGGCTGATCGAAGTGCATGGGCTGCAGAAAGTCCATGAACCATATGTGAAGCATCTGGAAGGCCCGCTCTGGGAAATGCGGATGAAGGGCCGGGATGGCATTGCTCGCGCGGTCTATGTCACTGCTTTCGAACGCCGCGTGGTTGTGGTGCGGGTGTTTGCCAAGAAGACCCAGAAGACGCCGCGAAACGAGATCGAGCTTGCCCTAAAGCGAGCGAAGGAGGTTCCATGAGCCGAAAAGCAATTTCTGTCGAGGACGCCGCCAAGGAGTGGTTCAAGGACCCGCAATTCGTTGTCGAATACGATGCCTTGGAGGAAGAATTCGCCATAGCCGAAGCCTTGATCAGGGCACGAGGCGACGCCGATATGACTCAGGAACAGGTCGCTGCGGCCATGGGAACTACACAAGCCGTCATCGCTCGCCTGGAGAGCGGCCGAAACATGCCCTCGACCCGAACCTTGCAGCGCTTCGCAAAGGCGACCGGATCGAAATTGCGCATCAGCTTCGAGCCGGGCAAGCCGAAGTCACGCGCCGGCCATTAAGCGTCTACCGGTCCTTCACCGTCTCCATCGCCACGAAGGTTGAGGTCTGGGCGACGTGTGGCAAGGCCGATATACGCTCGCCGAGCACGCGGCGATAGGCGGCGATATCCCTGGTACGGACCTTCAGGAGATAGTCGAAGCTCGACGCCATCATGTGGCACTGCTCGATCTCCGGCACGGCCTGTACGGACCGGTTGAAGGCATCGAGCGCGGCGGATCGGGTGTCCGACAATTTCACCTGGACGAAGGCGACATGGCCTTCGCCCATGCGCTCGCGGTCGATGATCGCCTGGTATCCCCTGATATAGCCGTCCTTCTCCAGCCGCTTCACCCGCGCCTGCACCGGTGTCTTCGACAGGCCGACCTTGGCGGCCAGTTCCGACATGGAAAGCCGGCCATTGCCGGCCAGCGCCGACAGGATGTTCCTGTCGATGCGGTCCAATTGGTCTTCTGTCATCGAAACTGCAGCCTAAATCAGCGATTCTTAGCGCCATCATAGGTCAATTGATCTACGCTGTCGATTTTTTCAGACCGCCTGAAATCTGGTACTTGTGCTAGCTTGCGCCATTCGGTCCGGTGACCGCCGGCCCGTTCCCTTATGCTTGCTCATAGGACCGCCATGCCGCTCGACGCCATCCGCCAGCAGATCCGTGCCAACTATTTGCCCGACGAAGACGCAGCGGTTAAGCGATTAGCCGAGGCGACCGGGCTTTCGGCAGGAGACCGCAAGGCGATCTCGGTCCGCGCGGCCGACCTGGTGCGGGCGGTGCGGGGCTCCACCGATCCCCGCCTGATGGAAGTCTTCCTCTCCGCCTATGGTCTCTCCACCAAGGAAGGCGTGGCGCTGATGTGCCTGGCCGAGGCGCTGCTGCGCGTGCCCGATACCGAGACGATGGACGATCTCATCGCCGACAAGATCGCGCCGCACGACTGGTCGGCGCATTCAGGCGGTTCGAGCTCGATCTTCGTCAACGCCTCGACCTGGGCGCTGATGCTGACCGGCAGGGTGCTCGACGAAGGCGAGGGCGGCATCGAAGGCACGCTGCGCTCGATGGTGCGCCGTCTTGGCGAACCGGTCATCCGCAAGGCGGTGGCCGCCGCCATGCGCGAGATGGGCGAGCAGTTCGTACTCGGCCGCACCATCGCCGAAGCCGTCAAGCGCGGCCGGCCGATGATCCAGAAGGGCTACCTCTATTCCTTCGACATGCTGGGCGAGGCTGCCCGCACCGAAGCCGACGCCTTGCGCTACCACAAGGCCTATGCCGATGCCATTTCCTCGCTCGATTCCGGCTCCAACGGCCCCGATATCCGCTTCAACCACGGCATCTCGGTCAAGCTCTCGGCGCTGCATCCGCGCTACGAGGTGGCGCAGAAGGAAGAAATGCTGCCCGTGATGGCCGAGCGGCTGCTGTCGCTGGCTCTGGCGGCCAGACATTCGCGGATGGGCCTCAACATCGACGCCGAGGAGGCGGACCGCCTTGATCTGTCGCTCGACGTCATCGAGCGTGTGCTGGCCGAGCCGGAGCTCGCCGGCTGGAACGGTTTTGGCGTCGTCGTGCAGGCCTATGGCCCGCGCGCGGCTTTCACCATCGACTGGCTCTATGAATTGGCCAAAAAGTACAATCGCAACATCATGGTTCGGCTGGTCAAGGGCGCCTATTGGGACACCGAGATCAAGCGGGCGCAGACGCTGGGGCTGTCAGGCTATCCCGTGTTCACGCGCAAGGCCAACACCGACGTTTCCTACATCGCATGCGCGAAAAAACTGCTTGGCATGACAGGCCGAATCTATCCGCAATTCGCCACCCACAATGCCCACACCGTCGCCGCCATTCTGTCGATGGCTGACAACCGCGATACATTCGAGTTCCAGCGCCTGCACGGCATGGGCGAGGCGCTGCATGAAACGGTGCGCAAGGCAGAAGGCACGCGCTGCCGCATCTATGCGCCGGTCGGCGCGCATTCCGACCTGCTTGCCTATCTGGTCCGCCGGCTGCTGGAGAACGGCGCCAATTCCTCCTTCGTGCATCAGCTGACCGACGAGGAGGTCGAGCCGGAGGACATCGCGCGTGATCCACTGGAAACGGTCGAACACCAGGGTGCCGCCGCCAATCCGGCGATTGCCCGGCCTTCCCAGATTTTTGGCGCGGGCCGTCGCAACTCGAAAGGGTTCGACATCACCGATACGGTGACGCTGGCTGATATCGACAAGGCCAAAGCGGCTTTTGCTGGGCCGGATCGCTGGCATGCCAAGCCGATCACGCGCGCCGCCGGCTACGGCAAGCAGCGCCAGATCGTCAATCCGGCAAAGCCTTCCGAGGTCGTCGGCACGGTTCACGAGGCCGCCGCCAAGCAAGTCGCGACCGCCGTGCGCATCGCGGTGGAGGCGCAGCCGGCCTGGGCAAAACGGCCGGTCGCCGAGCGTGCCGCGATCCTTGACCGTGCGGCCGACCTTTACGAGGCCAATGCCGTCGAGTTCTTTGCGCTCGCCACGCGCGAGGCCGGCAAATCGCTGGCCGACGGCGTTGCCGAGGTGCGCGAGGCCGTCGACTTCCTGCGCTACTACGCCGCCGAGGCGGCGAATGCCGAGGCGGGCACGCAAGCGCGTGGCGCGATCGCGTGCATTTCGCCGTGGAATTTCCCGCTCGCCATCTTCACCGGCCAGATCGCGGCAGCACTCGTCACCGGCAATTCGGTGATCGCCAAACCGGCCGAGCAGACGCCGCTGATCGCCTTCCGCGCCGTCGAGATGCTGCGCGAGGCCGGCGTGCCGGAAGACGTCATCCAGCTCCTGCCCGGCGACGGCCCATCGGTCGGCGGCCCGCTGACAGCGGATCCGCGTATTGCCGGCGTCTGCTTCACCGGCTCGACCGAGGTTGCCAAGCTGATCGAGAAACAGCTGGCCGAGACCGCCGCGCCGGACGCCATGCTGATCGCCGAGACCGGCGGTCTCAATGCCATGATCGTCGATTCCACCGCACTGCCCGAACAGGCGGTGCGCGACATCCTGGCGTCGGCGTTCCAGAGCGCCGGCCAGCGCTGCTCGGCGCTGCGCGTGCTCTATGTGCAGAAAGACGTCGAGAAGAAGATGCTGGAGATGCTGAAGGGCGCCATGGAGGCGCTCAATGTCGGCGATCCCTGGCGGATTTCGACCGATGTCGGGCCGGTGATCGACGATGAAGCGCAAAGTTCGATCCGCGATTATTGCACGACGATGGGGCTGCAAGGGCGGCTGATCGCCAAGCTGGAAACCCCTAAGGACGGCCGCTTCGTCGCGCCGCACGTCTTCCGCGTCAAGGGCATCGAGGAGATGGAACGCGAAGTGTTCGGGCCGGTGCTGCACGTCGCGACCTTCGACGCCGACCAGATCGACGCCGTCATCGCCGCCATCAACCGCAAGGGTTATGGCCTGACCTTCGGCCTGCATACGCGCATCGAGGGCCGCGTGCAGCATTTCGTCGACGGCATCCATGCCGGCAACATCTACGTCAATCGCAACCAGATCGGCGCCGTCGTCGGTTCGCAGCCATTTGGCGGCGAGGGCCTGTCCGGCACCGGGCCAAAGGCCGGCGGGCCGCACTATCTCAGGCGTTTCCGCAAGGGGCCGGAAGCGGGCACGGAAGTCGGCGAAGGCCATAAGGTGACGGCGACCGAACTGGCCGACAATCTGCCCGATCCTGCACTCGGCGGCTGGTCGACGCGGCCGGACCGGATCGCCATTCTGAGGAAGCATCTGCGCGGCAAGGGCGCGGCGGCGATCGGTGCCGCTGCCGGCATCGATTTCGGTCAGGTCGATTTGCCTGGCCCGACCGGCGAGGCCAACACACTGTCGCTGTCGCCGCGCGGCCGGGTGCTGTGCCTGGGGCCGGACGCCGACACGCTGCTTGCGCAGACCATTCAGGCGCTCGCCGCCGGCAATGCGGTGCTGGCGGTGGCGCCAGGTGCCCCGGCGGCCCTCTCCGCATTGACCGGGAAAGGCCTGCCGCTGGCGGCCATCGACGGCCGCCCCGATCCTGTCGAGGCGCGCTCGCTGCGCGTCGATGTCGTTGCTTTTTCAGGCACGCCCGAGGCGGCGCGCATCGTGCGCAAGGTCATCGCCGAGCGCAGCGGGCCGATCGTGCCGCTGGTCAGCGAGGTGCTCAATCCGGCGGCCTATGCGCATGAGCGGGCGGTCTGCGTCGACACCACCGCCGCGGGTGGCAATGCCAGCCTCTTGGCCGCCGCATAGACTGGTCGGTGCTTACGCGCCCTCGACGACGGAAAAGCCCTCGAACTGAGGGTGGCCGAGATAATGGACCTTCGTCGTCCCGACATTGCGGTGGGCGGCGCGGAAGTTCTCCGATTTGGTCCAGGCGACGAAGTCGCCGTGGCTCGCCCACACCGTGTGCGAGGCGAAAAGCGTGTAGCCTTCGGCCTCGTTGACCGGGCCGCGCAGCAGATGGAATTCCCGAAAGCCTTTCATCTCGGCAAGGCTGGAATCCCGGTTCTTCCAAACGGCTTCGAAGTCGGCCTCGGAGCCGGTCTGCACCTTGAAACGGTTCATGGCGATGTACATGGGGTTCCTTTCATGCGGATGTTGATGGTTGGCGCCGCAACGTTGTTCTTGGCCTGTTCAAAACGGGCCGATCCCGACCTCGAACTCCAAACTCGGAGTCCCGGCCTGTGGCGGAATTGGAGGGAAGGGAGCGGCCTTGCGCACGATGCCAAGCGCGGCCTCATCGAAAGTCGCCGATCCTGAGCTTTCCAGAATGCGCAACTGATCCATGTTGCCCTTCCGGCCTATAACGAATGCGACAACCGCATTGTTACGCGCAGCCAGTTGCAGCGATGGCGGGAGAGTACGATTGACGCTCCCAAGCTTTCGAAAGACGTCGCCGCGGTAGCTGTCTTCCGCGGCGCTGCCGGCCTCTTTCTGCCTTTTGCCCTTGCTGGCCGCTTGCGCCGGCCGATCCTGGCCATCGGCCGTGCCGCTCCTTTCGGCTGTCGCAGGGACGGTTGCCGGAGTTGGCCTTGCATAGGAGATCGGCGGCTGGTCCGGGACGGCGACAGGCATTTCGACCGGTTCGGCCCGGGCGTTCGGCTGCACCGGCGTTTCGCTGCTGGCGGCCACGCTCTGCTTGTCCGGGCGCGCGGTTGCCGCCACCAATATGTCGGGCGTGACCACTGGCTGTTTGGCGGGTTCCCGCGAGGGCTCCGACGCTTGCTTTACGGCCTCACGGACAGGCTCGCTATCCTGTGTCGCGGCTTCCCGCACGGGCCGCGAAGATTCTGTCGGCGGCGTCGGCCTCGCCGCCTCAGCCTGATGTGGTTTGACCGGCGGCTGGTTCGGCACCAGCCTGACATCTATCGCCGTGGGATCCTTGTCCAGGACACTCCCTGCCACCTTGTCGCCTGTGTGATCGCCGCCTTCCGACTGCTCCGACTCCCTGGAATCGAACGTGCGGGCCGGCGAGATCAGAAAGGCCGCCGCCACGCCTGCATGGAGCAGGCAGGAGATGACGATCGCAGCCGGCCATTTGCCGTTGCCGGCGAGCGGCCGCGTCTGGGCAAGCGGCTTGGCCGGCACGACGGCCAACTCGTCGCCGGCATCGGGGAGGGGACTGGTTTTCTGCATGTCGCGCAGCGGAAAATGCAGCGGCCCAGGCAACATTGTCAAATCAAGATAGACTGGCTCGAACGGCAGAAGGCCGACCAGAGGCCGGGCCACCATATGTCGTGCCAAGGCGGGTTTCAGTCCCACCTTAGGTCAGGACCGGCGCGGACTGTTCAGCCCACGCCGGAACCGTCGCAAGCGACATCGCCAGCGTCGAGGTCAGCAGACGAAGGGATGTCGTCAAGTCCGTCATGCTCAGCCTCCAAATCGCATGGTTGCCGCCAGCTTCAGCGTGATGCCGGGTTCGTAGACAGCGACGGTCGTGCTGCCATTCAACGGGTTGGCGTATTTGACGTCGAACAGATTGTCGGCACGGAAATCGACTTTCAGATCGTCGGTCGCCTGATAGCTGGCGAAGGCGTTGACCAGCGTAGGTCGGTGGCCACCGCATTGCCCTTCGGCTTGCCGTTGTACTGCACCTCGCCACCGACGGTCAGCTTGTCCTCGAGGAAGCGCAAGCCGAGTTGAGCGGTGACCTGGGAGGAGGGAATGGTGGCGAGGTCGGCTTCCACACCCTTATAGGAAACGGTGTGGCCGTCCGTGATCGAAGCCGAGAGGCCGGCATAGCCCCATGCCGCGTCGTAGACGCCTTCCAGCTCGAAGCCGTTGATCTTGGCCTTGGCGAAATTCTGATACTGGAAGCAGATCGGGATGCCGGGGCCGAAGGGGCAGCCGCTGCCTGGAGCGAATGGCGATAGCGTTACGCCGTCGATATAGTCGTCGACATCGTTGTTGAAATAGGCCGCCTTGATACGGAGTGCGTCGCCAGCCTCGAAGATGTCGTTCTGCTTGTAGTTGACGCCGAACTCGGTCGTCTTGCGGGTTTCAGGCCGCAGATTTGGATTGGGCAGGAACGGGAAGCTGACGCCAGCCGGATGGTTGCCGCTGATCAGCGTCTCCGTGATCGACGGCGAGCGGTAGCCTTCCGCATAGGTGCCATAGAATTGCAGGCCGGCAAGTCCGGCGCTCTCGAACGGCGAGACACCGATCGTGACGCGCGGCGATAGCCTGTCGCCGGAAATATCGTGCGTGTCATCCTTCAGGCTGTAGCTGTCGTAACGCAAGCCGGCGATGACCTCGAGCCAATCCCAGGTGAGCTTGTCCTGGACGTAGGCGCCTGACACATTCCGTTTGCCCGAAGGGGTGTAGAAACTGTCGCCGCCTGCCGCGCCGCCTGTCTTGACGTTGTCGCCGACCCAGTCGCCGCCATAGGTCAGTTCATGCGCGATGGCGCTCGTTTCGAACCGTGACGTGTTCCAGATATCGATGCCGGTCGTGCCGACATCGAATGTCGACTGCGATCCTGCCGGCAGCACCACGGGAAAACCGGTCACCGGATCGAAGCGGTTCTGCGGCACGAGACTGGTCAGGTCGAGACTGGTCTTGTTGTAGGAGGTGTTGATGTGGAGATCGAGCCAGCTCTTGTCTTCGTCGGTGATGTTGTAGCGGGCGGTGAAAGTGTTCGACTTCAGGTCGACATCATTCACAGGCACGCCGCCGCTGGTCTCGTCCCAGCCGTCGCTGGAGCCGACCCAGCCGAGCTTGAGCTCACTATTCTCCGTTGGCCGGATGGTGGTCTTGAGCAGGCCGCTCAGCACGTCGAAGCCAGTGCCGTTGACGGGGTCGCCGTCGCCGTCCTTGTAGTTGCCGTAGTCGCGGTAGACGATGTTGCCCAACACGTCCCAGTTCTCATTGATGCGAGAAGCGCGGGATGCGCTTGATGTCCAGCCCTTGCCGTTGCTCTCGTAGCGTCCAGTGACGGAAGCGGCCCAGGTCTCGTCAGGCTTGAGGAAATCCACCGCATCCTTGGTGTCGAAGAAGACCACGCCGCCGATGGTGCCCGAGCCATGGGTGTTGGCGACCGGACCACGGATCACGTCGACGGATTTGACCAGTTCGGGATCGATGTAGAAGGTCGACTGGGTGCCGTGGTCGGAACGCTGGAAATTCTGGCGCGCGCCGTCGACGATGACGGCGACGCGGCCGAAATCCTGCAGGCCTCGTATGTTGATGCCGGTGCTGACGCGCCTGGCGTCTGCCTGCGCGGCGACACCTGGTACGCCGAGCAGCATTTCGTTCGGCGTCGTCGCCATGCGGCGGTCGAGCTGCTCCTGGTCGACATGGCTGGCCGATGCCAGCGATTCGATCGCCGTCTCGCCGGTGCGGCTGAGCACCAGGATCTTGTCGAGCAGCGTCGCGCCCGCGGGAGCTGCTTTTTCCTGGTCAGTTTTCTTCGATTGATCGGTCTGCTCGCCCGCCGGCATCGGGCAAACCTCGGTCGCCACCATGCTCGCGGGTATAGCCCTGGCGGCACTTGCCATGGCACTGACCGGAATCCTGATATTCATGGCCGACGATCGCCAGTTGCGCGACCTCACCTTCTGGTCACTGGGATCGCTCGGTGGTGCGACATGGGCCAAGATCGCCTCCGTCGGGCCGATCATCGTTCTGGCACTTGCGGCGATGCCGTTCCTGGCCCGCGGCCTGAACGCGCATCGGTTTCGTCGGCATCGTGGTGCCGCATCTGCTGCGCCTGCTGATCGGTCCCGACAATCGCTATCTGCTGCCGGCCTCGGCGCTGCTCGGCGCTTCGCTGCTGCTGCTCGCCGATGCCGTCGCGCGCACCATCGTGGCTCCGGCCGAATTGCCGATCGGCATCGTCACCGCGATAGCAGGCGCGCCGTTCTTCCTGTGGATCCTGCTGCGCAAACGCGGCCTGATCGACCTGTGAGATTTGGGACCTGTAGGAGTGTTTCATGATCGAAGCGCGCGATGTTTCTGTGGCGATCGGCAAGAAGCGCATTGTCGCCAACGTCGATTTCGAAGTCAGGCCGGGTGAAATCTCGGCCATCGTCGGTCCCAACGGATCGGGCAAGACGACCTTTCTCAAGGCGATGTCGGGGGATCTCGCCCATACCGGACGGATCGTCATCAACGGTCGCGATCTGTCGGCGATGACGCCGGTCGAGGCCGCGACCGTGCGAGCGGTGCTGCCTCAGGCAACGACCTTGTCCTTTCCCTTCACCGTGCGCGAGATCGTCAGGCTTGGCCTCGTCGGCGGCCGCTCGGGCGTGCTGCCCGGCGAGGACGAACGCCTGCCGGAGCGCGCGCTGGCGCGGGTCGATCTCGACGGCTTTTCCGGGCGTTGCTACCAGGAGCTTTCGGGTGGTGAGCAGCAGCGCGTCCAGTTTGCGCGCGTGCTGTGCCAGGTCTGGGCGCCGGTGCTCGACGGCAGGACGCGCTATCTTTTCCTCGACGAGCCGGTTTCCAGCCTCGACATCAAGCACCAGCTTATCATCATGAACATCGCCCGCGATTTCGCCAGGAGGGGCGGGGGCGTGGTCGCGATCCTGCACGACCTCAATCTGACGGCCATGTACGCCGACCGCATCTTCGTGATGCATCGCGGCCGGCTGGCTGCGACCGGCTCGCCGAGGGACGTGCTGAGCGACGACCTGATCGAGAAGGTGTTCGACTGCCGGCTCAAGGTCGGCGTGCTGCCGGCTGGCGACGTGCCGTTCGTGCTCCCGCAATCATTGGTCAGCTGATGTTCAGGTGATGCCGGCCTGCACATGGTGGTTTCTTGCGCTTCCAGTACTCGCGTACCCAAACGTACGCTCCGTTCCGGTTCTCAGAAGCCACCATTTTCGACTCGGCCTGACCTGAATCCGAGCCGACCTCGCATGACGCGGCAGGGATCAAGCCGCCGGCGCGCGGCGCTCCATCAGCATGTCGATGCCGAGCAGGTTGCGCACATTCGGCCGTGCCGCCACCAGGTCGGCGATCGTGTAGCGGGCAAGCACGGCGAAGAAGGCGTTGAGCGCTTCGCGCAAAGCCGAGTTCAATGCGCAGCTGTCGACCAGCGGGCATTCGGCGGCATCGTTCTCGAAGCACTCCGCCATGGCAAAGCTTTCCTCGGTCACGCGCACTACGTCGAAGAGGCTTATCGATTCGGCGGCACGGCCGAGCCGCACCCCGCCGTTCCGGCCGCGCACGGTCTCGACCAAGCCGTTCTCGACCAAAGGCTGCAGGATTTTGAACAGAAACAGTTCGGACACCGAATAGGCGGCCGCGATCTCCGGGATGCGGCTCAACCGTTCATTGTTGGCGGCGCAATACATCAGGATGCGCATGGCATAGTTGGTTTGGCGGGTAAGCCGCATTTCATCCTCACGAAGCGCTGGCGCGGGTGCAACCATGCCAGAGTCTAGAACTTTGCTGGCGCGGCTTCATCCGGATCCTCGGAGTCGCCACACTGGCCTCGTCCGAATATGGCCTATACCTTGGAATAATTCCAGACTGGCTGGGCATCATAGATGAACAAATTCGTCAACTTTATGTGCATCGCCGGGCAAACACCGGGACAAACCGGCCGCCACGGGCATTCCGGCGGCCGCAGCACTAGATAGGCTTGAGATCGACGAGGAGCGGCCCATCCATGGCTCAATCGGACCAGTCCCTGGCGCCAGTGCGGTTCGATGCCGACGCGGGCGCCAAGCTTTCCGCGCTACGGCGGACAAAGTTCGTCGCCACCGCCGCACTGGCACTCTGCGTGCTGGTCTTTGCCTTGGCCAAGTCCTTCCAGAGCAGCTATCCGTGGCTCGGCTTCGTCGCCGCCTTCGCCGAGGCGGCAACTATCGGCGGCCTTGCCGACTGGTACGCGGTGGTGGCGCTGTTCAAACGGCCGCTCGGGCTGCCCATCCCCCACACCGCCATCATTCCGGAAAACCAGGACCGCATCGCCGACAATCTCGGCCGTTTCATCGAGGTCAATTTCCTGGCGCCGGAGCCGGTGCGTGATAAACTCGCCGAGGTCGATTTTTCGGCGCTCGTGGCCGACTGGCTGGCCGATGCCGAGCGCGCCGCCGACCTGTCGCGCTTCGTCGTGCGGCTGGTGCCGCAGACGCTTGCCGCCGTCGAGCAATCCGGTCTGCGCGGTTTCGTCACCAGCCGTATGCTCGAGCAGATCGAAAAGGTGCCGCTGGCGCCGCTGGCCGCCGAACTCTTGTCGGCGCTCACCGACGATCGCCGCCACCAGAAGCTGTTCGACGAATTCATCAAGGTCATCGGCCGGTTCCTCAACGACGAACAGGCGCTGGCGACGATGCGCGACAAGATCCGCGAGGAACTGCCGTCGCTGTTCAACCTGTTCCGCGCCGATGCCTATCTCCTGAAGAAGATCGTCGCCTCGGCGGGCTCGTTGCTGGATGAGGTGCGTGCCGATCCCGATCACCCGATGCGCGCCGAATTCGACCGTTTCGCGCAAGGTTTCGTCGAGCGGCTGCGCACGTCCAAGCAATATGCCAGGCGAGCGGAGAAAATGAAGCGCGATTTCCTCGCCAGACCCGAAGTCAAGGCGCTGGCCGGCGACATGTGGGAGAGCCTCAGCCTGTTCATCGAGCAGGACGCCAAGGCGCCGAATTCGCTGATACGAGAACATCTCGCCAACATGTTCGTCGAGGTCGGCCGCCATCTTGCCGGCGATGCGCAGATCCGGGCCGACATGAATGGAGGATTCGTGGTGGCGCTGGCCTCTTTCGTCGAGACCCAGAAGAGCGGCGTATCGAAATTCATCGCCGACCAGGTCAAGCGCTGGGATCTGGCGCAACTGACACGTCTGATCGAGATGAACATCGGCAGGGACCTGCAATATATCCGCTTCAACGGCATGATCATCGGCGGGCTGGCTGGCATCGTGCTCTATACGATCGAGTTGCTGCTCCCGGTCAATTGATCCGTGTCGACCGCCAGGCGTGCGTTCGAAATGGACACACGGCGTTCGAGTGCTATTCTCCCGTCGAGGGCGTCCGCACCCGCGGCGACAGGGGAGAAGACAATCATGGCCAGGCAACCGGAATCCGATTCCTTCATGGAGATGTTCGGCAGGTTCGGCCGCGACCTGAAGGTGCCCAACGAAGGCGGCACGGACCAGTGCGGCCGGGGCATCCTCGGTGTTGTCGAAGCAGCGCGAAATGCTGCAGGACACGCTGCGCGAGGTCGCCGACATGGCGCAGAGCTACCGCGCACCGGGCAATCCGCAGGAGCTAATGGCCAAGCAGACGGAGTTTGCCAGAAAATCCTTCGAGGCCGCGCTCAAGAACACGGGTGAAGTGGCTGAACTGGCCAGAAAATCAGGCACCGAATCGATCGACATCCTGCGGGCGCGCATCAAGGAGGCGATGGAGGAGGTCCGCGCCGGTTACGGGCAGAAGTAGATTCTCATCGATTGTCGTTCCGCCCGCGGCCGGGCACGGCGGTTCGCGATTCCGCAACCTTGCACATAGTTGCATTAGCGCCACGGCATGAACTCCTGGTAACCTGGAAGCTCGGAAAATCCGAATTCGGCCTGCCATCGCATGGCAAGGCATGGCACGAATGAGCTCGAATCCGCCGGAACGGATTTGCGCAGTACGAATTGACAGAGGCCGCCGGTTCGTGGTCCGGAAGCTTGGAAGCGATCGGGAAAGCAGGAATGACGGAAGTACGGCCTAAAACGCCGCCTACCTACGAGCAGTTGAGAACGATGTCCGGACAGGAGCTCGGCGTCTCGGAATGGACCACGGTCGACCAGAACCGTATCAACCAGTTCGCTGACTGCACCGGCGACCATCAATGGATTCATGTCGATCCTGAACGGGCGCGGCGGCAAAGCCCGTTCCGCACCACGATCGCGCATGGCTATCTGACGTTGTCGATCATCGGCGCGCTGGCCCTCGACATGGGGATCGTGCCCGAGAATACACAGGCCGCCTTCAATTACGGTTTCGACAAGGTGCGTTTCCTGGCTCCCGTCAGGGTCGGCGCACGCATTCGCCTGCGCACGACCTTGCTTTCCATGGAAGACCTGGGCCCAGGCCAGTATCTGATGAAGGCAGCGAACACGGTCGAGATCGAAGGCGAGGAAAAGCCGGCGCTGATGGCTGAAACGCTGGTCATGCTTTACGAACGCCGTAAGCGGGCGGGGGCCTGAACGGCGGTCCTTTGGGCGGCCCGCCGTCGGTAACAGCCAAACGGGTCACGCCAGCCCGGACCGCGTACGGCCGGCAAAGCGCAGTGACAGCAGCGCGAGCAGCAGCGCAACCAGCGCCAGGGCCGTTGCCGTCTCAAAGGTGACCTGCATGCCCCGGGCGGCCGAAGCGGAACTCAGAACGTCCTGACCTGTTCCTTGCCGAGCGCCACTTGATGCAATCGCGAAGATGGCGCCCATCAGCGATGCGCCGGTGATGAGACCGAGATTGCGCGACAGGTTGAGCAGACCGGAAACGACGCCACGCTCGTTTGCGCTTACACCGCCCATGACTGCTGCGTTGTTGGAGGTCTGGAACAGGGCGTAACCGAAGCAGGTGACGGTGATTGGAACGACATAGCTGGCAATGCCGAGTTTGGTGAGGGCAAGCGACAGGAGGACCGTCCCCGTGGCGAGGCAGGCCAGGCCGGCGACCATCATCCTGCGGGCACCGAAGCGATCGGTCAGGCGGCCGGCCAGCAGCGCCGATAGGGTTGAGACAAGCGGCCCGGTCGAAAGCGCCATTCCGACCAACGCGGCATCCAAGCCGAGCCCGCGCGACAGGTAGAACGGAGCAACCACGAGGGTTGCCATCATCACCGTGGCGACGATCAAGCTCATGGCGAGGCCAGCGCTCAGCCGTGGGTCGCGGAAGCGGGCGAGTTGGACAAGGGGCGCCTTCGCCTTCGCCTGCGTGGTGGCGAACATGATGACGCCGATACTGGCCGCGACCAGCAAGCCCAAATTGAGCAAGCCGAAATTGCCTTTGCCAAGCGTCAATGCCAGGGCATAGGCGCCCAAGGTAAGGGCCAGCAGAGCCGTGCCCGTGACGTCAAACGTGCCTCGACCGGCCTCCATTGTTCCGCCACGCGCCGGCAAGGCACGCCAGGCGAGAGCGAAGGTCACAAGGCCCAGCGGGACATTGACAAGAAAGATCGCCCGCCAGCCGAGGCCGGCGATCAAAAGGCCACCAAGCGAGGGCCCGAGCGTCGTGCCGATCGCCGACATGGCGCCGAGCAGGCCCATGGCGCTGCCGGTTCGCTCCTTGCTCACGGTTTCCGCGACAAAGGCCAGCGTCAGCGCCATCATCAGCGCGGCGCCAAGCCCCTGCATGGTGCGTGCCGCGATCAGCAGCCAGAGCGTCGGTGCCAGGCCGCAGAGCACCGATGCCAGCGTGAACAGTGCGATGCCGCCAAGCAGCAACGGCCGGCGCCCGAACATGTCGGCCAGCCGCCCGGCACCGACGATCAGCGTCGTGATGGCGAGCAGATAGGAGAGAACCACCCATTGCACGGACTGGAACGATGCATCGAAAGCCTGCATGAGCGAGGGCAGCCCGACGCTGGCGATGCTGGTTCCCAACGACGATAGCAGGGTCGCAAGCGACAGGCTCGCCAGCGCCAGGCCGGCGGACCGCACCTGTCGCGGCGTCGATATCAGTTCCCGATTTTGCTCAGCGACTGCCAAGGCGATCTCCTTTCTGTCTGCTCTCGAAGCGGAGCTGTCGGAGATCTAGCCTTGTGGTTGATGCGGCGGAAGGCGCAGCATTTGCATCTTATTCGTGCGCCAAACGCCATATCATGCTATGAAAGACCGATGACATCACCCGATCTCAATCTGCTGTTTGCCCTCGATGTCCTCCTGGCCGAGGGCAGCGTGGCGGGCGCGGCGCGCCGTCTGCGCCTCAGCCCCTCGGCGATGAGCCGGACGCTGGCGCGGCTGCGCGAGGCAACCGGCGATCCTCTGCTGGTGCGCGCCGGGCGCGGCCTGGTGGCGACGCCGCGAGCGGAGGAATTGCGGCGACAGGTCGGCCGTGTCGTCCAGGACGCGGAGGTGCTCCTGCGCCCTACCCAGTTGCTTGATCCCCGGAGCCTGGACCGGATCTTCACATTGCGTACCAACGAAAGCTTCGTCGAGGAGTTCGCGCCCCGCCTCGTCGCCCGTATCGAGGCCGATGCGCCGGGGGTGCGGCTGCGTTTCTCGCCGAAGTCCGACAAGGATGCGATGTCACTGCGTGAGGCGGCGATTGACCTTGAAATCGGCGTTGCCGGCGAGACCGGACCCGAGGTACGCATCCAGGCGCTGCTTCGCGATCGCTTCATCGGCGCTGTTCGATCAGACCACCCCCTGAGCGAGGGCAAGGTGACGCCCGAGCGCTATGCGGCCGGCCGGCACATCAGCGTTTCGCGGCGCGGCCGCGAGAAAGGGCCGATCGACGAGGCCTTGGGCACGATTGGCTTGCGGCGGACGGTGGTGTGCATGGTCTCGGGTTTTTCGGCGGCACTTGCCATGGCGCGGGCCTCGGACCTGATCGCCAGCGTGCCCGGGCGGCATACGGCGGGAGCGCGCGCCGGCATGCACAGTTTTCCCCTGCCGGTCGCCACCCTGGACGTTACCATTTCGATGCTCTGGCATCCGCGCCTCGATGCCGACCCGGCGCAACGCTGGTTGCGTGAGTGCGTGCGCGAGGTCTGTGCGAAGCACTGACGATTTCATGCCAAATCAGCGAACCATCGCTGTTTCGAGCACCTTGAAAATTCGCTCGTCCGCGCACTGGGCGACGTTGAAGCGCAGGAAGCGGCTGGCGGACTGCGACAGGCTGAACGCATTGCCGGGTGCCAGCACGATGTTGTCGGCCAGCGCGCGGCGGGCGATTTCGGCCGCGTCCACCCCGTCCGGCAATCCGCACCACAGGAACAGCCCGGCTGGTTGCTCGATCCAGGGCATGATGCCGATCGCTTTCAGCCGGGCGCTGGTTTCAACCATGGCGCGCGCAAGGCGGGCGCGCAGCAAATCCATATGCTTGCGGTAGCTGCCGTCCTTCAGCAGCGTCAGCACCAGTTCGGCCGCCAGCCGTCCGCCGCCGAAGGTCGTGGCGATCTTGAGGTCGGCCAGGCCCTCGATCCAGTCGCGGGGCGCGGCGATGAAACCGCAGCGGACCGATGCCGACAGCGTCTTGGAGAAACTGCCGATCTGGACGACGCGGCTGAGGCCATCGAACGCCGCCAACCTGGGGGCAGGGGTGTGCTCGAAATCGGCGAAGATGTCGTCCTCGACGATCGTCAGATCCGACTGGTCGGCCAGCTTGAGCAAACGATGGGCCGTCACTGGAGACAGGATCGCGCCCGTGGGATTGTGGATGGCGGAGTTGGTGATGTAGAGGCGCGGCCGGTGTTCGGCGAGCGCCTGGGCGAACAACTCTATGTCCGGCCCCGATGGCGTGTAGGGAACGCTGACGACCTTGGCGCGATGGGCGCGCAGCAAAGCGTGAAAATTGAAATAGCAGGGATCGTCGACCAGCACCGTGTCGCCGGGCTCGATCAGGAACCGGCAGAGCAGGTCGATCGCTTGGGTGCCCGATTCCGTCAGCATGATCTGTTCGGGCGAAGCTTCGATGCCGTGCCCGGCCATGCGCCGCGCCAGCAATCGGCGTAGCGGCGGCAGCCCGAGCGGCGTGCCGTAATCGGCAAGCGCGACATCGTCTGCACGTGCCACGGTACGCAGTGCGCGACGCAGCGCGGCCTGAGGCATCCAGGAGGCCGGCAGCCAGCCACAACCGGGTTTTAGGATCTCGTCGCTGGCATCCAGCGATTGGCGGGAAACCCAGAGCGGATCGACGGCACGGTCGAGCCGGGGACCGATCTCGGCCAAAGACAGAGGCGCCAGAGACCCGGCGGCATAAAACCCGGAACCCGGCCGGGAGCGAATCGCGCCTTCGGCGGCGAGTCGGTCATAAGCTTCGACGACGGTGGATTTGGACACCTGCATGGACTTCGCGAAGGCACGGATCGACGGCAATCGGGTTCCCGGTGTCAGGCTGCGCGCGGCGATCCGCTGACGGATGGTCGCCATGACGCTCTCCACAAGGGTGCGTGCGCCGTCGGTTTCCAAAGCAAGGTCTGTCATCCGTACTGCTCGATCCTCCATTACAGTTTCATCGAATTGTACCCCATTGTCTCTGGCCGCACCATGGGCGTCCGCACGATAGAGGGTGAAAGCAATGGAGCCTGCGATGGACAAGACGGCGAGCGGCTGGGTGAACGGATTTATCGGCGTGCTGATCTTCAGCGGTTCGTTGCCGGCGACGCGTGTGGCGGTGATGGATCTCGATCCGATATTCCTGACATCGGCCCGCGCGGTCATAGCTGGTCTGCTTGGCCTGGCGCTGCTGCTTGCATTCCGCGAGAAGCGCCCTGGGCGTCATGACTTGCTGTCGCTCGTCATCGTTGCTCTTGGCGTGGTGGTCGGCTTTCCCTTGCTGACGGCATTGGCGCTGAAGCATGTCACTTCGGCCCACTCCATCATCTTTGTCGGCCTGCTGCCGCTGGCGACCGCGATCTTCGGCGTGCTGCGCGGCGGTGAACGGCCCCGGCCGGCCTTCTGGCTGTTCTCATGCCTCGGCAGTGCGCTGGTGGCGGGTTTTGCGCTTGCGCAAGGCGTGACGGCTTCGCCAGTCGGGGATGGGCTGATGCTTGCGGCCATCATCGCCTGCGGCCTTGGCTACGCCGAGGGTGCGGCATTGTCGCGCAAGCTCGGCGGCTGGCAAGTGATCTGCTGGGCGCTGGTGCTTTCCCTGCCGGCCATGCTGGTGCTGACTTTGGCGACCCTGCCGCCGTCCTTCGCCAGCGTCGGCTCCACTGCCTGGATCGGTCTTGGCTATGTCTCGCTGTTCAGCATGCTGATCGGCTTCGTCTTCTGGTATCGCGGCTTGGCCCAAGGCGGCATTGCAGCGGTGGGGCAGCTGCAGCTCCTGCAGCCGTTTTTCGGGCTCGCACTGGCGGCGACGCTGCTGCACGAGCAGGTCAGCCCGATGATGGTTGTCGTTACACTCGGCGTGGTGCTTTGCGTGTTCGGCGCGAAGAAGTTCGCCAGGCGGGATTTGCCGCGGCGTGCGGCTGCATAGTGATGATGCCGACCCCCGACTAGTTCTTCGTATAGTCAGGCCCAACGCGTGTCGGCAGGCCGTCGGCGAGTTTCAACCAAGGGAGCTTCTCCTCAAAAGCGACATGCAGCGTGGGTGCGAATTTTTCCGGCTCCTCCATCGCCGCGGCAAAAAAATGCATGACACCAGACATGTTCGTCGAGCGGAAGGACAGCGGCGTTCCGCAGTTATCGCAAAATGTTCTTTCCACACCGGGAGAGGAATTGAATATTTTCGGTGGCTTGCCCAGCCATCGCCAGTGGCCGTCCAAGACGCCAATGTAGGTGGTCATCGGCGCGGAACATTGTCGCCGACAACTTTCACAATGACAGGCCACGCATGCTTGCGCCGGCCCATCGACTTCGAAAACCATAGCGCCGCATAAGCAATGACCACGCATGGAAACTCTCCTCAAGTCACTGACCCAATAAGTTGTACCGGGCGTGGTGGGAGAGTCGCCATGAGGTGCGCCGAGTTGGCGCTCAATTGCGACATTGCCGATGAAAGTACCAGCGGCGCCTTCTGTCTGTCGAGCATGACCTTGGCGGCCATCAGATTGTCGCCTCACTTTATGAATCCGCAGTCTAGCACTACTTTGGCAGATTTTTAGTTCTGGGAGCGTTTTGAGGATTCCCAAGAGCGGTTTTGCGTGATTCATGAGAGGTCGGCTGTTGGAGGGGCCGGCCATGAACAGGGATTGGCAAGTCGATCTGGAGCAGTGGCTTGAGCCGTTCGTCTCGGCGTTGAGGCACAAGACGCGTGCGCGGATGTGTCCGGCCTATATTGCTGGGCTGATTGGCCTTGGGGATCGCAAGAGCATCCAACCGATGGCGGCGCGCGACGCAGGCGTCAATTATGACCAGCTGCACCACTTCATCGCGAGCGGCGTGTGGGATGCTGCGCCGCTGGAGAAGGTGCTACTTGCGGAGGCCGACAGACAAGTTGGCGGGAACGATGCGTGGCTGATCGTGGACGACACCGCGCTCCCCAAGAAGGGGCGCCACTCGGTCGGCGTCGCGCCGCAATATGCCTCGGCGCTTGGCAAGAACGCCAACTGCCAGACGCTGGTGTCGCTGACGCTGGCCTCTGGCGAAGTGCCGGTCATGGTGGGGCTGCGGCTGTTTCTGCCCGAGAGCTGGACTTCCGATCCCGCCCGGCTCGACCGTGCCGGTGTGCCCGCGGACCATCGTGCCTACAGGACCAAGCCCGAAATCGCGCTGGCCGAGATCGACCGGGCTCGCGCAGCCGGCCTACGCTTTGGCTGCGTGCTCGCCGATGCCGGATATGGCTTGAGCGCCCCCTTCCGGCAGGCGCTCACCGAGCGCGGCCTTACCTGGGCCGTCGGTATCCCGTTCAAGCAGAAGGTCTATCCCGCCGACGTGGCAATGATCTTTCCCCTTGCCGGACGCGGCCGTCCGCGCCAGCGGCATATCCCCGATGTGAAGTCGATGACCGCGCAGGCGATGCTGGAGACAGCCCCATGGCGTGCGGTCAGTTGGCGGCGTGGCACCAAAGGCCGCCTCTCGGCGCGCTTCGCCGCTGTCCGTGTCCGGGTTGCAGATGGCCCACCCCAGCGCATCCGCGACATGGGCGCTCAGCATCTGCCCGGCGAGGAGGTCTGGGTGATCGGCGAGCACCGCTCGACCGGCGAGCGCAAATACTACCTCTCCAACTTGCCCGCCGACACCCCGCTCAAGCAGATCGCAGGCGCCATCAAGGCGCGCTGGGTCTGCGAACAGGCGCATCAGCAGCTCAAGGAGGAACTTGGCCTCGACCACTTCGAGGGGCGCTCATGGACGGGCCTGCACCGGCACGCGCTGATGACTATGATCGCCTACGCTTTCCTGCAATCTCGCCGTCTCAAACAAGCGGGAGGGGGAAAAAAGAATCCTTGGCCCGCCGCCCCAACCGAGCCTACCCGCCGTCAGGCAAGCCATCCTCACCGCGCTCGCGCAGCCGCCCCCAATCCGTTGTCCCCACTGCCGCAGAACCCTCTCTGCTAAAGATCTGCCAAAGTAGTGCTAGAACTTCGTCACCACGCCGATGCCGATGCCCTCGAAACCGCCCATCGCCATCAAGGCTGCGGGCGCCTCGTCAAGGCTGATCTTCTTGCCGACCAGCAGTTCGGGCTTGAGTTGGCCGTGGCGGATCATCTCCATCATCGCGGGGTAGCGATAGGCCTGCATACCGTGACTGCCGAGGATTTCGAGTTCGAAGGCGATCACCTTGTCCATCGGCACTTGCGGGCGGGCGTGCTCGCCCAGCATCAGGCCGACCTGCACGTGACGGCCGCGCCGGCGCAGATTGGCGATCGAGTTGAAGGACGTCGTGGGGTGGCCCAGCGCGTCCATCGACATGTGGGCTCCGCCATTGGTGATCTGCTTGACCGCCTTGACCACGTTCGGCGTCGTCGAAGCGTTGATGGTCGCCACGGCACCGATCTTTTTGGCGAAGTCCAGCTTTTCCTCGGTGAGGTCGATGGCGATGACATTGGCGCCCACCGAACTGGCGATCATGATCGCCGACAGGCCGACGCCGCCGCAGCCATGCACCGCCACCCATTCACCCGGCGTCACACGGCCCTGGTCGACGATGGCGCGGAACGAGGTGACGAAACGGCAGCCGAGGCTGGCGGCGGTGGCGAATTCCATTTCGTCGGGCAGGCGCACCAGATTGGTGTCGGCGTGTTCGATGGCGACATATTCGGCGAATGAGCCCCAGGCGTTGAAGCCAGGCTGGGATTGGTGCTCGCAGACCTGATGATTGCCTGATGTGCATTCGAAGCAGTGGCCGCAACCGACGGCAAACGGCACGGTGACGCGTTCGCCCGCCTTCCAGCGGGTGACGTGCTTGCCGGCGGCGACAACGATTCCGGCCAGTTCGTGGCCCGGCACGTGGGGCAGGCGGATATCGGCGTCATGGCCCATCCAGCCGTGCCAGTCGCTGCGGCAGAGCCCGGTCGCTTCGACCTTGATGACGACGCCATCGGCAGCCGGCTTCGGATCGGGCACGGTCCGGATGGTCGGCGCTTCGCCGAATTTCTCGAAGACCACGGCTTTCATCGGTCACTCCACCCTTGAGACGGCGCGCATTGTGAGAAACGATAGCCGATTCCTTGACCGGTCAAGCGGAAATCGTTTCCGCGACGCCAACGGAGTAGGCGAATGGCGGTTCGTCGTTTTCCTCCAGCACATAGGGGATGTGGCAGCCATACGCCTCGATATCGGCCAGCGCCTTTGCCTCGCCGGCATCGGTGGCTTCTCTATTCGGCATCGATCTGGTTCTGTGGCGCGGCTTTCTGGAAGGCGGGTAGCGCCATGCAGGCGGCGTTGATGCGCGCGATTGTCGGATAAGGCGTCATATCGACGCCGAAACGGGCATTGCTGGTGACTTGCGCGGCAAGGCAGATGTCGGCCAGCCCCGGCGTGTCGCCGTGACAGAATGCGCCGGTTTCGGGCGAAGCCGTCAGCAATTGCTCGAGCGGCGCAAAACCCTCATTGACCCAATGCCGGAACCAGTTGGCGACATCCTGGTCGCCGGCGCCGAACAGGGTGCGCAGCGAGGTCAGCACGCGCAGATTGTTCACAGGGTGGATGTCGCAGGCGATGATCTGCGCCAGCATTCTTACCCGTGCCCTGTTTGGCGGGTCTTTCGGCAACAGCGGGGGTTCAGGTATGGTCTCGTCGAGAAATTCGATGATCGCCAGCGATTGCGTCAGGAGCATGCCGTCGCTCCAGACCAGGGCCGGCACAAGCCCCTGCGGATTGACCGCGAGATAGGCCGCCTCCAGATGCTCGCCGTGGCGTAGGTGATGCGGGATGTAGTCATAGTCCACCCCCTTCACCTCCAGGGCGATCCGCACCCGGTGCGAAGTAGACGAGCGGAAGTAGTTGTGCAGGACAATGTCGCTCATGACTTCGGCTGGCCGATGGTCACTTCGATCGTGCCGATGCCGTCGACCCCGCCTGATATCGTCTCGCCTGGCTTGATCGCGCCGACACCGGCGGGCGTGCCGGTGAAGATCAGGTCGCCGGCCTGCAATTCCACGCCTTCGCTGCAGATCGAAACGATATCGGCGATCGGCCAAATCAGCTCGGCGAGGTCGGCATCCTGTTTCACCGCGCCGTCGACGGCGAGCCAGATACGCCCCTTGGCTGGATGGCCGGCTTTTTGTGCCGGGACCAGCGGGCCGCAAGGCGCGGAACGGTCGAACGCCTTCGACCAATCCCAGGGCCGGGCCGCCTTCTTGGCGGCATCCTGCAGGTCGCGGCGGGTGAGGTCGATGCCGACGGCATAGCCCCAGACATGGTCCAGCGCCTTGTCGCGGGATATGCGAAAGCCTGACGTACCGATCGCCACCACCAGCTCGATCTCGAAGTGGAGGTTTTGCGTCAGCGGCGGGTAGGGGATTTCAGCGCCGGAATCGACCACCGCGTCGGCCGGTTTGGTGAAGAAGAAGGGCGGATCGCGCTCGTCATTGCCGAATTCGCGCGCATGCGCCGCGTAGTTGCGGCCAACGCAGAAAATACGCCGCACGGCAAAGCGTTCGCCGGAATCCGCAATGGCGACAGAAGGCGTTGGCGGGACGGGAAGGACGAAGGCGGTCATGGCTGTCTCTGCGTTTGATGGCGGCACATTCGGCCGATTTCGGGGGGCGGGCAAGGCGTCGCTTTTCGTAAAGCACGGGCTTTGCCGCTGCTGGATAAGGAATTCGGGCTTCCCATCATTTTTACAGCAATGAATCCGTCAACAGGCGATAGACTATTTGCCAATAATCCGGTCACAGTCTGGAGACTATGGTGTGCCCGGTAAACCGGAACGAGCCCTATGACCCCTCCCACCGATCGTGCCCGGTTTCTTATCATCGACGACCATCCGCTGTTTCGCGAGGCGCTGCACAGCGCCGTCCAAATGGCCTATCCCGAGGTCGATACGGTCGAGGCGCGCTCGATTGCGGAGGCGCTGGATCTGCTGGCCGACGCAAAGCCTTTCGACCTTGCGCTTCTCGACCTCAGCATGCCCGACGTGCACGGCTTCGACGGGCTGCTGCAGCTCAGGACCCGCTATCCGCGGCTGCCGGTGGTGATCGTATCGGGCTATGAGGAGCCGAGGATCATCTCCGAGGCCCTGTCCTATGGGGCTGCCGGCTTCATTCCGAAATCGGCGCGCAAGAGCGATCTCGCCGCTGCAATCCGGTCGGTGATGGAGGGCGCGATCTATGTGCCGGAAACCTATGAGGGCATGCCGCCGGGCGCTCACAGCACCGATCGCGCCGACATGCTCCAGCGCCTTTCCAAGCTGACGCCGCAGCAATTGCGGGTGCTGCAGATGCTGCGCCAGGGCCTGCTCAACAAGCAGATCGCCTACGAGCTGCAGGTCGGCGAGACCACGGTCAAGGCGCATGTCTCGGAGATCCTGCGCAAGCTCAACGTCTACAGCCGCACGCAGGCGGTGATCGAGGTATCGAAGCTGGACAATGCCGAGTTGTTTCGCGATCAGGCTGGGTTTTGAGCCATTAACTCTCCGCTGGGGACCCTAAGCCAGCAGATGCGCCAGCAGCGCGCGCAGTTGCGCGGGCTTCAGCGGCTTGCGCATCAGTTCGATGCCTGCCGAGCGGGCGGCCTTGGCGACGGCCTCCGAGCCGTCGGCGGTGACGATCAGCGCCGGCACGGCGCGGCCGAGATAGTCGCGGACCTCCGATATGGTGGCGGTGCCGAGGTCGCCGCCGTCGAGATGCTGGTCAGCGATGACGATGTCGGGCACCCAGTCGGTATCGCCGAGCATGTCGAGCGCATCGTCGGTCGAGGTCGCGGCGCGCACTAGGCACTGCCAGCGTTCGAGCAGGAAGGTCATGGCGTCCAGCACCTCGGCGTCGTTCTCGACAAGCAGCACCTTGGTGCCGAACAGGCCGTAGCCGCGCGGTCGCTCCATGCTGGCGGCGCTGGCGATGGCATCGGCCGGTGCGCCGAGGCCGACGGGAACATCGATATGGAAGATGGTGCCGCGGCCGACCTTGGATGAAAACGTCACGGGGTGGCCGAGCGCGCCGGCCATGCGGCGCACGATGGCGAGCCCGAGCCCAAGCCCGCCGCCATCGAGCTCGGCATTGGCCGGCGAGGTGCCGCGATGGAACTCCTCGAACACCGCCTCGCGCTGGTCCTCGGGAATGCCGCAGCCCGTGTCGGCGACATCGATGCGGATAGTGTCGCCGCGATGGCGAGTGCCGACAAGGACGCCGCCCGAGCGTGTATAGACCAGCGCGTTGGAGAGGATGTTCTGCAGGATGCGGCGCAACAGCGTCCTGTCCGAGCGGACCACCGCATTGACCGGCCGGAATTTCAGCGACAGCCCCTTCAATTCCGCCACGGGCTGAAAATCCGAGCGCAGCGACGAGAACAACGCCTCCAGGCTGACGTCGCCGATGTCGGGCTGGACCACGCCGGCGTCGAGCTTGGAAATGTCGAGCAAGGTGCGCAGCAGGTCTTCCATCGTCTCCAGCGAGCGCTCGACCTGCCGCACCAGCTTTTTTCCCTCGTCACTGGTTTGCACCTCGGCGAGCGCCGAGACGGACAGGTGGGCGGCGTTCAGCGGCTGCAGCACGTCGTGGCTGGCGGCGGCGAGAAACCTTGTCTTGGACAGGTTCGCCAGCTCGGCGTTTTCCTTGGCGGCGCTGAGGTCGATGTTCGACTGTTCCAGCCTGCGCAAGGTCGAATGCAGTTCCTCGGTGCGCGTGCGCACCCGGTTTTCCAGCGAGATCGCGGTCTGGAACAGCGAAAAGGCATTGCCTTGCTGGTCCATCGAGCGCTCGACGCGGCTGACCAGGGCGGCGTTGATCTTCTTCAGCCTGTCGAGATCGTTTATGTCCCTGAGCGGCATCCCGGTTCGCCGCCTACTCAGCCGCCTGGCGATCGCCGAAGGCGATGCCGGTGAAAGTCTGGTTCAGGTGCATCGACCGGTATTGTTCGCCATAGGTGCCGAAGCCGACGACGTTGTTGACCCGGTAGAGCTCCGAAATATCGCGGAAGACCTGCCGATTGCGCGCATCCAGCCGGCGCAGCACGCAGTCGAAACCAAGGATCATATCGATACCGCCCAGCCTTTCCTCGACCTCGCGCAATGCCGCGCGTGTCGATTCGACCATGTCCTTGGGCTGGGCGATCGACAGCACGACGCCGTCGTCGATGGCGCAAAAGAACGACAGCGAGCCATCCGCATGCATCCTCTGGATCGAGCGGCAGTAATATTCGCCGCCCACCTTCACCACCACGGGATGCGAGGCGAAGCTCAGCGGTGTCAGGGTCTGCGGGACGATCCCGACCGAGGCGGCATATTCCTCCGCCGCATTGGTGGCGTTGAACTCCCGCACGATGCGGTGATCCGGATCGGACGCGGTCACCACCAGCTTTTCGTCGGTGGGAACGAAATTGTCGGTCTTGAAGACGTGGAACGGAATTTCCGTGGCGACCAGCACGATGATGGCGCTGTCCGAAGTGACCGCGCCGTTCGAGATCAGACGCGTCGTCTCGAATTTCAAATCGTCACCGGCCGAGCCGCCGAGCAGCGGTATGTCGTCAAGACCCCAGTGGATTGCCGAACTCACTGCTTCCTCGGCATAGGACAGCCCGTCGATGAAGCAGAGTGCGAAGGTGTTCTTGGTCCGCTCGCCGCCGAGCCGGGCGCGCAGCATGCGCCGCAGGGCCTCGACCTCTTCGGTGATCCTGTCCATGCCCGATGTCGACAAATTGTTGACCATGGTGCTGACCGCCGTGAAGGACGCCGAGGGCAGCAGCATCGCCAGCATATGACCTTCCTCGAGCCCCTGCGGCGTGATCTCGCCCGCGGTGGAGCAGCCGGCATGGTGGAGATCAGGCGCGCGCGTCGTGAGCGCCTGCGAGAGGGCGCCGGCCTCGACGAGGCTTTGGGAAAAGAACACGAGGGCAAAGCCGGCATCGATGGCGGCGGCCTCGGCGGCCACCGCGCGTGCGAAGACATCCGGGTCGGGCTCGTCCGTGGTGAGCGCCGACAAACCGCATGCGTAACGCGTCAGTGAACTGGTCAGCGGCGTTCTCCCGCATTTCCTCCGACGCCTTCTTGTGCGCGGCTTTTCAGTGCTTCTGGCGCGCGGGCGACGAAGGTATTGTTGCCGCCAAGAGGCGTTTTGGCAATGGGGCCGCAGGAATGCACTTTGGTGCCTTGGCCATGATCGAAAGTACAATGATCCGCCTTTTCCCTTGTGTTGTTTTTTGTGCGTTGTGCGGTGTACGAATAACGCATGGCCGAAGTGCCAGCGGCGCATCGGCAGCGTGATGACCAAGATTGACACCCAGGGAGGGGTTATGTCGGACGTTTCGTTGATGGTGAACGGCAAGCGCGTCGGCGGCGCCGTCGAGGATCGAACGCTGCTCGTCCATTTCCTGCGGGAGAATCTCGGCCTGACCGGAACCCATGTCGGTTGCGACACCTCGCAGTGCGGAGCCTGCGTCGTCCATGTCGACGGCAAGGCGGTCAAGTCCTGCACCATGCTGGCGGTCCAGGCGTCCGGGTCGAACGTGGTTACGATCGAGGGCCTCGCCGACGGCGCCGACCTGCATCCCGTCCAGGCGGCCTTCAAGGAACATCACGGTCTGCAATGCGGCTTTTGCACGCCAGGCATGATCATGGCTGCAACCGACATGATCAACCGTCATCCCGAAGGCCTCGACGAGGCGACGGTGCGGGCAGAACTCGAAGGCAATATCTGCCGCTGCACCGGCTACCACAACATCGTGAAGGCGATCCTGGCCGCATCGAAGACGATGTCGAAGGGGGCCAAGGGCAAGGCGAAACAAGCAGCATAGGCAGTAGGCAGTAGGCAATAGTGAGTGGGGCAAACATCGATATGACCACGAGCCCTCCCATTACTGCCTAACCCCTACTGCCTATCCCCTAAATTCGGGAGGAATTCTGATGGGCATCGAAGGTGTTGGCGCTCGGGTCGCGCGCAAGGAAGACAAAAGGTTCATCACCGGCGCCGGCCGCTATGTCGACGACATGGTGGTTCCCGGCATGAAGCACGCGGCTTTCGTGCGCAGCCCGCACGCGCATGCGCAGATCAAGAAGATCGACGTGAAAATGGCTCAGGGCATGCCGGGCGTCATCGGCGTGCTGACCGGCAAGGAACTCAAGGCCGACGGTATCGGCAACCTCATCTGCGGCTGGATGATCCATTCCAAGGACGGTACGCCGATGAAAATGGGCGCATGGTCGCCGCTGGCCGTCGACAAGGTCCGCTATGTCGGCGATGCGGTCGCGGTGGTGGTGGCCGAAACCAAGGGCCAGGCACGCGATGCGGCCGAGGCGATCGACATCACCTACAAGGAACTGAAGGCCGTCGTAGACGCGACAAAGGCGCTCGAAAAGGGCGCGCCGCAGGTCCATGCCGAGGCCGAGAACAACCTGATCTTCGACTGGGAGATCGGCGACGCCAAGGCGACCGATGCCGCCATCAAGGCGGCGGCGCACGTCACCCGCATGAAGATCGTCAACAACCGGCTGGTGCCGAACGCCATGGAGCCGCGTGCGGCGCTCGGCCATTACGACAAGGCCGAGGATCATTACACCTGCTGGACGACATCGCAGAACCCGCATGTCGCGCGGCTGGTGATGAGCGCCTTCTACAATGTCGCACCCGAAAACAAGCTGCGCGTGATCGCGCCGGACGTCGGCGGCGGCTTTGGCTCCAAGATCTATATCTACCCGGAAGAGATCGTCTGCCTGTGGGCCTCCAAGAAGACCGGCGTGCCGGTCAAATGGGTCGCCGATCGCACCGAGAGCTTCCTCACCGACGCGCATGGCCGCGACCACGTCTCGACCGTGGAAATGGCATTCGACAAGGACAACAGGATCACCGGGCTGAAGGTCGACACGATCGCCAATCTCGGCGCCTACATGTCGCTGTTCTCGTCCTGCGTGCCGACCTATCTCTACGCGACGCTGCTGTCAGGGCAGTATGACATTCCCGCCATCCACGCCAATGTGCGCACCGTCTACACCAATACGGCACCCGTCGACGCCTATCGCGGGGCAGGGCGGCCGGAAGCCACCTATCTTCTGGAACGCACGATGGAAGCCGCGGCACGCGAACTCGGCGTCTCTCCGGCCGAACTGCGCCGCAAGAACTTCATCACGACCTTCCCGCACCAGACGCCGGTGATCATGAACTATGACGCCGGCGATTATGCGACTTCGCTCGACGCGGCCATGAAGACCGCCGATTATACAGGCTTTGCCAAGCGCAAGGCGGACGCGGCCAAAAAGGGCAAGCTGCGCGGCATTGGCATGAGCTGCTACATCGAGGCCTGCGGCATCGCGCCGTCGGCCGCGGTCGGCTCGCTCGGCGCTGGCGTCGGCCTGTGGGAATCGGCTGAGGTAAGGGTCAACGCCGTCGGCACCATCGAGGTGCTGACGGGGTCGCACAGCCATGGCCAGGGGCACGAGACGACCTTCGCGCAACTGGTCAACCAGCGTTTCGGGGTGCCGATCGATTCGGTTTCGATCGTACATGGCGACACCGACAAGGTGCAGATGGGCATGGGCACTTACGGCTCGCGCTCGGGCGCGGTCGGCATGTCCGCGATTGCCAAGGCGCTCGACAAGGTCGAGGCCAAGGCCAAGAAGATCGCCGCCCACCTGCTCGAGGCCGACGAGGGCGACATCGTCATCGAGAACGGCGAAGTCAAGGTCGCCGGCACCGACAAGAGCCTGCCGTGGTTCCAGGTGGCTCTGGCCGCCTATACCGCGCACAATTTGCCGGCCGGCATGGAGCCAGGATTGAAGGAAACGGCGTTCTACGATCCGGCGAACTTCACCTTTCCGGCGGGCTGCTACATCTGCGAGGTTGAGATCGATCCGGAAACCGGAACGACGGAGATCGTCCAGTTCGTAGCGGCCGACGATTTCGGCAACATCATCAATCCGATGATCGTCGAAGGCCAGGTGCATGGCGGCATCGCCCAGGGTGTCGGCCAGGCGCTGCTGGAAGGCGCTCACTATGACGCCAGCGGGCAACTGCTGACGGCGAGCTACATGGATTACACCATGCCGCGTGCGGACGACCTGCCGTCGTTCAAGGTCTCGACGTCGAACACGCCATGTCCGAGCAACCCACTGGGCATCAAGGGCTGCGGCGAGGCCGGTGCCATCGGCTCGCCGCCGGCGGTGATCAATGCCATCACTGACGCCATCGGCATCGCCGATATCGCCATGCCGGCCACACCGTCGACCGTGTGGGCCGCGATCCGTGCGGCGAATGAGTGAGTAGGGAGTAGTGAGTAGCGAAAAGGGTCCAGCTCCTGCGGCGGCCATTCCCTACTCACTACTGACTACTGCCTAACCACCTAGGGGAGGATCCCATGTACGCAGTCAACTACCACCGCGCCGCCTCGGTCACTGAAGCCGCCAAGCTCGTGAAGAGCGGCGACGCCAAGCTGCTCTCCGGCGGCATGACCTTGATCCCCGCCATGAAGACGCGGCTGGCGGCGCCTTCCGATCTGGTCGACCTGTCACGCATCAAGGAGCTGCAGGGCGTCAAGGTGTCAGGCAAGACGATCACGATCGGCGCTGCCACCACGCATTTCGACGTCGCCAATGACGAGAAGCTGCGCAAGGCCTGCCCGGCGCTTGCCCATCTGGCGTCGCTGATCGGCGACCCGGCGGTACGCCACAAGGGCACGATCGGCGGTTCGATCGCCAACAACGATCCGGCGGCGGACTATCCGGCCGCACTTCTGGCGCTGGGCGCCACCATCATCACCAACAAGCGCGAAATGTCAGCCGACAAGTTCTTCAAGGGGCTGTTCGAAACCGCCTTGAAGGACGGCGAGATCATCACGGCGGTCCGCTTCACCGCGCCGGCGAAGGCAGCCTACGAAAAATTCCGCAACCCGGCCTCGCGCTACGCGATCGTCGGCGTGTTCGTCGCCAAGGGCAAGGACGGCGTCCGTGTCGCCGTGACCGGCGCAGGCGACGACGGCGTCTTCCGCTCGAAGGAGATCGAGGCCGCACTTGCCAAGAGCTTCGACGCGGCTTCGCTCAATGGCGTGAAAGTGCCGGCGAAGAACCTGATGAGCGACATCCACGCTTCCGCCGACTACCGCGCCAACCTTATCGCGGTCATAGCCAAGCGCGCGGTGGCGGCAGCCAACGCCTGACGCAAGATCATTGCGGACACGAAAAGGGGCTGTCACGGCCCTTTTTCGTTCCTGGCGCTGTGGCTGCCCAGTTCCCGGCGGCGGCCGCGTCCCATCCTTGCTTGAAGCAATTGCGGCCCTGCTTGCCTCGGAATTGCACCGGCGCCAATCTCGCACTTGCACAAACTTATATTGCACTGCAGTATGGGGCGGGGCGGGAATGCGAGCCGGGTTCGGATTGCGTACCGCCGTGCCCTTTCGCATGCCAATGCGAAAGGATCGGCATGTCCGAAATTTCCGCGGCCCAATTGGTTCCGTCCCGAGCGATCGCCGACCGATCGGCCAGGATAAGACTGGCCTATCTCGATGGCTGGCGCGGCCTGTCGATCGCCCTGGTGCTGATCGGGCATTTTTTTCCCGTTCCCGGCATCAATCTGGGCGTGCTGGGCGTCGAATTCTTCTTCGTGCTCAGCGGCCGGCTGATGGCCGAAATCCTGTTTATCGAACGCTACCCGCTGAAGAAATTCTTCAAACGCCGCTTCTCGCGCATCTATCCGGCGCTTCTGATCTTCGTCGTCGTCGGCATGATCGCGCTCTCCGGCACGTTCATCGCCTTCAAATGGAAGGCTGCTCTGACGGCGCTGACATTCACCTACAACTATGCCGGAATTCTCCTGAACCGGGCCGGCGCACTCGACCACATCTGGTCGCTCTGCATCGAAGAGCATGCCTACATCATCCTGGCGGCGGTCAGCGCAATCGTTGCCAGCCGCAGCCGTGTCATCCCGCTGCTGCTGATCCTGGCTCTGCTGGCCATGGCCAATGGCGCGGCTTCCTACTGGTTCCTGCACATGGATTATGAAACCACGTACTGGCGCACCGACGTACACATCGCCTCGATCCTGCTGTCGGCCGCGACCTGCCTGCTCAAGGCCGACGGCAAGCTGCCGGCCTTGGTGACGGGTCCCTACGTCGCCGTTGCGGCGGCCGTCGGGGCGGTTTTCCTGTTCACCGACTCGGTGCCGACACCGATCCACTACCTGATCGCGGTGCCATTGCTTGCGATTGCCGTCAACGCGCTGGATTTCAGCACGCGGTTCTTTTCCGGATGGCTGTCATCCTTACCGATGACGACACTGGGGCTGTGGTCGTATTCGCTCTATCTGTGGCAACAGCCCTTCTACAAATTCGTCTACGAGCAGGGCAGCAATCCATGGCCGATGCTGGCCGGGGTTTTTGCCTGCGCGCTCTGCAGCTACTACCTCATCGAGCGCCCATCGCGCGAATGGCTCAACCGCAACTGGTGAATGAGCGTCGCCGATTTTTCCATGTGGCCAGACGAGAGGCCGCACGGCCGGATTGGCGGAACGCCATGTGAGTTTCTGCTTCTTCAAGCGGCGAGCGCCACCGGATCAGGCGGCGATCTGCCTGACGTAGTAGCGCACCGCCTTCTTGCCGCCATGGATCACCGCGTCGCCGACTTCGGCGAAGCCGAGGGCGGCGTGGAAGGCATCCGAGGCGGGGTTGGGCGGGTCGATGTTGACCTCGCAGGTGACCAGCGTATGGCCGGCGCTCTCCGCATGGTCGAACAGGTCCCGATAGAGCCGGCGAGCATGGCCGCGGCCCCTTGCGTGCGCCGCGACGACGACGCGGTCGACATAGATGAAGCGTTCATATCGCTCGCGGAACCAGACGAAGTTCGGGCTGTCGTAGTTTGCGTCCTGGTCGAAGGTCATGATGAAGGCTTCGAGATCGCCAATGCGGCGTGCATAGAAGGACTCGCCGAGCAGGAAGGACAGCCGTTCGGCTTCGAGCCACGACAATTCGGCGGCGTGTTCGTTGTTGAGCGCCAGAATGGCGGCTTCGTCGTGCTGCGCTATGCTGTCTATCGGAGAGGTCATGCCTTGGCCGCCGCGATTGTCGCCGCCACCAGCGGTGTATCGGTCAACGTGTTGCGATACTCGCGGTCGAGATCGGAGCCGCCCATGCCGACCTTGGGATTGCGGTAGCGCATGGCACTCGGCACGTCCTTGAGGGCCGCGAAATGCATTTCGGCCAATCCGGTTTTTCCTCGCACCTCGGCGATGTTGCCGAGATCGAGCCCGCCGCAGCCAAGGATGATGATGCGCTCGCCGGCCTGCCGGACCAGCTCCGCCAGCAATGGCAAGCCCTCGACTGCGGTGTCGCGCTGGCCGCTGGTCAGCACGCGGCCGACCTTGCAGCGGATCAGCGCTTCCAGCGCCTCGGCCGGATCGCGCGTCATGTCGAAGGCGCGGTGGCAGGTGACGCTCAACGAGCCCGCGGCCTCTGTCAATTCGCCCATGCGCTTCTCGTCGATGGTACCGTCGGCATTCAGGCAGCCGAACACCACGCCGGGCACGCCGAGCTCGCCGAGTGCGGCGACATCGGCCAGCATCGAGCGGTATTCGGTCTCGCTGTAGAGAAAATCGCCGCCACGCGGCCGCACCATGACGTGGAACGGCACGGTCGCCTGGTCGAGTGCGGCGCGCACCGTGCCGAGGCTCGGCGTAATGCCGCCCTCGACCAGGCTGGCGCAGAGTTCGACCCGGTCGGCGCCCGCGGCCTGCGCGGCCAGCAGGCCATCGATGCCTTCGACACAGATTTCAATCAGCGGCGGGCGAGTTTTTGTGGTCAAGGGGTGATCCAGTTCACGATGCTATCGAGAGCCCTAGCACCAGGACGGCTGACGCGAAAGCGTGAACGCCACGTCGCCATTTGGACCAGTTGGCAGATTCCTTTCTTGACAGTCGCATAACCGAAAGGTTATGAATTACGTATAGCTGGCGGGTTATTGATTGCGCGTGCGTGGCACGACGACAACAACGAGAGGAGCAAGGCATGACGGAAACCAAATCGATCGTCGTCGAAAGGCTGATTCCATATTCGGCGGAAAAGATATGGCGCGCGCTGACCGTGCCGGCACTCGTCGGCGAATGGCTCATGCAGAATGACTTCGCTGCGCAAGAGGGGCATCGCTTCACATTCCGTGCGATACCAGTTCCCGGATGGTCTGGCGTGACGAACTGCGTGGTGCTGAAAGTCGAGGCGCCGCGGCTGCTGGCCTACAGTTGGGGCGATGGGACGGAATCGGACAGCGGGTTGAAAACCGTGGTGACGTGGTCACTGACGCCCGAGGGTGTGGCGACCCGGGTGCGAATGGAGCAGTCGGGATTCCAGCCGGCCGACGAGCGTGGCTATGTCGGCATGGGAAGTGGTTGGCCGCGCATTCTCGAACGGCTCGAACAGATTACCGCAAAACAGGCCTGATACGCGGCAGGCAGCCAACAGTTTCATCAAGTTCGAAACCCTGGATGCGAGGCGTCCGGGCCGGGAAAACACGCCCGGAGAAACAATTCAAAAGGAGAAGAATCATGCGAGCAAGGATCAAGAACCCGGTGATGCTCATCCCCGGTTCGGTGCAGGCGCTGCTGGCGCTGGACAAGTCGACCGAGGCGGCCGACGTGCCCTATGTGACGCGCAAGCTCATTCATCTGCGCGCCAGCCAGATCAACAACTGCAGCGCCTGTGTCGACATGCATGCGCGCGAATTGAAGAAGGCCGGAGAAAAGGACGAGCGCATCTTTGCGCTGGCGGCATGGCGGGAGACCCCGTATTTCACCGATGCCGAGCGCGCGGCATTGGCGTTGGCAGAAGCCGGCACTAGGCTCGCCGACCGGCCGGACGCGGTGCCGGACGATGTCTGGGACGAAGCGGCCCGCCATTATGACGAAAAGGCGCTTGCCGCACTGGTCATCCAGATCGCCCTGATCAATGCCTTCAACAGGCTGAACGCAACGACCCGGCAGCCGGTTGGCGCCTGGGGCTAAGCGCCTGGTTCGAATGGTCCGCGAGGCAAGGGCGGGGGGCATTGCCTTTCCGCCCACCGGGCGGGGCATAGCCTTGGTGGCTACTGGCGCAATTCCGTATTCTTGACGCCTTCCTCGACCTGATCGATCACCAGGAGCTTGACCGTCCCGTCGCCAATGTTGGTGGCCTGATGCCACTGCCCGATCATCTCGATGATGAAATCGCCTGTCTTGTAGGTGTTGCTGTTGCCGGTCTCGACATTTGGTGACCTTCAGCGTTCCAGCCTCGACATAGGCGTAGCGCGGGAAGGGGTGGCGATGGACCGGCAAGGTCGCGCCGGGTGCGATGTCATAGGTCGAGACCAGCACCTGCACGTTCTTCCGCGGCAGCGTGATCGGTTGACCGGATGCCGTGGTGGTGCGTGATGCCAGCGGGGTGACGATGACGGGGGCGTCGCTGCTGTCCAGTGCCAGGGCACAATTCGCATAAAGTGCAGCCGCGGCCAGCAGCAGCGCTACCAGGATTTTTCGCATGATTCCTCCACGGCCGCAGCATTGCTCCGGAGATTCCCCATGTGCAAGCCTGCCGGCGAGAAATCGGCTCACGCTATAGGCCCGGCGGCTTTCGGCTGCTCAGGTGGCCGGGCTTTCTTCGTCTGTGGCAGAAAAGTCACGCAACCCGGATATAAAGCGCTGCAACTGGCGCGCGCTTATTATCCAGCTAGGCGAGGCGTATCGTCATCTTGGGTAAAGGGGGCCGTTGACCGCACGCACGTGTCATTTCCTCCCATGAACTAGCGCCCGCTACGCAAAACGTGGCGGGCGTTTTCTTTACTTCAGGGGCGTCACGGCCCGGGCGGCTTCGGCTTCCCGGCCTTTAGACAATCATTGGCCTACCATCAACATGCATGCCGCCAACACATCGCGGATGGTCGTTGTTTCCGTTGCGCACGGTGGAGCGAATGTAGACGCAACACAGGCTTGTATGTCAGTGTTATGGGCGTCGTAGTCTTTGCCCGTCGCGGTACTTGTTCCGATGATCAAGTCTGAGACGAAGCCAAGACGGTTCGATTCCGATGACCCGTTATATTGGTCGCAGGTCGAGGTAGGTGTCAGCGCGCCGAAATCGCCAGCCCATTGACGGCAGCGATATGAGAACCAGCAAGCATCCGGCGATTGCGCCTCTGATCATAATCGACCAGTGAGAAATTGAGCGCGGACATAGAGGAGGAGGCCCGGGACGAGCAGGGCGAGGCCTTTGGCGATCTTAGACAGGTCTTCCACCTCGAACCCCATGCCGAATCGCTCCTTTCATTGGGGCGCTCTGGCGCGCAAAAGGGTAGCGGCTCAAGGAGCGTTGCGGCCTGCTCCACAGCACAGATGTAGCCCGTGTTGTAGCCGAACGCGAGTTTTGTCAGCCACGTTGACGGGGATTGGCGAGGCTAAGTTCTTTGAGATGTTGGCTCCCCGGGATCGACGAAGCTGAGAAATTCGAATTCGCGATTCCCCTACGCCAGAATGCGCCCTCGGTGACGAAGATGCGCAAACGTGATCGTGACCGCGCAGAAGCCCTACGCCTTGCTGGCGGGCCAAAGCCGACGCTGAGAGACCGAGCTGCGGCCCTCGCTCGCGAACGTGGCGAGGTGCGAACGGCTGAACTGACAGCAATCGGCATTCCCCGCTGCTACCTAGCCCGGATGTGCGATGAGGGCTTGCTCATCAAAGTCGGTTATGGAGTATATCGGGCCGCCAAACGTGATGCTGCTTGATGCGTATCCCGTCGCCGTCTTGTGCGGTGATCTCGCGACGGTCAGAGCCAGCGGCGAACCTCGGCCTTGTAGCGGCGGTAGTCGTCGCCGAACTTCGCTTCGAGATAGCGCTCCTCGCGGGCGATCACCTGCGTCTGAATCGCGATCAGCACCAACGGGAGCATGGCGAACGCGATCGGCCCGTCAAAGCCGATCGCAAGGCCGGCATAGACAAGCGCCATACCGAGATACATGGGATTGCGGGTCCACCGATAAGGACCGGTCGTTGCGATGAGGGTCGTCGGCCGCGACGGCGGAACGTTGGTGCCCAAACGCCGGAATAGGCCCGCCGCCGCAAGCATCACCGCCGCGCCGGCAACGAACAGCAGCGCGCCTGCTGCGACCAGCAACCGCCAGTCGATGCCGAAAGAGCGCAGGGCGACGAACCGCTCCGCCGCCAACCCCAACAGCAGCGCTCCCAGATAGATGAAGGGCGGAGGGAAGCGCACACCCGCGCTGTCCGGTTCGACGGCCATGCTCATCTCCAATCTGTGCTTTCAAAACGGCGGCCCCAGAATCAACGCCTCGAATTACTACTGCAGGACTTGTTTGGCGCTCGGGCGTCCGCTCACATGGGCGAACCACTGGACGAGCTTGTTCTTGCCATCGAGGATCGCTTCGCCCTCTGGCGTTATACGCAGCCGGTCGAAATGCGGCATGAGGCGGATGTCGGCCAGACTAAAGGTTTCGCCGGTGAGGTAGGGTGCCGCAATCAGAGGCTCAAGCGCCTCAGCGCAGCTACGTGCCATGGGCACGGCCGCGTTGACCCGTTCCATGTTGGTGGGCTGGCCGAGGAAGGTTGGCGCGACCACTCGCTCGAACCCAATGCCGCCCCAGGATGGGCCCAGGTAGCAGTCGATAATGCCGATGATCTGATTCATACGCGCCCCTTCGCGCGCGTTCGTCGGCTGGAGCGCCGGACCAGGAAACGTCTGGTCCAGATAGCGCAAGATGGCCTGGGTTTCGAAGACTTCGAAGCCATCATGCTCAAGCACCGGAACCTTGCCGAACGGATTCCGCGCAAGATGCTCCGGCGTTTTCCATGCCGGCGGCATCAAGCTGACGAACTCGTATTCCACACCTTTCTCGGCGAGGCCAAGCATCGCCCCCCGCACGTTGGGACTACCTGCCGTGCCATAAAGTTTGACGCTCATCCCAGGACTGGTCGTATTCATGAGGGTCACTTCCCTTCTTGCTTTAGATTGGAGCGCCGCCGCTCGGGTTGGCTAATTGGGACCGGAGAACGCAAATTCTGCTCTCAAACCAGCATCGACTGCTGGGCGAAGATACCTGCCATCGCGCCGTGCGATGATGCCAGGGTGACCGATGGCGGCGTAAGGGGGTTGGCGAGGTCGCCGGCGGCGTAGATGCCGGGCGTGCTGGTTTCGCGGCGCTCGTCGACCTTGAGGATGATGCCGAGGGGCGTATCGACCGTGGCGAGGTCCAGTGATTCATGCAGGCTTGCCGCCGGCTTGTTGCGCGGATGCGCGAACAGGATGTCGACCGCGACATTTGGGCCGGTATCGAGCTTGACGGTGGCGTTATGGGCCCCGTGATGCGCGATCTCGATGATCCGGCCATTGACGACAGGTGTGTTGCGGCGCGCCAGATCGGCCCGGATATCGGGCGGAATGTCATGACCATCGGCGAAGACCGTCAACCTGTCGGTCCAATCGTGGAACAGCCTGACCTGATTGTGCGACTGCCGGCCGGACCAGACGAGGCCCCAATGCTGGCCGGCGACTTCAAAGCCGTCGCAATAGGGGCAGGGCACGATGGACTTGCCCCAGCCTTCGGCAAAGCCCGGAACATCAGGCATCTGGTCGGTGACGCCATAGCTCAGGATCAGGCGACGCGCCGCAAGGCTTTCGTCATCACCCGTGAGGACGGAGAAATCGTCGATGGCGCCGGAGATGCTGACGGCCCGGGCATTGACCAGCCTGACCGTGGGATAACGCGCCAGTTGCTGCCGCGCCTCGGCCAGGATGTCCAGCGGTGGCTTGTGATCGTGGCCGAGCAGGCCATGCGAGTGGCCGGCGAAGCGATTGCGCGGCAGGCCGGTATCGAGAACGGTGACCTTGCGGCGGGCACGGCCGAGCTGCAGGGCGCCGGCGAGACCGGCAAAGCTGCCGCCGATGATGATGACGTCATCCATGATGGGCTCCGTTGCAGGACAGGTTGAACCCATCCAATGGCTTGCATATTTCGGACACTGCATGGTATCGTAATTCAAGAATTAGGATACTGTCAAGGACTTGAATTGTCGTGACCGAAAATAGCCACCGCCGGCGCGGCCGGCCCGCCAACGAGGCGCTTGGCCAAACGATCCTCGACGCCGCGAGCGAACTCTTTGTGGAATTGGGTTTTCAGGCGACGACGTTGGACAAGGTCGCCCAGCGGGCGAAGATCTCCAAGCTCAGCATCTACAGGCACTTCGAGAACAAGGAAGCGCTGTTCAGCGCGGCCATGGCGGCCGGCTGCCATGGGTTTGCACAGGCCCTTTTTGAAGGTGTCGACGGTTCGGCCGAAGATCAGCTCATGGCGGTGGGATCATCCCTGCTTCGCACCCTGTTGAGGCCGGACGTCCGCAATGTCGAAGCCATGATCATGGCCGACACGACCAATCAGAAGTCGTTAAGCGAGCTCCATTACGAAGCCCGCCCCGCCCATATCATCGCCCAGATCGAGGCCCTGTTGCGTCAGTTGCACGCGAAGGCGATGCTGAACGTGCCCGATCCTCTCCAATCCGCCCGCTTGTTTGCCGCGCTTTTCAAAGGATGCGATCTCCTGATTATCGCACGCTTCGATGAGGCGAGAGCAGAGAACGACAACGAAATCGAATCCTATTGCCGGTCGGCCGTCGCCATGTTCGTCGCCGCGCACGGTGGCAACGACCACGCGGGCGGACAGCCTAGACGAGGATCCTCGATGTTCTGACACTCTGGAAGCAGGACTATCGAGATCAAAGAGTATGGGAGAAATTGCACGCTGGCGCGCAGCATCGCGCCATGGCGTAGAAGAGGCCGTGGCTCCCCGGGCCGGATTCGAACCAGCGACCAACCGGTTAACAGCCGGTTGCTCTACCACTGAGCTACCGGGGAACGGAGGCTCTTTGAGCAAGTGGCGCAGCCTATAGCAAACCCGTTTCGGCTTTGCAAAGCAGCATTTCGCATTTTTCCGAGACTTTTTCGCGCGGCGGTTTCTCGCAATCGGCCTTGCCCACCCTCATATTAGCCGTCTTGGCGACAGGTGTGGAACCGAAAGGGCGGTCGCGGCTTCCGTAAAATGACATTATCGACCCCTCAGACAGGCAGTTCTTCGCGATGACGACTGCGGACCAAAACCGGATACCCGTACGAAAGATCTTGGTTTTCGGGCGCGAATTCACCATGCCGCAGTCGCGCGGTCTCAGAATCACGATCGGCGCGCTTTTGACGATTGGCGGCATCCTCGGGTTCTTGCCGATCCTTGGCTTCTGGATGGTGCCGCTCGGGCTGCTGGTGCTCTCCTATGAATTCGCCATGGTGCGCCGGCACCGGCGCCGCCTGGTCGTCTGGTGGGAGCGGCGGCGCCGGCCGGATTGAGCGGCCGTCGGCCGATCCGTCTCGCATTGCTGTGCTTCGAAGAGAATCAATCCTGGCGCTGTCTCTCCGTGCCAGTGCCGGATTCCTCCGAATCCGGTTGCGCGCATGCCTTCAAATCCTCGCTGATCTCCTTCAGGACCGCGGAAGCCGATGCCAGACGCGCGCGGTCACGCGGTGAAAGCCTGCCGGTGCCTTCGATTCTCAGGCAGTCGATGGCGTAACGCACCAATTCCTCACACCCGAGCAGCGGCACGCTTTCGGTTTCTTGCGTTTCGTCCTTTGGTTTTGCCAGGGCCATGGCGCGGTCCTCCCTGTTTTTCAACGCAAGCCGGTGCGCGGCGTTTCGCTCGATCATCCGCCATGCTTAACGGATTGCTAATGTGAGTGAGCGACTGTGACGGCGATCTGACAGGGGCGGAGCCGGCGCCAAGGAAACCGTTCGGAATGCGTCGTGGCCGCTTGACGGCATTTTCGCCGCAACCTATTGGAACCGGGTGGAACGCCGGGAGCAATGAGGCCTCGTGGCGGAGTGGTTACGCAGAGGACTGCAAATCCTTGCACCCCGGTTCGATTCCGGGCGAGGCCTCCAATGCCCGGGCTCCCGCGCGTCAGCGCCGGAGCCTGAAGTTCCGGTCGACATGAACCGCGATTCTGACGCGGCAAGCAGATTGGTTGGAACATGAGCGCTGATTTTTCCGAACTTCGCGTCAAGATGGTCGATGGTCAGGTCCGCACCACCGACGTGACCAGCGCGCCGCTGCTCGACGCGATGCTTTCCGTGCCGCGCGAGGTTTTCGTCGGCGATCGCCAGCGCGATCTCGCCTATATCGACGGGGACATCCGCATCGCCGACGGTGCCGATGGCCCGCGATACCTGATGGAAGCTTCGCCGCTGGCCAAGCTGATGCAATTGGCCGAGATCAGCGTGGCCGATTCGGCGCTCGATGTAGGCTGCGGCACCGGCTACGCCTCGGCGATCCTGTCGCGCCTGGCGAGATCCGTCGTGGCGCTCGAAAGCGATTCGGCATTGGCGCAAACCGCCGGGTCGACCCTGTCCAGCCTGGGCTGCGGCAATGTGACCGTGGCTCAGGGCGCACTGGCGCAAGGCCATGCGGCAAAAGCCCCTTACGATGTCATCTTCATCGGCGGCAGTGTCGGCAAAGTGCCGGCGTCGCTGCTCGACCAGCTCGCCGAAGGCGGCCGCCTGGTTGCGGTCGAGGGCCAGGGCAATGCGGGCGTGGCGCGGCTTTTTTTCAAGGCTGGGGGGGTTGTAACCGGTAGAAGGGCATTTAATGCGGCAATTAAGCCACTACCCGGGTTCGAACGTGAGCATGCTTTCGAATTCTGAATGATTTGGCCTTGCAGCAAAGGCTTTGTCATGTTCGCTTGCATTTGAACGATCGTTGCTGATCCCAGACTGGGGGCACTTTGGGCCGAGCGACAGGGAACATGAAACACGCCACGCCGGCTGCTCCAGAAGGAGAAGTCGGCGCGGCGCGGTTCCCATGGAAAACGAATGAGGGATATAACGTGCCGTCAGTACGCAAATCACTTTTCACCGCCGTCCTCGTGTCGGCGACCGCGCTATCCCCACTGGCTGCATCGGCTGAAACCATCACCGGTGCCCTTGCAAAAGCCTACCAGTACAATTCCACACTGAATGCATCGCGTGCCGGTGTGCGCGTCACCGACGAGAGCGTGGCCATCGCCAAGTCGGGCTGGCGCCCGACGGTTACCGGGTCGGCCAACATCGACTATACGAACACGCGCCAGGCAAATGGCGGCGGCAATTCGAAGCTGACAAGCGGCAGCTACGGCATCCAGATCAACCAGTTGCTGTTCGACGGTTTCCAGACGAGGAACAATGTCGCGGCGGCCGAATCCCAGGTCAAGGCGTCGGTCGAAAGCCTGCGCAACACCGAAGAGAACACGCTGTTCAGCGCGGCCACCGCCTATATGGACGTGATTCGCGACCGGCAGATCGCGGTGCTGACCCAGCAGAACCTGCAGTTCCTGACCGAACAGGCGCGCGCCGCGCGGTCGCGCTTCGACGTCGGCGAAGGTACGCGCACCGATGTCGCGCAGGCCGATGCCCAGCGCGCCTCGGCTGTGGCCTCGCTCAGTGCTGCCCGTGCGCAGGCATTGGCCAGTGCCGCGACCTATCACCAGGTTGTCGGCGACGAGCCGGGCAAGCTCAAGCCAGCCGCGCCGTTGGGACGGTTGCTGCCGTCGAGCCTCGACGCCGCGATCGCCATCGGCTCGGCCGAACATCCGGCCATCCTTGCCACCCAGCATCTGGTCGACGCCGCGGCGTTCTCGGTGAAATCGGCCGAGGGCGCGCTGTTGCCGCAGTTGTCGGCGTCGGCCGGTATTTCGGAAAACTACCGCAAAGCCATCCCCGACGTGACGGGTTCCAACGGCAATTCGACCTCGGCCAATATCGGCGCGACGCTGACCATCCCGATCTATTCCGGCGGACGGACCTCGGCGGTCGTCCGGCAGGACAAGGAGTCGCTCGGGCAAGCGCGCATCCAGGTCGACGTCAGCCGCGACCAGGTGCGCCAGGCCGTCGCCACGGCATGGTCGCAATACACCGCCGCGCAGCAAAGCGTATCCGCCAACAGGCAAGTGATCGAAGCCGCACAGCTGGCGCTGAACGGCGTCATCGAGGAACGCAATGTCGGCCAGCGCACGACGCTCGACGTGCTCAATGCGCAGGCTACCCTCATCACCGCCAAGATCAACCAAGCCAATTCCGAACACGACGTGGTCGTGGCGAGCTATGCCATCCTCTCGGCGGTCGGCCGTCTGTCGGTCGACCGGCTTGCGCTGCAGGTGACGAAGTACAGGCCTGAAGAGCACTACAACGCCGTCAAGGACAAGTGGATCGGCCTGCGCACGCCGGATGGCCGCTAGGCGCTTCGTTCGAACGGCGTTTCCGGGCTGGGCGATTCGACCGGAAACGCGGGACTGTCGTTGTCCCTCGGTTGATTGCTGACGGGGAGCCGTCATACGGCTTTGGCGGAATCGCTCTAATCTGTTGAAATCCCACATGTCCCCAGATTGGGGATTCTCGTGCGGCGATCCGTCGGTTACGCTGTCGCCATGATTCGAATCCGGCTTTTGCCGGAGCGGAAACCTGCAACGGGTCACAAGGGCGGCGGATGTGACGATGGCAACGGCAAGCAGCGCACAGCGCGAACCCTCCATGGAAGAGATACTGGCTTCCATCAGGAGGATCATCGAAGACAGCGACAACGGCCGCAAGCAGCCCGGCGAGACCGACGAGTTGCAGCAGGACCTGGAGCCCGCGCCGAGTGCTGTTGCGGCTGCGGACATCGACGCGTTCCGCGCCGAACTGCATGCTGTCCCCGAGGTCAGGAAACCGGCCGCGACGGCGGAAGTCCAGGCGCCAGCCGCACAGCCGGTGATCGCACGCACGGAAGCGCCGCCGCGTGCCGACCCGGCCGCGGACAGGACGCCGACGACACTGGCCGAGGTCAGCGCCCGGATTGCCGCCGAGCCGATGCCCAGCCGCGACGCGCCGGCGGCTCCCGCGGAGGTTGCGACAAGTGAGGCTATCGTCGCCGATTGGCGTCGCGAGATCGCCGCGGTTGGCGAGCAAGCCAAGGCGATGCCGGACCGGAGCATCCGCAAGCCAGCGGCACAGCCGGAGGTGTCGGCGAGCGAAACGGCGGCGGAACCTGCGACAGAGCAATCTTCGTCGATCGATGCTGCAACGGGCACGGCTCAGGGGCGCGCGGCGGCAAACGAAGCGCATGCGGTGCGTCCCGCGATTCTTTCCGAACATGCCGGCCGGCAGGTTGCGGCCGCCTTCGGCGAACTGTCCGACGCCTTTGCAAGCCGCAGCAAGAAGACATTCGACGAGATGGCCGAAGAAATGCTGCGGCCGATGCTGCAGGACTGGCTGGACAACAATCTGCCGACGCTGGTCGAAAGACTGGTGCGCGAAGAGATCGAGCGCGTGGCACGCGGGGGGCAATAGCGTCCAGGCCTGCATTCCTGAAAAAACGCCGCCGTCGAGGCGGCGTTTCTCGTTGTGGCGCGGTCAGCCGCTGGTCGCAGAACTGGCGAAGGCGATCAAATTGCCGTCGGGGTCGCTGACAATGAACGTGCGGGAACCCCAGGGCTCGGTTCGTAGCGATGCCTCGGGCTCAAGATGCGGTTGCCGCGCGCCTTTCGTTGAAATGACCAAGGCCGCGCCTATCTGCTTGTAAAGGCCCAGGCGGCCCTCGCGGTTGACTTGGCCAAGACCTTCCGATTTACACCGAACCAGCAAAATTCCCGACAGCGCGGACCGTTTCCCCATGCTTGAAAAGACTTACGACGCCAAGACCGTCGAGCCCAAGATCGCCAAGGTGTGGGAGGAAGCCGACGCGTTTCGCGCCGGCGCGGGGGCGGAGGAGGGGGCCGAGGCCTTCACTATCGTCATTCCGCCGCCCAATGTCACCGGCTCGCTGCATATGGGCCATGCGCTCAACAACACGCTGCAGGACATCCTGGTTCGCTTCGAGCGCATGCGTGGCAAGAACGTCCTGTGGCAGCCCGGCATGGACCATGCCGGCATCGCCACGCAGATGGTGGTCGAGCGCCGGCTGATGGAAAAGCAGATCCATCGCCGCGATCTCACCCGCGAAGAATTCATCGAGAAGGTGTGGGAGTGGAAGGCCGAATCGGGTGGGTTGATCTTCAACCAGTTGAAACGTCTCGGCGCCTCCGCCGACTGGTCGCGCGAACGCTTCACCATGGACGAGGGCCTGTCCAAGGCCGTGCTCGAAGTGTTCGTCACGCTCTACAAGGAAGGGCTCATCTACAAGGACAAGCGCCTTGTGAACTGGGACCCGAAACTGTTGACCGCGATCTCCGATCTCGAGGTCGAGCAGCAGGAGGTCAACGGCAATCTCTGGCACTTCCGCTATCCGATCGAAGGCGCGACTTTCGATACGGAAAACCCGAAGACCTTCATCACCGTGGCGACGACGCGCCCCGAGACGATGCTGGGCGACACGGCTGTCGCGGTGCATCCCGACGATGAGCGGTTCCGGCATCTCGTCGGCAAGAACGTCGTCCTGCCTATCGTCGGGCGCAAGATACCTGTCGTGGCCGACGAGTATTCCGATCCGGAAAAGGGGTCGGGAGCGGTCAAGATCACGCCGGCGCATGATTTCAACGACTTCGAGGTCGGCAAGCGCCACAAGCTGCCGGCGATCAACGTCCTGACCGTCGAGGCCGCCGTTACGCTCAGGGATAATGAGGACTTCCTCGCCGGCATCGATGTGACGCCGGAGCGTCAAGCCGTGTGGGACGGGCTCGACGGCCTCGACCGCTTCGTCGCGCGCAAGAAGATCGTCGAACTGATGGAGGCCGGCGGCTTCCTCGACAAGGTCGAGCCGCATCGCCATACCGTGCCGCATGGCGACCGCGGCGGGGTGCCGATCGAACCGTTCCTCACCGAACAGTGGTATGCCAACGCGGCCGAACTCGCCAAGCCGGCGATTGCCTCGGTGCGCGAGGGGCGCACCAATTTCGTCCCGAAGAATTGGGAAAAAACCTATTTCGACTGGATGGAGAACATCCAGCCCTGGTGCATTTCGCGCCAGCTCTGGTGGGGGCATCAGATCCCGGCCTGGTATGGGCCGGACGGGCACGTCTTCGTCGAGAAATCCGAGGAAGAGGCGCTGAGTGCCGCCATCGAATATTATCTGGCGCTCGAAGGGCCGTGGAAGGCCTGGGTCGAGGACAAGCTCGAGACCTTCAAGCCCGGCGAGATCCTGACCCGCGACGAGGATGTGCTCGACACCTGGTTTTCGTCGGCGCTGTGGCCGTTCTCGACGCTGGGTTGGCCGGACCAAACGCCGGAGCTGAAGACCTATTACCAAACCGACGTGCTGGTGACCGGCTTCGACATCATCTTCTTCTGGGTTGCCCGCATGATGATGATGGGCCTGCACTTCATGGACGAGGAGCCGTTCCACACCGTCTATGTGCACGCACTGGTGCGCGACAAGAACGGGCAGAAGATGTCGAAGTCGAAAGGCAACGTCATCGATCCGCTCGACCTGATCGACGAATATGGCGCCGACGCGCTGCGTTTCACGCTTGCCGTGATGGCGGCGCAGGGGCGCGACGTGAAGCTCGACCCGGCGCGCATCGCCGGCTATCGCAATTTCGGCACCAAGCTGTGGAACGCGACGCGCTTTGCCGAGATGAACGAAGTCGCGCGCAACGACGATTTCTGGCTGAACGACGCCAAGCTGGCGGTCAACCGCTGGATCCTGACCGAGCTGACGCGCGCCGCGCGCGAGGTCACCGACGGCATCACCTCGTATCGCTTCAACGAGGCGGCTGGAGCCGCCTACCGCTTCGTCTGGAACCTGTTCTGCGACTGGTATCTGGAACTGCTGAAGCCGGTGTTCATGGGCACGGACGAGGCCGCCAAGGCCGAAAGCCGCGCCTGCGTAGCGTTCGTGCTCGACGAGATCTACAAGCTCCTGCATCCGATGATGCCGTTCATGACCGAAGAACTGTGGGCGCAGACCGCGGGCGAGGGCAAGGAACGCGCCTCGCTGCTGTGCCATGCCGCGTGGCCGTCGCCGGATTTCGAGGACGCTGAAGCGGCTGCCGACATCAACTGGCTGGTCGATCTCGTCTCCGGCATCCGCTCGGTGCGCTCGGAGATGAACGTGCCGCCGGCGGCCATTGCGCCGCTCGTGGTGGTCGGCGCCAATGACGTGACGCGCGAACGGCTGGTTCGCGAGGAGTCCGCGATCAAGCGGCTGGCGCGTGTCGGTGACATCTCGCTCGCCGATACGGCACCCAAGGGCTCGGCGCAGATGGTGCTCAACGAGGCGACGATCTGCCTGCCGCTTGGCAGCCTGATCGACCTCACCGCGGAGGCCGCGCGGTTGCAGAAGGAACTGGTCAAGGTGACCGAGGAAATCGCGCGCCTGCACAAGAAGCTGTCGAATGAGAAATTCGTCGCCAGCGCGCCGGCCGAGATCGTGGAAGCCGAGCGGGAAAAGCTCGCCGAATATCGCGACGCCCAGGACAAGCTTTCAGTGGCGTTGACCAGGGTTCGCGACGCCGGCTGAAGGGCAGATTCGCCTATGACGCCGGGGCGAATTCCCATGCGTCACCTGCCTCGAAAATAGGCATTCCGTTGCGTTAATATTGACGTAAACGGAAACTTTTAGCCCCATTGTTGCCATAATGTAACAATGGGGCTAACTCCCTTCAAAACTAGCAGTTTTTGAGCCTTTTAGGGCTATTTTTGTTCATTTTGTCGGCTGGCTGGACGTGCCGCGGGCCATTTTTGCTCCTGTGGCACGGTTCTGCATTTTCTCGAAAATGGGTTTGGCGAGCATGTACATGTACGCCTCGGCACTTCGTTGTTGCGCCGTTAACCTGAATTGGTTCTAGCTTGACCCACTAGTTATTCGGGGAGGACATCCATGACCAATTTGCGTCTGAAAGCACTGCTGGGGGCAGGGTGCTTTTCGCTGGCTTTGATGGGCTCGGTTATTCATCCGGCGCAAGCCGGCGGTCTGGAGCGCGGCGGCTACGATATCGACCTGCTGTTCGATCCGGCGCCATTCACTACGGAAGCTGAAGCGACCTATGTGATGCCAGATCGCAAGTACGAGAATGCGCGTGGTCCTGGCGGAGCTAATCTAGGCTTGGGCACCTCAGCCGATGGTGCCGAGGGTTATTGGGTTCCGCGCATAGGGGCCAAGGTCCAAATTGTGCAAGGCGTCGACTGCATGGTCGACTATTCGCAACCCTGGGGCGCGCACACGGCGCCAGGTATATGGAACGGAGCGCTCTCTAATATCGAAACCGATATCAAGAGCGACAACTACGCAGGTACCTGCTCCTACAAAATGGATGCCGGCAAGGGCCAGCTCCGCTTTATCGGCGGCTTGTTCTACCAGGATATCTCGGGCTTTAAGGAAAGCCTGGTGAATGTTTTTCCGGCACTGACGGGTCGTGTCGACCTGAAAACCAGCGGCTGGGGCTGGCGCGCGGGCATCGCTTACGAGATCCCCGACATCGCGTTGCGCGCAAGCCTGGTCTACAATTCGAAAGTCAAGCTCGACAATATCGAGGGAACGCTGGATCTCACCAGTATCGGCAGGGGCATTACCCCCATCTTTGGCTCAACGCAGTACATGCCTGATACCCTGGAGTTGAAACTTCAGTCAGGCATCGCGCCCGGCTGGCTCGCCTTTGGCTCGGTCAAGTGGGTCAACTGGAGCCTGCTGCAAAGCGTTCCGATCTGCCCTGTGGGTTTCCCCGCTTCGTCATGCTTCACCGGTTCGCCGGCCGCGGTGACTTCGCTCGATCTGATGTATCGTGACGGCTGGACCGTCACAGGCGGTCTCGGCCACAAGTTCAACGATCAGTGGAGTGCCGCCGGCCAGCTTTCGTGGGATCGTGGCACCTCGCATGGTTATGGTGCGCAGACTGATACATGGACGCTGGGTGGTGGCGTGGCCTATACGCCGTCGCCGAACGTCGAAATTCGTTTGGCGGGAGCGGTCGGCGTGTTGACCAGCGGTCACTCAGGAGAATTGGTTGGTGAAAACGGCTATATTGCCGGCGAGGATGCCAGCTACGACTTCGGCAACGATCTGGTCACCGCGATTTCCGGCGGCGTAAAGATCAAGTTCTAAACTCCTGAATATTATAAGAAAAGGCCGGGCATCGCTCGCCTTTTTTGTTTGAGCCGGCCTTGCCGACAAGTCTGTTATCCAAGCTAAGTTGCATATAAGCCGCACCTCGGCCGCATCGTATAAATGTGACGTTTTGGCAACACTTTTTGAACAACCCCTCCGCTAAAGGTCAGGCCGAGAAAATTGCCCATTTCCCGCCATAAACCCGGCGCACCTCGAACTCGTCTCGGGACACGCGCCAGAAGGCCCGGCGATGGGACAGGCCGCACCGCCCGCGGCAAGGAAGAGAATGGACGCCAAGGTCATCTCAAAGGCTAAGCTCCCTAGCCGCTATGTGACTGTCGGTCCGGCGCGTGCGCCGCACCGCTCCTATCTCTATGCCATGGGCCTGTCTGCGGCCGAGATCGCGCAGCCGCTGGTCGGCGTCGCGTCCTGCTGGAACGAAGCAGCACCCTGCAACATCTCGCTGATGCGCCAGGCACAGGTGGTCAAGAAGGGCGTGGCCGCCGCCAACGGCACGCCGCGCGAGTTCTGCACCATCACCGTCACCGACGGCATTGCCATGGGTCACCAGGGGATGAAGTCGTCGCTGGTGTCGCGCGAGGTCATCGCCGATTCGGTCGAACTCACCATGCGCGGCCATTGCTACGACGCGCTGGTCGGTCTCGCCGGCTGCGACAAGTCGCTGCCCGGCATGATGATGGCCATGGTGCGGCTCAACGTGCCGTCGATCTTCATCTATGGCGGCTCGATCCTGCCGGGCAGCTATCGCGGCCGCCAGATCACCGTGCAGGATGTGTTCGAGGCGGTCGGCCAGCACTCGGTCGGCACGATCGACGATGCCGAACTGCTCGAAATCGAGCAGGCCGCCTGTCCGTCGGCTGGTTCCTGCGGCGCACAGTTCACCGCCAACACCATGGCCACCGTCGCGGAGGCCATCGGTCTCGCGCTGCCCTATTCCTGCGGCGCACCGGCGCCCTACGAAATGCGCGACCGCTTCAATTTCGCCTCGGGCGAAAAGGTCATGGAGCTGATCGCCAAAAACATCCGGCCGCGCGACATCGTCACGCTGAAGGCGCTGGAAAATGCGGCGACCGTGGTTTCAGCCACCGGAGGCTCGACCAATGCGGCGCTGCACCTGCCGGCGATCGCGCATGAGGCGGGGATCAAATTCGACCTGTTCGACGTGGCGAAAATCTTCGAGAAGACGCCTTACATCGCCGATCTCAAGCCAGGCGGCAAATATGTCGCCAAGGACATGTTCGAGGCAGGCGGCATTCCGCTGCTGATGAAGACGCTGCTCGATCACGGCTATCTGCATGGCGATTGCCTGACGGTCACTGGCCGTACTTTGGCCGAAAATATGGAGCACGTTGCCTGGAATGAACACCAGGATGTGGTTCGCCCGGCCAACAGACCAATTACCCAAACCGGCGGTGTCGTGGGGTTGAAGGGAAACCTTGCTCCCGAAGGCGCGATCGTGAAGGTCGCGGGCATGGCGGAGCTGAAATTCTCCGGCCCGGCGCGCTGCTTCGATTCGGAAGAGGAATGTTTTGAGGCGGTGACGAACCGCGCCTATCGGGAAGGCGAGGTTCTGGTCATCCGCTATGAGGGACCGCGCGGCGGCCCGGGCATGCGTGAGATGCTGTCGACGACCGCGGCGCTCTACGGCCAGGGCATGGGCGGCAAGGTGGCGCTGATCACCGACGGCCGATTCTCGGGCGCGACACGCGGCTTCTGCATCGGCCATGTCGGCCCGGAAGCGGCGGTTGGCGGTCCGATCGGTCTCATCAGGGATGGCGACGTGATCTCGATCGACGCGGTGAACGGCACGATCGAGGTAGCACTGTCCGATAGCGAGTTGGCGGCGCGGGCGAAGACATGGAAGGCGCGCACGACCGACTATCAGTCGGGCGCGATATGGAAATACGCACAGACGGTAGGGTCCGCCAGGGATGGCGCGGTCACCCATCCGGGCGGTGCGAAAGAAACACACTGCTATGCGGATATCTGAGTTGTTGAAGTCAACACCAGAGTTGTTGAGGTCATCCGTCCTTTCGGCACTGGTCGCGGTTGCGATCTTTGGCGCCGTGGGCCAGGCCATGGCCTTCGACGACAAGGTGTTCGACGACAAGACCGGCGTCAAGCCGCAGTCGAGCCCCTGGGCGGTGTTCCAGTTCGGTTTCTCCGCCTACAAGAGCGGCCACAAGGAGCAGGCAGCCGAGGCCTATAAATACGCCGCCGAAAACGGCCAGATCGGCGCCACCTGGAAGCTTGCCCGCATGTATGCCGAAGGCGACGGCGTGGCCCGCGACGATTATGAGGCGTTCAAGTTCTTCTCGGAGATCGTCGACCAGGACGTCGAGCCCGGCTCTCCGGAAGAAAGCTACGTCTCCGACGCGCTGGTGGCGCTGGGCGACTATCTGCGCAAGGGCATTCCCGGCAGCCCGGTCACCGAGAACGAAGTGGCGGCGCAGGAATACTACATGCGCGCCGCCGCCAACTACCGCAATCCGAACGCCCAGTTCGAGATGGGCCAGATGTTCCTGAAGGGCGAGGGCGGCGTGAAGGCCAGCGTCAGGCAGGCCGGGCGCTGGTTCCAGCTCGCCGCCGAGAAGGGCCATGCCGGTGCGCAAGCGACGCTTGGCCACCTGTTGTTCCAGAGCGGCAAGATCGTGCGCGGCCTGGCGATGATGACCGCGGCCCTCGAGCGTGCCTCGCCGGCCGATCAGCCCTGGATCCGCGGCATGCAGGAAGAGGCCTTCGCCGCGGCCGGCGAAGCCGACCGCCGCACCGCGATCTCGCTGGCGGACGACATCCTGACCAAGGGCAACAACGCCGATCAGGAGTAGGGTCGACAACCCTATTTCTTCACGGCCGTCGCGGAAATTCTTCAATCTGGAAACCTGGCCGAGCGGTCGCTTGCAAAGCAACACCGCCCGCCACTCGAGGCACTCATTTCTCGGTCGGCTCCGTCGGTGCCATGCTTGGCGCGGGTGTCGAGATCGGCCTCACGTGCAGGTGCGGCGCCATTGTGTTTGCGGGGCAGCTATCGCCAACCTTGGTCCAGGATGTGTTGTTCAGCACCATATCGCAGCGCGCCAAATGACTCTGATCGGCAACCGTTAGGCAGGCGACCTGGCCGACGGCATAGGATTTTCCATTGGCAAGACATTCCTGCGCGGCGAAGGCAGGCACGATCGCGGCCGTAGCGAATGCCAAGCCGATCGGACAAAGAGCAAATCGAATGGTCATGGGAACCCCGGCCGCCATGATGAACTCCCATCATGCGTCGGAATGTGGCGATATGAGGTCCGGGACGATTCGGCGGCAGGAGGGCCTGCGTCAGGCGGGCTGCAGCGCGAGGTCGATCGCCACCGGGACGTGATCGGACGGTTTTTCCCAGGCGCGCACATGCTTTTCGATCGACGCCGACGAGAACCGGTTCGCGGCTTCCGGCGACAACAGCAGATGGTCGATGCGGATGCCGTTGTTCTTCTGCCAGGCGCCGGCCTGATAGTCCCAGAAGGTGTAGGTATCCGGGGCATCGGTGACCGCGCGCACTGCTTCGGTGAAGCCGAGGTTCAGCAGCCGCCGGAAGGCCTGCCGCGTCTGCGGCTGGAACAGCGCATCGCCCAGCCAGTTCTCCGGAAACCGCGCGTCGATCGGCTCGGGAATGACGTTGTAGTCGCCGGCCAGCACCAGCGCCTCTTCCAGCCTCAGGCGCTCCTGCGCCCACCGCTCCAGCCGTGCCATCCACGACAGCTTGAAGGGGAACTTCTTCTCGTCATCGATCGGGTTGCCGTTCGGCAGATAGAGCGAGGCGACGCGAAGCGCGCCCTTGTCGGTCGAGAACACGCCTTCGATGAAACGCGCCTGTTCGTCGGCATCGTCGCCCGGCAGGCCTTTGATAACCTCGTCGAAGCGCAATTTCGACAGCAGCGCCACACCATTGAAGCCTTTCTGGCCATGGGTTTCGACATTGTAGCCAAGCGCCTCGATCTCGGCGCGCGGGAACTGGTCGTCGACCGTCTTGATCTCCTGCAGGCAGACGATGTCGGGCGCGCTTTCGGTCAGCCAATGGGTAAGGTTGCCGATGCGGGCGCGCACGCCGTTGATGTTCCAGGTGACGATTTTCATGACGGTCTCATTGTTCCTGCGGCGGAAGGCGTTCGACGAGTCCGACCGTATTGCCTGCGGGGTCCTTTATAAAGGCCATCCATTCGCTTTCCCCCGACGGACCGAACTGGCCTTCGGTGTCGCGATGGACCAATGTTGGCGGCGCGGTGAAGGGAATGCCGGCTGCCTTTGCCTCGGCGTGGAAGGCTTCGAGGCCAGCGATGTCGAGATAGATGGTGCCGGCCGGGATGCCGTCGGTGAACAGCAGCCTGACATCGCCGGCCATGATGAAGGCGATGCCGGGCGGATCGAACCGCGCATGCACCTTCATGCCGAGCACATCACGCCAAAAGGCCAGCGTCGCGTCGAGGTCGCGACCGGCGGAGAGCGCAACCTGACGAACCGCGCCAGTTGCGGGCATATCGGTCCTAGATGGAGAAGCTGGTGCCGCAGCCGCAGGAGGCGACCGCATTCGGGTTTCTGATCTGGAACGACTGGCCCATCAAATCGTCGACGAAGTCGATGACCGAGCCGCCCATATAGACCAGGGACAGATCGTCGATCAGCACCGTTGCGCCATCCTTCTCGATGGCGACGTCGTCGTCGTTGCGAGCATCGACCAGATCGAATTTGTAGGAAAAGCCGGAGCAGCCGCCGCCTTCGACCGAGACGCGCAGCGCTGTCTTGCCGGCTTCGGCCGAAACAATCCTGGCGATCCGCTTGGCGGCAGCCTCGGTCATCTCGACTTTCATGGCGGTCTTGGCATCCGCGCCCATTGGCGTCACCTTGCTTTCGGTTTCACATGATAGGTATGAAGCGCGACGGGGCAAGTCAACTGCGGCGGCATCAGCCATGACAAATGAGCTTGGCGACATCGGATTCGGCTATCGGCCGCGCGCGGCCTATGCGACGGATCCCGCGCGCTCGCGCGGCCGGCTTTTCGACGAAGCCGAGAGCCCGACCCGCACGCCGTTCCAGCGCGACCGCGACCGGATCATCCATTCGACGGCCTTCCGCCGGCTCAAACACAAGACGCAAGTCTTCATCGCCCATGAAGGCGACCATTACCGCACGCGGCTGACCCATTCGATCGAAGTGGCGCAGATCGCGCGTGCGCTGGCGCGGGCGCTGCGCGGTGACGAGGATCTCGCCGAGGCGGTGGCGCTGGTGCATGATTTCGGCCACACGCCCTTTGGCCACACAGGCGAGGACGCGCTGAACGAAAAGATGGCGGCGTGGGGCGGCTTCGACCACAACGCACAATCCCTGCGCATCGTGACGAGGCTAGAGGCGCGCTACGCTGAATTCGATGGGCTCAATCTGAGCTGGGAAACGCTGGAAGGCCTGGTCAAGCATAATGGTCCGCTCACCGACAGCGGCGGCAAGGGCCTGAAAGGGCCGGTACCGCAGGCGATCCGAGATTACTCGCAATTGCAGGATCTCGAACTCGACCGGTTCGCCGGCATCGAAGCGCAATGCGCGGCGATTGCCGACGATATCGCCTACAACACGCATGATATCGACGATGGGCTGCGGTCAGGGCTGCTGACGCTGGACATGCTGAAGGCCGTTTCGCTGCCTGGAACGATCCTGAAGAGCGTGCGCGAGCGCTATCCCAGGCTCGATGGCGTGCGCACCGGCCACGAATTGATGCGACGGCAGATCACGGCCATGGTCGAGGATGTGATCAAGTCAACGACCGCCAATCTGGAGCGGATCGGGCCGCTGAGCGCCGATGCGGTGAGGGCGGCGGGCGAGACGATGGTGACATTTTCGGCCGAAATGGCGGAAGCCGAGAAGGAACTGAAGGCCTTTCTCTACAAGCATCTCTACCGGCACGAGGAGGTCATGCGAGTGCGCGCGGACGCCGAGCAGATCGTCAGGGACCTGTTCGATGTCTATTTCGCCGACCCACGCGCCATGCCCGACGGCTGGCGTGAAGGGCTGGACCGCGCCGAGGATCGCATCAAGGCACGCAGCGTCGCCGATTTCCTGGCTGGCATGACCGACACCTACGCGCTCAAGGAACACAGGCGTTTGTTTGACCGCACCCCGGATTTGAGCTAGGGCGGGCTCGATTTGCCGGCCAAAGGGCCGGATTCGTCATAAAGCCACCAGAGCATACACCATGAACATCTTCGCCGATTTCACAGCCCGAGTCGTAAAGGCTGTCGAAGCGCTTGACCTGAAAGACAAGGACGGCGTTTCGCCTGATCTGTCGCGCATCGCCGTCGAGCCGCCGCGCGACACCAGCCATGGCGATCTCGCGACCAATGCGGCAATGGTGCTGGCCAAGCCGACCGGCCAGAACCCGCGTGCGCTGGCCGAGAAACTGGCGGAAGCGCTGCGGGCCGACAGCGATATCGCCGCCGCTGACGTCGCCGGTCCCGGCTTCGTCAATCTGCGGCTCAAGGACGGTTTCTGGCAAGCGCATCTGTCGGCGCTTCTGGGCGAGGGGCGCAACTACGGCCGCTCGACGATCGGCGCCGGCCACAAAACCAATGTCGAATATGTCTCGGCCAACCCGACCGGGCCGATGCATGTCGGCCATTGCCGGGGTGCCGTCGTCGGTGACGCGCTCGCCAATCTGATGGCGTTCGCCGGTTACGACGTGACCAAGGAATATGTCATCAACGACGCCGGCTCCCAGATCGACGTGCTTGGGCGCTCGGCGATGCTGCGCTACCGCGAAGCGCTTGGAGAAGATATCGGCGAGATTCCGGCGGGGCTTTATCCCGGTGACTATCTTGTCTCCGTCGGCGAGGCTCTGGTCAGGGAGTTCGGCCGTTCGTTGCTGCAGATGCCGGATGACGAGGCGCTGGCCATCGTCAAGGACCGGACCATCGATGCGATGATGGCGATGATCCGCGAGGATCTTGCGCTGCTCAACGTGCATCACGACGTGTTCTTTTCCGAACGCACGCTGCATGCCGACAATGCCAGGAAGATCCGCTCGGCGATCAACGACCTGACGCTGAAGGGCCATATCTACAAGGGCAAGCTGCCGCCGCCCAAGGGCGAGAAGCCGGACGACTGGGAGGACCGCGAACAGACGCTGTTCCGCTCGACGGCCGTCGGCGACGACATGGACAGGGCGCTGGTCAAGTCCGATGGCTCGTTCACCTATTTCGCCGCCGATGTCGCGTATCTGAAGGACAAGGTCGATCGCGGCTTCGTCGACCTGATCTATGTTCTCGGCGCCGACCATGGCGGCTACGTCAAGCGCCTAGAAGCCTTGGCGCGGGCGATTGCCGGCGACGACGTCAAGCTCACTGTCCTCTTGTGCAATCTGGTGAAGCTGTTTCGCGATGGCGAGCCGGTGCGTATGTCGAAGCGGTCCGGCGACTTCGTGACGCTGCGCGAGGTGGTGGAGGAGGTCGGACGCGATCCGATCCGCTTCATGATGCTCTATCGCAAGAACGATGCGCCGCTCGATTTCGATTTCGCCAAGGTGACCGAGCAGTCCAAGGACAATCCGGTGTTCTACGTGCAGTACGCCTCGGCGCGCTGCCATTCGGTGTTCCGGCAGGCGAGCGAACAGTTGGGGGAGGCGAATTTCGATCGCAACAGCCTGGCGGCCGCGGCAACGTCGCTGACCGACGAAGGTGAAATCGGCCTGATCCGGAAACTCGCCGAATATCCACGCCTGATCGAGTCCGCCGCTCTTGCGCTCGAGCCACATCGGCTGGCATTTTATCTCTATGATCTGGCTTCCAGCTTCCACGGACACTGGAACCGTGGCACGGATAATCCTGACTTACGTTTTGTTAAGGTTAACGACCGACAATTGACGCATGCCAGACTAGGGCTGGTGCAGGCTGTTTCGGATGTTCTGACGTCCGGCCTGACGTTGATCGGGGCCGCCGCGCCCACCGAAATGCGTTAGGTTTGACTAAAAAACCTGTCACCTTTTGCCCACATTGCGCTGGTAAGGGCCAACCCTGCGCGACGTCCAAGGCGTCCGAATGAGTGCGAGTTCGGGAACAACAATGGCAGACAGAACCCAGCTGAGAGCAGCCGACAACAACGACATCGCCAACGATGATCCGTTCGCGGAACTGACCAGGATCATGGGATTCGACCCGCGCCAGCCGGTCAAGCCGCAGGCGCCGGCAGAGCCGAAAGCCGCTGTCACCGACGAGACTGCGGGAGAGGGCGATTTCGACATCGACCTCGAGAAGGAACTGATGGGCGAGTTCGACGCCGCCGAAAGCGTTGCTGCTCCAGTTGTCGAGGCTCATGAGCCGGCATTCGAGCCGATGGCCGTCGATGTGGCGGACGACGATCTTGCGCTGTCGCTCGATGACGATTTCCGCCTGGACATGTCGGATGCCGATGACCAGGCAGTCGTCGCCAGCCATGCGGAACCTGGCGCCTCGGAAGCTGTGTCGTCCGTCGAGCCTGCCTTCGACGCTGATTTCGACAATGCCGTCGCCAGTTCTCTAGAAGACGTTTCGCCCTTCGACGACGATCTGCCGATGGAGGACGAGCTTGCCGCCTCCCTCGACCAGGATTTCCATATCGAGGACGAGGCCGCCGAGACCCGGTCTGCCGTTGAATCGCCGGTTGCCGGAGCGCCGGTTGCCGAAGTGCCGGTGGCCGTCGAGCCGGCCTCCGATGATGAATTCGACGATGCGGTCGCGATCTCGCTCGAAGACGAGCTGATGCTCGACGACCATCCGGCGGATCAGCGCCAAGAGGCTGCTGTCGAATATCCGGACCCTGTACTGGCCGCAGCGAATGAAACCCAGGCGATCTCCGACGAGGATTTCGTGGGCCACTTCGACGATGCCATGGCCGATGTCGACGTGGATTTTGACGTTCAGGCGGATGAGCCAGGGGCTTTTGACGAGACGCAAGCGCACGAGTTGCTTGCCGATGCCGTCGACACGAAGGACCAGAATCCAGACGCCGTTTCGGATGACGCTTCCGACCTGAATTTGGAGGAGGCGTTTGCCCAGCCTGCCGAAGAGCCCGTCGCTGAAATCGCCACGGCTCCGGCGCAGCCGGCAGCGCCCGTGGCAACCATTGCGCCGCCTGTGCAAGCACCCATCGAGGACGAACGAAGCCTCGAAGATGAGTTGAACGCGCTTCTTGGCGCCATGACCGCGCGCGCGGTGCCGCCGGCCAAGGAGTTGGCCATGGCTCAGCCAGTCGTCACTCAGTGGACCGCGACGCCCGTTCAACCGCCTCTCGCCGCGACCGCGAAGGCCGCGGAGGAACCCGCCGATCTTGTTGGTGACCTCGACTGGGACCTCGATGAACCAGGATCCGAGGATGTGCATCACTCCGGCTCTGCCCAGGCCGCCGACGCCAACCTCGACGACCTGCTGCTCGATGAACTTCAGGAGCAGGATTTCGGCTCGCATGAACAGGGCGATGTCGATATCGACAACGATGCCCTCGACGCCGCCCTGGCCAAAAGCATCGATCCGCGTGACGAAACAGTGTCCCGGCGGGATCAGGCCGATTCACTCGATTGGCTGGCGGATCGCTCCGCACAGTCGGAGCCGGCCCGTTCTTGGAGCCGCGTGACACCGGTTCCCCAACAGCCGGCATTTGCCGCGCAGCCTGCCGCCTCTATGGGGGGCAGGACGGCAGCACCCGAAGTGGCCACAGTGCCCTCCTACCATTCGGCCGAGCCGGTTGCAGCTGCTCCCTATTTGGCTCCGGTCTCGGCACCGCAGTCCTCGCCTTATGAAGAGATGCCCGATGTCGAGACGGTCGATGTGCCGGAGCGCGTCGTGGCGCTGGCCGACGATCTCGACATTCCAGAGTTGCATTTCGAGGAAGATGAGCCGGCAGCATCCGGTTATGACGATCTCGACGCCGAATTCGCCAGCCTTCTGACTGAAATGAATTCCGTGGAGGTCGCGCCTGCTGCCGCCAGCGCTGCCGCTTATGCCGACGAATCCTACAATGCCGGGTTCAACCAGGGATATGGCGCCGCCAATCCAGGATATGACGCTGCCAATCCGGGATATGATAGGATCAATCCGGGATATGGCGGGGCCAATGAAGAGCCCAGGCAGGCCTATCAACCGGAAGCGCGGACTTATGCGGCACGGCCGGCGGAAATGCCTGCTCGGGCTTCGGCTTCGGCCTATGCCGATGCTGCCGAAGGCTTCGACCTCGACAAACTGCCTGGTAGCCAGCCGGTCTCGCAGGCGGACGATTTTACCGTCGATGAACTCGACTACGATCCCGAACTGGACGAAGCGATGTCGGTTCCGGGCTTCGGCGAGCGGGAAGCCGCACGGCCGTCGGGCCGGCGCGGCCTGTTCATTGCCGCGATTGTCGGCGCCGTGGCGGTCGCTGGCGGTCTTGGCGCCTTCGCGCTGTCTTTGGGCGGCAAGGGCGGCAGCGAAGCTCCGGTGATCGTCAAGGCCGACAATTCGCCGATCAAGGTCAAACCGGAAAATCCGGGCGGCACCGTGGTGCCGAACCAGGACAACAAGGTCTATGACGCGGTGGTCAAGGGCGCGAAGCCCGCCGAGCCGGTCCAGCAGAAGCTTGTCACCAACGTCGAGGAACCGGTGGACGTGCAGGCGAAGGACCCGGCCCGCGCCGTCGATCTTTCTCCCGATCAGAACGCTGCAGCCGGCATGGATGGCGGTGGCGAGGTTTCGACCGCTGGCGCGGCCCCGGCCGACAATGCGGCGCCCGCGCCGAAGTCGGAGGATCGCATCGCGCAGGTCCTGCAGGAGGCCGACAAGGGCACCAACAACGATGTCGTTGCCGTTGCGCCGCGCAAGGTCAGGACCATGGTGGTCAAGTCCGACGGCTCACTGGTGGCGCGCGAGGACCCGGCACCGGCGGCACCGCAAGTGGCCGCGGCGGAGCCGACCGATCCGGCGCCACAGCATGTGGCGCCTGCCGGCCAGGCTAACGCCAACCAGGCTGGCGCCGACCAGACTGGCACCGATCAGACTGGCACCGTGGCGTCCGCCGCCGCGCAGGCCGACGATGAGCCGGCTCTGAAGCCCGCCGCCAAACCTGCCAAGGCTGAAGCCAAGGCGCAGTCGGCCAACACGCCAGCCAAGGTTGCGATCGCGCCACAGCGCCCGTCCGACCAGCCCGTCGATGTGGTCGGCGAGGTCAAGCCCGATCAGGTCGCTTCCATCGATCCGGCCTCGACCGCGACCGGCAGCGGTTCGTGGTCGATACAGATCGCTTCGCAGCCGACGGTGGACAGCGCCCAGTCGACCTATCAGGATCTGCAGCGCCGCTATGGCAGCGTGCTTTCCGGCCGTACGGCCAACATCGTCAAGGCCGAGATTGCCGGCAAGGGCACGTTCTACCGTGTCCGCGTTCCGGCCCAGTCGCGCAACGATGCCATCAATTTGTGCACCAGCTACAAGGCTGCGGGCGGCAACTGCTTCGTATCGCGTTAGACCTCGATCCAATCCTTCAAAGCCGGCGCGGCCCAAGGCCGCGCCGGCTTTTTCATGTGGCGATATTCATATGTCTGACTTTTTCATGTGGAAGCGTGTCTTGTAGCCCGCCGCATGCGGTCAGGGACGATTCCCTTTGATCGCGCGAAGCCCTAGACTCCTGAAATGACCGAATCAAAAGCCATGATCCTCGGCTGTGCCGGGAAATCGCTCACCCGCGAAGAAGTCAATTTCTATCGCAACGAATGCCCGTGGGCCTTCATCCTGTTTGCCCGCAATATCGGTGAGGCCGAGCAGATCCGCGATCTGGTCGCCGAGATGCGCGATTGTATCGGGCGCCCGGACGCGCTGGTGTTCGTCGACCAGGAGGGCGGCAGGGTACAGCGCCTTCGGCCGCCGCTGGCGCCGAACTATCCGGCTGGCGGCGCGCTTGGGGCGCTGTGGCGCGATGACCACGACGCCGGTGTCCGCGCCGCCTGGCTGATGGCGCGGCTGCATGCCTTCGATCTGCTGCGCTATGGCATATCGGCGGATTGCCTGCCGGTGCTCGACGTGCCGATCGAAGGGGCCAGCGATGTCATCGGCGCGCGCGCCTATGGCAAGGATCCGCGTCCGGTCATCGAACTCGGCCGCGCCGCCGCCGAGGGCCTGATGTCGGGTGGCGTGCTGCCCGTGATGAAGCATATTCCGGGGCATGGCCGCGCCTTTGCCGACACGCATTTCGAGCTGCCCGTCGTCGACGCCTCGTTCGGCGATCTGCAGCGGCACGACTTTGCTCCGTTCCGTGAGCTCAACCATCTGCCGATGGCAATGACCGCACATGTCGTCTACAGCGCGATCGATCCCAAGAACCCGGCGACGACTTCCGGCAAAGTCATCGACGAGATCATCCGCCGCGAGATCGGCTTCGATGGACTGCTGATGAGCGACGACACCTCGATGAAGGCACTTTCTGGGGATTTCCCGACAAAGGCGACCTCGATCCTTGCGGCGGGCTGCGATCTGGTCCTTCACTGCAATGGTGTTTTCGAGGAGATGGCGGGCATCGCATCGCGCACCACGGGGCTTGAGGGCAAGTCGCTGGAGCGCGCCAAGCGGGCGATGACCTATATAAGCAAACGCGACGCGGCCGAAGAAACCGAAATCCGTGCCGAATTCGCCACCTATTTCGATGCGGTGGCCTAGCAAGAGGAAGTGACAGGCAGTGGCGGAAGCATTGGAAAGCAAGGCCGCGAAGGCTGCACCGATGGACCGTCTGTGGGCCGAGAACGATGAGTCACGGCTGACGGGCGACCCGTCGCTGGTCGTCGATGTGGCCGGCTTCGAAGGCCCGCTCGATCTTCTCTTGCATCTTGCCCGCACCCAGAAGGTCGATCTGGCGCGCATTTCCATCCTGGCGCTGGTCGAGCAATATTTGACCTTTGTCGAGACGGCGCGGGCGCTGCGGCTCGAACTTGCCGCCGACTATCTGGTGATGGCGGCGTGGCTGGCCTTCCTCAAATCGAAGCTCCTGATCCCCAAGCAGCCGGGCGAAGAGGGCGAAAGCGGCGAGGAACTGGCGGCGGTGCTGCAATTCCGGCTGAAGCGGCTCGAAGCCATGCGCGATGCGTCGGCGCGCCTTGTCAACCGCAACCGGCTCGGCCGCGACGTGTTCGCGCGCGGCATGCCGGAAATGGTCATCATCGAGAAGCGCAACACCTATTCGGCTTCGCTTTACGATCTCTTGACCGCCTATGCCCAGCAGCGGCAGAAGCAGGCGATCACAAATGTGACGATTGCCAGGCGCGGCGTCTGGTCACTCAAGGACGCTCGCGACATCCTGACCCGGCTGATCGGCTCGCTGCGCGACTGGACGACGCTCGACAGCTTTCTCATTCAATATCTGACCAGCCCGCAAGAGCGGCGCACCGCGATCGCCAGTTCGTTCGCGGCCACACTGGAACTGGTGCGCGAGCGCAGGGTGGATATGCGGCAGGACGAGGTGTTCGCGCCGATCTATCTGCGCGACCACCGCGCTCAGACGATCAAGGCAGTCGAGGCGGCATCATGAGCGAACGCGCCAACGCTTCGGTTATTCCTTTCAAGATGGACGATGGGCCGGAAGAGGGTGAGATCGACCAGATTTCGGTACAGAATCCGGCCGAGCGGCTGCATATGGCGGAAGCCGTGCGCATGGCCGAGGCGATCGTGTTCGCCAGCGCCGAGCCCGTCAGCGAAAAGCAGCTCGCCGCACGGCTTCCCGATGGCATCAACGTTGCCCTCGCCATGACAGAGCTGCGGCAGATCTACGCCCGGCGCGGTGTCAATCTGGTGCGAGTGGGCGACGCTTGGGCGTTCCGTACCGCCGGCGACCTGGCCTTCCTGATGAGCCGCGATACGGTGCAGCAGCGCAAGCTGTCGCGGGCGGCGCTCGAGGTGCTGGCGATCATTGCCTATCACCAGCCGGTGACTCGCGCCGAGATCGAGGACATCAGAGGCGTCGAGACTTCGAAGGGGACGCTGGATACGCTGCTCGAGACGGAATGGGTGCGCATGCGTGGCCGCCGCAAAACGCCCGGCCGTCCCGTCACCTATGGCACCACCGAAACCTTCCTCGATCATTTCGCGCTCGAGGAGATCCGCGATCTTCCGGGTATGGAGGAACTGAAGGGCGCCGGTCTGCTTTCAGGCCGCATGCCGTCGAACTTCTCCATCCCGCAGCCGCCGGCCGATCCCGACGTGCTGACCGAGGACGAGGATCCGTTGACCGACATCGATCTCGAGGAGCTCGGTCTGCTGACGCCGCGCGTCACGGAAGATTGACCACGAGCGCCTATCAAAAGCCGTCTTGCGGCTTTACATGCGCCGTTTGGTAGCGGGCGGCATCGCCGAAAATGCGTGACATCCGACACCCTTTCATAAACTCTGTCGCGGTTGTGTTTGAATCCCAACGCGAAAACGCATAGATCATCGCCAGGGAAACCATTCGAGAGAGATTTGCTATGGGTTCATTTTCGATTTGGCACTGGATGATCGTACTGGTCATCGTGCTTCTGGTGTTCGGCCGCGGCAAGATCCCGGAGCTGATGGGCGACATGGCCAAGGGCATCAAGAGCTTCAAGAAGGGCATGGCCGACGACGACGTCGCCGACGACAAGCGCACCGTCGAACACCGTGCCGATGAGACCGTTTCGGCCGCGAAGGAAAAGGCCAGCAAGAGCTGAGCCAAAGAGTTCTAGTCGGAACAGATTGCCATGTTTGAAGTCGGCTGGACCGAAATGCTGGTGATCGCGATCGTCATGATCGTGGTCGTCGGGCCAAAGGATTTGCCCAACATGCTGCGCACCTTCGGCCGCACGACGGCGAAGCTACGCGCCATGGCGGGCGATTTCCAGAAGCAGTTCAACGAGGCATTGAAGGAAGCCGAGCTCGACGACGTCAAAAAGTCAGTCGACGAACTCAGGGGCCTGAGCCCGGTCGCCGAGATCAAGAAGCAGCTCAATCCGTTCGAGCAGGCCGCGGCCGATGTACGCGCCGGCGTCGACGCCGCGATGAAGCCGAAACCAGCCGCCGATCCGTCGGCGCCCGTCGCTTCGACGCCACAGGTGGCCGAGCCGTTGAAGAACGGTGCAACGACCATGCCTGGCGTCAACGGCCCTGAAGCCACGACACCAGCCCCGATTTTCCCGGCGATGACCGATGAATCGGTGGTGACGGCATCCACGGAATCCGCAGTTGCGCCGAAGGCAGCTAAGAAAACCTCCAGGACGGCACCGGCTGCAAAAGCGCCGTCCAAGGCCTCGGCGTCCACAAAGGCGGTGACGGCAAAGGCCGCACCCGCGCTGGCGGCAAAAGCCGCCCCCAAGGCATCGACAAAGGCCATGACAGCGGCAGCGTCTGCCACCGCGGCTGCGACGAAGCCGGCTGCCGTCAAGTCGACTGCCGCCAAGGCTGGGGCGAAAGCCGAACCGAAGCCTGCTCCGGCGAAGAAGCCGGCAGCCAAAAAGACGGCTGGAGCCGCCAAGTGAGCGTTTCGGACAAGGAAAAGGACGAGATCGAAAAATCGTCGGCGCCGCTGATGGAGCACCTGATCGAGCTGCGCAAGCGGCTGATCTGGTCGCTCGGTGGCTTCTTCGTAGCCTTCCTGGTTTGCTTCTTCTTCGCCAAAAGGCTGTTCAACCTTTTGGTCGTCCCGTTCAAATGGGCGACGAAATGGGCGGGGCTCGACCCGCACAAGGTCGAGCTGATCTACACCGCGCCGCAGGAGTTCTTCTTCACCCAGGTCAAGCTCGCCATGTTCGGCGGCATGGTCATCGCCTTTCCGTTGATCGCCACGCAGATCTACAAATTCATCGCGCCCGGCCTCTACAAGAACGAGCGCAACGCCTTCCTGCCGTTCCTGATCGCGTCGCCCGTCCTGTTCCTGATGGGCGCTTCGCTGGTCTATTTCTTCTTCACGCCGATGGTGATGTGGTTCTTCCTCGCCATGCAGCAGACCGGCACGGACGACCAGGTACAGATTTCGCTGCTGCCGAAAGTGTCGGAATATCTCAGCCTGATCATGACGCTGATCTTCTCCTTCGGCCTGGTGTTCCAGCTGCCGGTGGTGACCAGCCTGATGACGCGCGTCGGCATGCTGTCGTCCAAGGCGCTGGCCGAGAAACGCAAATGGGCGATCGTCATCGCCTTCATCGTTGCAGCGGTGCTGACACCTCCGGATCCGATGAGCCAGATCGGCCTGGCCCTTCCGACCATCCTTCTCTACGAGGTCTCCATCTGGGCCGCGCGGTGGATCGAGCGGGATCAGGAAAAACAGCGGCTTGCACGCGAGAAGCAGGAAGCGGGCGAGACCGTGGCGGACAAGGCGCCGGACGAGCCTCCCGCGCCTGCTGCCTCGTAAGGCATCAGCGGCGGCGGAAAACGACAACCGCCGCCCCGCCTCATCTTGCATCGATCAAGGATGCGGTTTACGCCCCTCAAGCCTAGCTTGAGGACGGATAGACCATGCTTGACATCAAATGGATTCGCGACAACCCGAAGGCCCTTGTCGAGGCGCTGGTCAAGCGCTCGTGGTCGTCCGAGGAGGCGCAGTCCACGGTCGATGATCTGATCACCCGGGATGAGGCGCGGCGCGAGCATGTCACCGAATTGCAGACCAAGCAGGAGCGCCGCAACGCCGCCTCGAAGGAGATCGGCAACGCCATGCGTTCGGGCGATGCCGCCCTTGCCGAAAAGCTGAAAGCCGAAGTCGGCGAGATCAAGACTTTCATCCAGAACGGCGAGGCGCGCGAACGCGAGCTTGACAAGGCCCTGAACGACGCGCTGGCGGTGCTGCCCAATGTGCCGCTCGACGACGTGCCGGTCGGTAAGGACGAGCACGACAATGTCGTCAGGCATATCGTCGGCAAGGCGCCGACGCGGCCGAACTGGGTGAAGGAGCATTTCGAGATCGGCGAAGCGCTCGGCATGATGGATTTCGAGCGCGCGGCGAAACTGTCGGGTTCGCGCTTCACCGTGCTCAAGAGCGGTCTGGCGCGGATGGAACGCGCGCTCGGCCAGTTCATGCTCGACCTGCACACGACCGAGCACGGATATGAGGAGGTCATCCCGCCTCTGATGGTGAAGGACGACGTTCTGTTCGGCACCAACCAGTTGCCGAAGTTCGAGGAGGATCTGTTCTTCACGCCGCACGGGGAGGGCAGGCTTGGCCTGATCCCTACCGCCGAAGTGCCGCTCACGAATCTCGTGCGCGAAGAGATCACCGCGCATGAAAAGCTGCCGCTGCGCTACACCGCGCTGACGCCCTGCTTCCGCTCGGAGGCAGGCTCGGCGGGACGTGACACGCGCGGCATGCTGCGCCAGCATCAGTTCTACAAGGTCGAACTGGTGTCGATCACCGACCAGGAATCCTCGCTCGCCGAGCATGAACGGATGACGCAATGCGCCGAGGAAGTCTTGAAGCGGCTCGGCCTGCCGTTCCGCACCATGGTGCTGTGCACCGGCGACATGGGCTTTGGCGCGCGCAAGACCTACGACATCGAAGTCTGGCTGCCTGGCCAGAACGCCTATCGCGAAATCTCGTCCTGCTCTGTCTGCGGCGATTTCCAGGCGCGCCGCATGGACGCCCGCTACAAGGACAAGGACGGCAAGGGCAACCGTTTCGTCCATACGCTCAACGGTTCGGGCACCGCTGTCGGCCGCGCGCTTATTGCTGTCATCGAAAACTACCAGAATGAGGATGGCAGCGTAACCATTCCTGAAGTGCTGCGGCCTTACATGGGCGGTCTGGAAAAGATCGAATCGAAATAATGCGCATTCTTCTGACCAATGACGACGGCATTCATGCCGAGGGCCTGGCGTCACTCGAGCGCGTCGCCCGCACACTGTCCGACGATGTCTGGGTGGTGGCGCCGGAGCAGGACCAGTCGGGCTATGCGCATTCGCTGTCGATCTCGGAGCCGCTGCGGTTGCGAAAAATCGGCGAGAAGCATTTTGCCGTGCGCGGCACGCCGACCGACTGCGTCATCATGGGCGTCAGGAAGATACTGCCCGGCGCACCCGACCTGATCCTGTCCGGCATCAACTCGGGCGCCAACATCGCCGACGACGTGACCTATTCGGGCACCGTCGCCGGCGCCATGGAAGGCGCACTGCTCGGCATCCGCTCGATCGCGCTCAGCCAGGGTTACAGCTATGTCGGCGAAGACCGTGTCGTTCCCTATGAGACCACCGAGGCTTTGGCGCCGGCGCTGCTGAAGAAGCTCGTCGCGGCGCCGCTGCCGGACGGCGTGCTGCTCAACGTCAATTTTCCGAACTGCCTTCCCGAGGAAGTGGCCGGCACGGTGGTCACCACGCAGGGCAAGCTGGTGCACAGCCTGTGGGTCGACGAGCGCCGCGACGGGCGCGGCCTGCCTTATTACTGGCTGCGCTTCGGCCGCGAGCCGGTCGAAGGCAAGCAGGGAACCGATCTCTTTGCCCTGCGCAACCGGCTGGTGTCGGTGACGCCGTTGCAGCTCGACCTCACCGCGCATGAGATCCGTGACCAATTGAGCAAGGCGCTTGCATGAATCAAGGCTTTCCAATCGATGATCGCGAAGGATTTGCAGCTTTCCTGCTGCGCCTGCGCGGCAGGGGAATGGTCCCGAAGGCGCTGATCGCGGCTTTCGAAGCAACGCCGCGACGCGGCTTCCTGGCGGCGCAGTTCCACCCGATCGCCTGGTCGGATCGCATGCTGCCGATCGAATGCGGTGAGGCGATCGAAGGGGCTGACATGCAGGCGGCGGTGATCGCCGCACTCGCCATCGAAACGGGAAACCGCGTGCTCGAAATCGGCACCGGCTCAGGTTACACGGCGGCCGTGATGTCGCGGCTGGCGGCGCGCGTCGTGACCGTCGATCGCTACAAGACGCTGGTCGAGCAAGCCCGCCAGCGTTTCGAGGCGCTCGGCATGGGCAATGCCATTGTGCGCCAGGCCGATGGTTCCAACGGATTGCCCAATGAAGGGCCGTTCGACCGCATCGTGGCCTGGGCGGCATTCGACAGCCTGCCGCGCTTCCTGCTCGACCAATTGTCGAGCGGCGGCATCGTCATCGCACCGATCGGGCCGGAGGAGGGCGAGCAGGTGCTGGCCAAGCTCACCAAGGTCGGCAGCCGTTTCGAACGCGAGGATATCGGCATGGTGCGGCTGCAACCGATCCTACGCAGTTTGGCAGCGGTTATCTAGTTTCAGGCCGGCTGCCGGATCTCTTTCGGACCCAGCTATCGGTATCGCCGACCATCCTCAAATGTTTTAAGAAAATTTTCGTCGGATTCTAATGGGTTAACCGCCCAGTAACATTAACGCGCTTTAATCCTGTCCAGTTGGTGCAGCGTTTGTGCGGGTTAGTGCGATGCAACTCAGTGTTTTGAAGGCAAATAGTCGCAATCTGGCGCGGGGCTGCGCTGTTCTGATGATTGCGGGCGCGGCGGCAGGGTGCAGTTCCCAGGCTTCGCGGTTCAACAGTGTCGACGACGTCTTCACTTCCTCGACAAACAATCAGCGCGCCATCATCAACAAGCAGGATGCGGTTCAGCCCTATCCGGGCGATGTCTCGGCCGCTCCGCTCGACGGCAGCCACACGCAGTCGGTGAGCCGCTCCAGTCTCGAACCGGTTTCCAGCCGGCCATTGCCGCCACCGGCTTCCGCGCAGGCGCAGCCGGCTCCAGCGCTCGCGCCCGCCACCAATCCGGTGCGAGTCGCATCGGCGCCGGCCCTGGTTCGCCCGGCGCCGCATCTCGACAGGGCGACGACCGGCACTGTTGCGCCGGCCGCGAAGCCTTTCAAGAATGCCCAGCCGGACGAGCCGAAGATGGCCCAGGCCGGCACGCCGCACGCGACAGAAATCGTTGTCAGGGACGGCGAGACCCTTTCCGGCCTTGCGGCACATTACAAGGTGCCGGCCGATGTCATCATGAAGGTGAACGGCCTGAGCCCGACCAAGGGGCTGAGGACCGGTCAGAAGATCGTCATCCCGGCCTATGCCTATTCAAGCAAGGGCGAGCCGAAGGTTGCCGACGCGAAGCCGGCGAAGGACGGCAAGCACGATCTGCCGGCCACCGCGCCGGACAAGGTCGCCGTGCTGCCGCAGCAGCCGAAGCTCAAGGAGGGCAAGTCCGCGGCCCAGGTCGACGCGTCGGCCGCCGCGAGCCAGCCCAAGGAGCCAAAGCCGGCGCAGGTGGCCAAGGCAACCGGCGCTGCGGGCACTTATACGGTCCAGTCGGGAGACACGATGTCCTCGATTGCCAGGAAGACCGGCGTCGGCGTCGTGGCGCTGAAGCAGGCCAATGGCATGAAGGATGGCTTGCTCAAGATTGGCCAGACCCTGCAGGTGCCGGCCGGCGGAACAGCGACAGTCGCCAGTGCCAAGCCGGCCAAAGTCGATCCGGTGACCACCGCAACCACGCGAGCTCCGGCAAAGACCACGCCGTCGGAAACGCTGGCATCCTACACGCCGCCGAAGAAGGACGCCAAGGTCATCCAGCAGGCCGAGGACGACGACGCGGTGGCGCCGGGTGCCACTGGGATCGGCAAGATGCGCTGGCCGGTTCGCGGCCGGGTGATTTCCAGTTTCGGATCCGGCAAGGACGGCGTCGACATCGCCGTGCCAACGGGCACGCCGGTCAAGGCGGCCGAGAACGGCGTCGTCATCTATGCCGGCGACGGGCTGAAGGAATTCGGCAACACGGTGCTGGTGCGTCACGAGAACGGTCTGGTCACCGTCTATGGTCATGCCAGCTCGATCGAGGTGCAGCGCGGCCAGAAGGTCAAGCGCGGCCAGGAAATCGCACTTTCGGGCATGAGCGGCACGACGGACTCGCCGAAGCTGCACTTCGAAGTGCGCAAGAACTCGGCTCCGGTCGATCCGTCAGGTTATCTCGAATAGAATAAAAAAAGCGATTCGCGGGCCGCCTGACCTCCAGTCCGGCCCGCCGGCTCAGGCCCGCCCCGCAAGGAGCGGGCTTTTTCAGTTTCTTAGATGCCGGTTTCTCAAGGCTCAAAGATGATCGCGCAGCGTGTCGGCGATCATCACCTCAAGGCTGCTGGCCTTGATACCGAGAAGCATCTCGGCGTCGGAAGAATCGACCAGCAAGGGATTCTCGAAAAGATAGCTCATCTCGATGAGCTCATGCATGCCCAATGCTTCCATCTCGGCAGTGGAGTAGGAACGGATCTGTGAAACCTCTTGCCGAAGCATCGCAGCGGTTTTCTGGATGAGCTGGCGGGGTGAGGCGTATTGCGAGGGAACGTGAAACGCTCGCCCCCATTCGCCCGTGTAACGGGAAGCCGCGACAAGCGTCCTGGCGACGTCCTTGGTGAAGGCCCAGGCGTGCGTCGCATCGAGATTTCCAATGAAAGCTGTGGGTTTCCCCTCGATGATGGAGGGCAGCGCGACCAGCGAGAAGTAGCTGATGGCGCCATGTCCGAGATAGTCGCTGGATCGCACTTCGAGTGCCGGTACGTCGGCACGGACCGCCCGCTGCCACATGATCGTCCTGGCGGTTCCTTTCTTCGAAGTCGGGTCCAGGGAAAGGTCGGAGCGAAGCGGGCTGTCGGCATTTTCCCCATAGCCATACAGGTTTCCAAGGACGATGAGCTTCGCGCCAACCGCCTCCGCGGCGCGCACGGTGCCGTCGATGATGGGGAAAAAGTCGGTCGGCCACCTGTGATAGGTGGCCATGGCGCACATGAAAATGGCGTCGGCGCCTTGGCAGACACGCGCGAGTTCCGAGGCATCGGTGGCGTCGGCCTGTACGGCCCGCACATTCCGCAACGCGTTCGAACCGACGCTCCGGCTGGTGAGAACGACATCATGTCCTTCCTCGCCAAGAAGGCGAGCGGTTTCGCGACCGACCGGCCCCGCTCCGACAACAACATAGAAACTCATGGCATAACCTCTCGTCCAAGTTTGATGGAGAGGCGTGAGTACAGGTCCACGGCATTGAAAATCGCGCGGGAATTGCCAAATTTTGAACAGGTTTTGCCACGAATCGAGAGAGCATGCGTTCGCAATACGCTCCGGCCCAAGCCGCGTCCGACGTAACAATGGCCTCCCGGCATATCGAAGCTGGCGTCCACCGCCTGCCCCCGGCGTCACACCATCGCATCATGGTGCATGCCAGTGCGGCGACGCGCTCCTACTGCAATCAGGTCGGACGATATTTCGTCAGGCGCGCCGGCGATATCGACCTGGTGCCGGCCGGCCAGGAGGGCGGCTTCGAGGCCGAAACCTCGTTCGACACGCTGGAGATCGCGTTGCAGCCAGCCTTGATGGAAAGGGTGGCGGAGGAGCTTGGCGGCAAGGCGCAAGCATTGCGGCTCGACACGCGGCACCTGCTTCGTGACCAGCGCATCGAACATCTCGCTCGAGCGCTCGAGAGCGAACTGAATGCAAACTCGCCGAGTGACCCTTTGTTTGCCGACAGCATTGGCGCTGCACTGGCGGTGAGGCTGCTTGGCCTCGGTGAACCTGATATCGGTCGAACGAACCGTTTGTCGGATACCCAGCTGACACGCGTGCTGGAGTACATCGAGGCGGCTCTCCACGAGCCGCTTTCGATCCATCGACTAAGCCGAGTTGCCGGCGCGAGCAGCTCGCATTTGCGGACATGGTTCAAGGCGGCGACGGGCGTCACCTTGCACCGCTATGTGTTGCGACGTCGCGTCGAACGCGCACGCGTTCTGATGCAGCGAGGCGATCTCAGCACAAGCGAAGTGGCTGAAATGACGGGCTTTGCGCACCAGTCACACTTGGCGCATTGGATGCGTCGCGAGATCGGCCAAACGCCGCGCGACCTGCGACGGTCTCAACCGCCCAAATGATCGCATCAATCCTGCAGCGGTTTGCCGAGCCTGCCAGCCAGATCCTGCGTGAACTGCCAGGCGACACGGCCCGAGCGGCTGCCGCGCGTCGTTGCCCATTCCAGCGCTTCGGCGCGCAACTGCTCAGGATCGATGCCGAGGCCATGATGGCTGGCATAGCCGTTGACCATGTCGAGATATTCATCCTGTGAGCATTTGTGGAAGCCGAGCCACAGGCCGAAACGATCGGACAGCGAGACCTTTTCCTCGACCGCTTCGGACGGGTTGATGGCGGTCGAGCGCTCATTGTCGATCATGTCGCGCGGCAACAGGTGGCGGCGGTTCGAGGTGGCGTAGAAGATGACGTTAGCCGGGCGGCCTTCGACGCCCCCTTCAAGTGCCGCCTTCAGCGACTTGTAGGACGTGTCGTCATGATCGAAGGAGAGGTCGTCGCAAAACAGGATGACACGGAAGGGGGCCGCCTTCAGCAAGCCCATCAGCTTCGGCAGCGTGTCGATGTCCTCGCGGTGGATTTCGATCAGCTTCAGCGGCAGGCCGGATTTGGCCTTGGCATTGATTTGCGCATGCACGGCCTTGACCAGCGACGATTTGCCCATGCCGCGCGCGCCCCACAACAGCACGTTGTTGGCGGCGAAGCCGGCGGCGAAGCGCTCGGTGTTGTCGACGAGGATGTCGCGGACGCGGTCGACGCCGCGGATCAGGCCGATGTCGACGCGATTGACCTTGCGCACCGGCTCCAGATAGCCGGGATCGGCCTGCCAGACGAAGCAATCTGCCGTATTGAGGTCGGTTTCAGGCACCGGCGGCGGAGCGAGCCGGCTGACCGCCTCGATCAGGCGGTCGAGTTTCTGATTCAGGGCGTCGATGCTGGTATCGGTCATATCAGGTCTTTTTGCTTTGGTTTTTGCTGTGGCAGGCGGACCCGGTTCAATTCCGGCGGTTTCGAAACCGGTTGCAACCATTTGTTCGAACGTGATCTTTTCCGAAAACTGGCTCGCGCTTCTCGTGATCCTGCTCTAACACGGCTAAACAGGCCGGAAAAGCAGCGGATTTGCCCGGCCGCGCAGTTGCATTGACAACTTTACCGACTATATTCCGGCCAAATTTCTAGGGGCCGCCAAATTCCACAAGACGGTTTGGCGGCTGTTTTCAAAATTCAGGAGTACCTCGATGTTCGTGACACCGGCATACGCCCAAGGCATCGGCGGCGCCTCTCCCGATATGTTCATCAGCATTTTGCCGTTTGTCCTGATTTTCGTGATCATGTATTTTCTCATCATCCGCCCGCAGCGCACGCAGCTGAAGAAGCGCGGCGAGATGCTGGCGGCGGTTCGTCGCGGCGACACGGTCGTCACCGGCGGCGGTTTCGTCGGCAAGGTGACGAAGGTGATCGACGACAACGAACTGGAGATCGATCTTGGCGGCGGCACCAAGGTGACGGCGCTGCGCTCGACGATCGCCGACGTGCGCGTCAAGGGCGAACCGGTCGCCAACCAGAACGCCAAGAAATAACCAGATTCAAGGCGGAGCGATCCGCGGACACGCTCTGACGGACGACGCCATATGCTTTATTTCTCGCGCTTCAAGATGATCCTGATCTGGCTGGCCGTGGCCGCCACAGTGATCCTCGCCGCGCCCAATCTGTTCCCCGCCAGCACGCTGGCCCAGCTCCCCAGTTGGGTGCCGAAGCGGCAGATGACGCTCGGCCTCGACCTGCAGGGCGGTTCGCACATCCTGCTGGAGATGAACCAGAACGACCTAATCAAGGATCGGCTGGAGACGGCGCGCGATGAAATCCGCACACTGCTGCGCGATGCCAAGATCGGTTATACCGGCCTAGCCGGCACGGGCCGGACCCTGCAGGTCCGCATCACCGATCTGGCCCAACTCGATGCCGCCAAGAAGGCGTTGAAGAGCTTGACGGATCCCGTTGCCGCCGGCCTGTTCACAGGCGGCTCCATCCAGGAAATGTCACTGGACGATTCGGAGCCCGGCCTGCTCAAGTTCACCGTTACCGACGCCGGCATCAAATACCGAACATCGACCGCACTGGAACAGTCGATCGAAGTGGTCCAGCGCCGCGTCAACGAACTCGGCACGACAGAGCCTATCGTGCAGCGGCAAGGCGACGACCGCATCCTTGTCCAGGTGCCTGGCCTGCAGGATCCGCAGCGGCTGAAGGAAATCCTCGGCCAGACCGCAAAGCTGACCTTCCAGATGGTCGACCAGTCGATGCCGGTGCAGGACGCCCTCAAGGGACGCCCGCCGGCCGGCGATTCGGTGCTCTATTCGCAGGACGATCCGCCCGTTCCCTACCTGATCGAAAACCGCGTCATCGTATCGGGTGAAAACCTCGTCGACGCACAGGCGACATACAATTCGCAGAACAACGAGCCGGTGGTTTCGTTCCGCTTCGATTCGAAGGGCGCTGCCCGCTTCGGCCAGGCCACCGCGCAGAATGTCGGCAAGCTGTTTGCCATCATCCTCGACAACCAGGTGATCTCGGCGCCGCAAATCCGCGAGCCAATCCTCGGCGGTACAGGCCAGATCTCCGGCAATTTCACTGCCCAGAGCGCCAACGACCTGGCCGTGCTGCTGCGCGCCGGCGCGCTGCCGGCGACGCTGACCGTTATTGAGGAACGCACCGTGGGGCCGGGTCTGGGCCAGGATTCGATCCATGCGGGCAAGGTCGCCGGCATCATCGGTTCGATCCTCGTCGTGGCGTTCATGTTCGTGTCCTACGGTTTCCTCGGCTTCCTCGCCAACATCGCGCTGGCGGTGCACGTGGCGATGATCGTCGGGCTGCTGTCGCTACTTGGCGCCACACTGACCTTGCCGGGTATTGCCGGTATCGTGCTGACCATCGGCATGGCGGTCGATTCCAACGTGCTGATCTACGAGCGTATCCGCGAGGAGCGACGCGCCGGTCGCTCGGTAATCCAGGCGATCGATACCGGCTTCTCGAAGGCGCTGGCGACCATCGTCGATTCCAACGTCACGTCGCTCATTGCGACGGTGGTGCTGTTCTATCTCGGTACCGGGCCGGTGAAGGGCTTTGCCATCACCTATGCCATCGGCATCCTGACGACGGTCTTCACCGCTTTCACCTTCACCCGCCTGCTGGTCTCGATCTGGCTGCGGCGTGCCCGTCCGAAGGAATTGCCGAAAGCACCGGTGACCTTCGTTCCACCGGGCACGAAAATTCCGTTCATGGGTATCCGCCGGTGGACGTTCGCGCTGTCGAGCACATTGTCGATACTGTCCGTCGTGCTGTTCATGAGCGTCGGCATCAATTACGGCATCGATTTCAAGGGCGGCTCGCTGATCGAGGTCCAATCCAAGAGCGGCGATGCCAATCTCGGCGATATCCGCAGCCGACTGACGGAATTGAACATCGGCGAAGTGCAGGTGCAACAGTTCGGTGCGCCCAACGACGTGTTGATCCGCGTCGGCACACAGGACGGGGGTGAAAATGCCGAGCAGACCGTGATCGACAAGGTGCGCGGCGAGTTGCAGGACCAGTATAATTTCCGCCGCGTCGAAGTGGTGGGCCCGACGGTTTCCGGCGAACTGGCCAAGCAAGGCACGATAGCCATGATCGTCGCGCTGGTCGGCATCCTGGTCTATGTCTGGTTCCGCTTCGAATGGCAGTTCGCGGTCGGCGCGATCGTCGCGACGGTTCACGACGTGGTCATGACGCTCGGTTTCTTCGTCATCAGCGGGCTCGAATTCAACCAGTCGTCACTTGCGGCGATCCTGACCATCATCGGGTATTCGCTGAACGACACGATAGTGGTCTATGACCGCGTCCGCGAGGATCTGCGAAAATACAAGCGAATGCCGTTGCCGCAGCTGTTGAACAACGCCATCAACGAGACGTTGTCGAGAACGACGCTGACGTCCGTGACGACCAGTTTGGCGCTGCTGGCGCTGGTGCTGTTCGGCGGCGAAGTGATCCGCTCCTTCACCTTGGCGATGCTGTTCGGCGTCGTGTTCGGCACGTATTCGTCGATCTTCATCGCGGCGCCGTTGCTGATCCTGTTCAAGCTGCGGCCGCAAGCTTCGGCCGATGAGGAAAAGCCGGTCAACGGTGGCAAGGCGGTCGCGACCTGATGTGCGGCCCCGAAGGGGTGACGGAGTGGTGACCGGCAAGGGCATCGTCATCCGCGAGGCGCATTTCCCCGGCCGCGCGCCGATCGAGGCTTATGGCAATGGCGGCTTCCGCTTTGCCGACATGTCGCATCGCGGCTCGCTCCTATGTCTGCCGTCCGGCATCCATGGCTGGGAGCCGGCAAATCCCCTGGCGCTGACGATAGCGGATTTCGACAGGCTTCTGGTCGAGGCCGACAAGGTCGAGATATTGCTGGTGGGGATGGGCAGGGATCTGCGGCCGTTGCCGGTGGCACTGCGGGGGGCCTTGAAGGATGCAGGCATAGCCTCCGACCCGATGTCGACCGGGGCAGCAGTGCGGACCTACAACGTCCTTCTGGCGGAAAACCGCGCCGTGGCTGCCGCGCTCATCGCCGTCGACTGATATGTCGCAGAATGCCAAAATCGTCATGGAGGCGGTGCGCGCGGCCGATCATGATCGCTATCTCACCGCGCTCTACGCGTCTGCCGACAAGCGCGGCGCACTGTTTTCGCTTTACGCTTTCAATGCCGAGATCGCGGGCATCCGTGACCGCATCCATGAGCCGTTGCCCGGTGAGGTGCGGCTGCAATGGTGGCGCGATGTCATTGCCGCCGGCGGCGAGGCCGGCGCGGGCCATCCCGTTGCCGAAGCCTTGAACGCTACCATTGCGGCATTCAACCTGCCGAAACCGGCCTTCGAGAACATGCTCGAAGCACGTATCTTCGATCTCTACGACGACCCGATGCCATCGCGCACCGATCTAGAGGGCTATTGCGGCGAGACTGCAGCCGCGCTCATCCAGCTCGCGGCAATGGTGCTCGATCCTGTCGAGGCGCCGGGGTTTGCCGAACTGGCGGGCAGGGCGGGCTGCGCCCAGGCGATGACGGGCCTTTTGCTTCTGTTGCCGCTGCACCGCAGGCGAGGGCAATGCTTCGTGCCGGCCGATATTCTGGCGGCAGCGGGCTCGTCGCCGGAAGAATTTGTTGCCGGCGATGGCGGGCCTGGCGCTCAGCGCGCCGTGGCCGCGATGATCGCGCTGGCGCGCGAACATTTTTCCGCCTTCGAGCGGGGTGCCGCCGCTCTGCCGGGGTCGTTGCGTCCGGCATTCCTGCCGCTGGCGCTGTCACGCGCCTACCTCGACAAGATGGAAGGCTCGCGCCACTCACCGCTCGGCGGCGCGGCGCGGCTGTCGGCGTTGCGCCGGCATTGGTTGCTGCTGCGTCGCGCAGGCAAGGGCTGGCCCGCACTTTGACGTAAACGTCAATTGTGTTAAGGAGTCCGCCTGCCGAGAACTGTCGCAGAAGACGACAGGCTGGCCCGGAGGAAATCCATGAGCCTGCCCGTGCTGGTCGCGATCGTCGTCCTTGGCATTGCTCTGTCGGTCGCCGCCGTGCATTTCACCGGCGGCAGCAAGATGGCCACTCTGACCAGCCGAGATCAAACCCTGCGCCGTTTCGCCGAGGATTTTCCTGATGAGGCAGCGACGGCAGTCCGTCTGACGGCGGATGCGCGGACGGCCTTTCTGGATATCGGGCGAGGCCGCGTCGGTATCGTTCACGGCATCGGCGACTGTTTCTTGACGCGTATCGTCACCGCCGCGGACGTCGCGGTGTCAGAAGCTGACGAGACGAACACAATTCTGATGCGGCTGACGGACTTCACCTGGAAGGGCGGCCGCTTCCGCTTTGCCAGTGACGTCGACGCACGGGCCTTGCTGAACGCTCTTGAGCCGCGAGACACGAGTTCCGCGAGGGAGGCCGCGTGATGGACAGCTACGATTTTCCGCAGGTCACCCAGCTGGCCATTCCGTTTTTCGTCGCCGCGATCCTGATCGAATTATGGCTGGTGCGCACAGGTCGCGCCAAGGGCTCGTTCGAGACGCGCGACACCTTGACCAGCCTGATGATGGGCACCGGCAATGTCGTCGCCGGGCTGCTGCTTGGTATCGTCTCCTACTGGGCGCTGCTCTGGCTCTGGCAGTTCCGTGTTTTCAATCTCGGCCTGTCGCTCTGGGTTTTCTTGGCCGCGTTCCTGCTTGATGACCTGCGCTACTACGTCTATCACCGTATTGCGCACCGGGTGCGCTGGGTCTGGGCCGAGCACGTCAACCACCATTCCAGCCAGCACTACAACCTCTCGACTGCGCTCAGGCAGAGCTGGACCGGGCTGTTCACCTTCATGTTCGTGCTGCAGGCGCCGCTGGTGCTGCTCGGCTTCCATCCGGCGGTGATTGCCTTCACCTTCGGTTTCAACCTCGTCTGGCAGTTCTGGATCCACACCGAGACGATCGGCAAGATGTGGGGCTGGTTCGAGTTCATCTTCAACACGCCCTCGCACCACCGCGTCCACCACGCCACCAACCCGCGCTATCTCGACGCCAACTATGCCGGCACGCTGATCATCTGGGATCGCATGTTCGGCACCTTCGTCGAGGAATTGGAAGAGGACCGGCCGCGCTACGGCATCGTCAGGAATCTGGGCACCTTCAACCCGCTGAAGGTGGCATTCCACGAATGGATCGGCATGTTCAGGGATGCCTTCGCACCCGATCTGACGCCGCGCCGGCGTCTGAACTACCTGATCAAGCCGCCAGGCTGGAGCCATGACGGTTCGCGCGAGACATCGGAGACGCTCAAGGCTGCCTATGTCCGGAGAAATCCCGGCGAGGCCGGCAAGCCGGGGTTGCCGATGGCAGGGGCTGAGCCGGCGGAGTAGTGTAAGGCCTAGTCGACGACCTTGATCCGCACCCTAGAGCTGTCGGGAATTTCGTTTAGCTGGCGGTGAATGTCAGCCATGCCGATGAATTGTTCGGTAACTGGCACCACGAACATGTTCTCGACCTCGAATTTGCCCTCAGCAAAGACGGGCAAGACGGTGAAGCCGTAGCATTCTCCCACCTTCGGTTTCTTACCCGCGGCGTGAAGGCGTTCCACAAGCGGCGGAAGGAACCACTCGTCAACGAGATCGGGAGAAATCCTAATCATCTCTTCAAAACGCGCCCGATTGTGAGCCACCCGCTCGAGCAAGCCGGTCCCGGTATCGAGCCAGTGAACCTCATTGTTCGGCCGCTCGACAAACATGCCTCCCACCATTGAGCAGACAAGCGGGGTCCAAGGCTCCGGCAAAAGCCAGGACCACGCTCTCGCTGCCGCCTGCGCTATATCCGGCTCAAATTGGAAAGCTATCTCTCGCCACGTGGTGCTCATTGGACCTCCACCTTGAAGGTAGAGCCAGTACGAGACTGTCTGCAATGGGCATGGGCTACTCCGCTGCCTCGGCCCGCGCGGGCAGCCCCAACCATTGCCGGCAATCGGCCCGTGCGCGCGACGTGATGGCATGCCTTTTGGCTATGGTCTTGTCCTTGCCGCGCAGGCGCTTGCCTTCGATCTTCTGCGCTTCGGCCGGTGGGAACAGGCCGAAATTGACATTCATCGGCTGGAAGGAACGCTTGCCGGGCTCATCGTCGGAGACGATGTGGCCGCCGGTGATGTGGTTGAGCAGGGCGCCGAACGCCGTGGTGAGCGGCGGCAGCGACGGTGCGTGGCCAAGCCGCTCGGCGGCCGCGAAGCGTCCGGCGAGCAGGCCGATCGCGGCGCTCTCGACATAGCCCTCGCAACCGGTGATCTGGCCGGCAAAGCGCAGGCCCGGCCGCGACTTCAGCTGCAGCGAGCCGTCGAGCAAGGTCGGCGAGTTGATGTAGGTGTTGCGGTGCAGGCCGCCGAGACGGGCGAAGTCGGCGTTTTCGAGGCCCGGAATGGTGCGGAAGATGCGCACCTGCTCGGCATGCTTCAATTTGGTCTGGAAGCCGACCATGTTGTAGAGCGTGCCCAGCGCGTTGTCCTGGCGCAGCTGGACGACGGCATAGGCCTTCACCGTCGGGTTGTGCGCATTGGTCAGGCCCATCGGCTTCATCGGTCCGTAGCGCAGCGTCTCGACGCCGCGTTCGGCCATGATCTCGATCGGCAGGCAACCGTCGAAATAGGGCGTGCCTTCCCACTGCTTGAACTCCGTCTTCTGGCCGTCGACCAGGGCCTGGACGAAGGCGAAATATTGCTCCTTGTCCATCGGACAGTTGATGTAGTCCTTGCCGGTGCCGCCAGGCCCGACCTTGTCGTAGCGCGACTGGAACCAGCAGGTGTCCATGTCGATCGTGTCGAAATGGATGATCGGCGCAATGGCATCGAAGAAGGCCAGCGCGTCGGCGCCGGTCGCCTCGGCGATCGATTGGGCAAGGGAGGGCGCGGTCAATGGCCCGGTGGCGATGATCGCCTGATCCCACCCCGCCGGTGGCAGGCCGGGAACTTCCTCGCGCTCGATGGTGATCAGCGGATGTGCTTCAAGCTTTTTCGTCACCGCATCGGAAAAACCGTCGCGGTCGACGGCCAGCGCGCCGCCGGCCGGCACCTGGTTGGCGTCGCCGGCGCTCATGATCAGCGAGCCGGCCAGCCGCATTTCGGCATGCAGCAGGCCGACGGCGTTGTTTTCGGCGTCGTCGGAGCGGAAGGAATTGGAACAGACGAGTTCGGCCAGGCCATCGGTCTTGTGGGCGTCGGTGCCGCGAACCGGGCGCATTTCATGCAGGATGACGGGCACGCCGGCCTCGGCGGCCTGCCATGCCGCTTCGGAACCGGCGAGCCCGCCGCCGATGATATGGATGGGATTTTTGCTCATGGCGCCGGAATAATCGCTTGCCGCGGCGATTGCAATTGTCGCGCGCGCGAAACGCCTGGTCGGGAAAGCCCGCCCCTGAAAACAACAACACCCGCCGGGGGAGGAGGTCCGGCGGGTGTCGTTTTGGGGGTCGACCCTCGGGAGGAGGTGAAGGCCGACCATATTCGTCATCGCCGGGGAGGAGGTCGGCTCAGACGAAATTCTTTTCGCATCTTTAAAGAGGGCGAAGCCTCTGGGGCAAAATTCGTTTTGCCCTGGGGAAACAACGCCCGCCGCGGGAGGAGGTGCGGCGGGCGCCGTTTGGGTGGCCAACCCTCGGGAGGAGGTGAAGGTTGGACCTATTCGTCATTGCCGGGGAGGAGGTCGGCTTTGACGAAATCTCTTTTGCTATCTTTCAAAAGGGGCAAAACCCTTTTTGGGGAACAACGCCCGCCGCGGGAGGAGGTGCGGCGGGCGCCGTTTTGGTGGTCAACCCTTGGGAGGAGGTAAGGGCTAACCGTATTCGTCGAGGTCGGGGAGGAGGTCGACCCGGACGAAATTCCGTCGTTTAGATCGCCTTGCGGGCGACGATCTTGATTTCGTCGCGGACGATACCGAGATCATGCAGCTGGCGGTTCGAAAGGCGACCCAGCTCGGTAACCGTCTCGCGATAAACGCGCCAGTTACGATAGTTGCGGATCAGGTTCATTGTCATGCTCTTCTCAAAACTGATTCGGACCATTCGCGGTCCGAAGAATTAGACCGCCTTGCGAGCGACGTAAGGAATGTCGCTGCGGCTGATGCCGAGGTCGGTCAGTTCACGGTTGCTCAGGCGGCTCAGCTCGGAAACGGTGTCCCGGTAGCGGCGCCAGTTGCGGTAGTTGCGGATCAAGTTCATGGTAGTTCTCGTTTCGTCTTTCTTGCGGATCATTCCGTTTGTGTACGAACCATAAATAGGGGGACCCATATCGATTTAAAAGCGCTATGGCTGCATGGCAGCAATGCAAATTGTGCAATGCAGCATTAACGCGGCTTCACGGACCTGACACAAAGAAGCCAGAATCAGAAAGTGCCGTGACGTCAACGGCTTGGGTGCGTCGGCTAAAATGACGACCGGGTGGGGAGAGAGGGCATGGCGGGGTACTCGACACGGATCAGGGCCGACATTGAGCGATGGCGACAGGCCGGACTGATCGACGCCTCGACGGCTGATGTGCTGAGGCGCGACGTCGAAGTCAACGCCCGCCAGTCGCTCAGCTTCGGCTCGATCCTCGCAATGCTGGCGGCCCTTCTCTTTGGAGCGGCCGTCCTGATCTTCGTCGCTGCCAACTGGGATGCGATCCCGCGCCTGGCGCGGGTGACAGCACTCTTTGCCGTCATTCTCGGCGGCTATGTCGGCGGCGCGGTGCTGAAGACGCGCGACCACGCGGCAATCGGCGAAGCGCTGTGGATCATTGCCGCGGCCGCGTTCGGCGGCTCGATCGCGCTGATCGGCCAGATGTACCATTTGTCCGGCGACGAGGCTTCCGCGCTGGTCACCTGGGGCGGCGGTACGGCGCTGGCGGCGGTAGCGCTGCGCTCCAACCCGCTGACCGTGGCAGCGGTCGGTATCGCCGACGCCTGGCTGTTCCTGAAAGGGTTCGACTATTACAGCCGTAGCGAATTTCCGCATGCCTTCGTCGTCATGGCGGTCGTGCTGTTTGCCGTCTCGTTCTGGACCCGCAGCCAGCCAGCGCGGCACCTGATCATCCTGTCGCTGCTCTTCTATCTCGTATTGCTGGCGATGGACCACGAGACGCTGCCGGTGGCGATCCCGCTGGTCATTGTCTCTGTCGTGCTTTTCGCTGCCGCCGTCTTTGCACCGGAACCGGTCGACAGGATCGTGCAGCTTGGCGGCCGCTTGCCGTTGCACGCATTGCTGGGCTTCCTCACCGGCCTGGCCATCATCCAGTTCGAACTGGCCGACGAAAGCATCTACAACAGCGGCTTCACCATTGCCTCGGTCGTAGCTCTCGCCGGCATCGTCGCGGCTATCGTGTTCGCAGGGCGTGAGATCCGTGGGCTGCGCTGGCTCGCCTATCTCGGCTTCGCCTTCGAACTCGCCGTCATCTATGTCGTGACCTTGCAGTCGATGCTCGATACGGCCGGCTTCTTCCTGGCCGCCGCGGTGCTCCTCGGCGCGCTTGCGATCGTCATCATCCGCGTCGAAAAACGCATGAAGGGTCCAGTCACCGCGGGAGCCACGGCATGATGACTGGAAAGAGGCTTGTCATCGCGGCACTCGTGCTGGCGCTCGTCCAGATCGGATTCCTGAGCTGGATCATCGCCGGACGGGCGGCGATCCTGCGCAACGGCAAGGAAGTGCTGTTGAAGATCGAACCGGTCGACCCTCATGATCTCTTGCGCGGCGACTATATCATCCTCGGCTATGACATCTCGCGCATGCCGGTGAAGATGATCGCTAACATTCCCGAGGGCAAATTCTCGAGCGACGACACGCCGATCGTGGTCCGGCTGAAGAAGGGCGCCGATGGGTACTGGACCCCGACCACAGCCTGGTTCGGCAAGGCGCCGGCGCCGGCCGGTGCAGAGGAGGCCGACATTTCGGGCCATGTCGCCGCCGGTTGGGACCTTCGCGGCGAAGGCATGACGATCGCGCCGGATTACGGCATCGAACGCTTCTATCTGCCGGAAGGCGAGGGGCTGGCGATCCAGAACGACATGCGGGTGCGGCCGTTCGGCATCAAGCTGGCGCTCGCCGCCGATGGCACGGCACAGATCAAGGCGTTGGTGGATGGCGACAAGACACTGTTCGAGGAGCCGCTTTATTAGGGACGCACGATCCTCCTTCGCCAAGGCTTCGGAGGATACTCCCTTATCCATCTAACGAGCTTGGTGTGGCCTGCCACCCGAAGCTCGAAGAGCGAAGGGTGGTGCGGGTAGAGGGACTCGAACCCCCACGATCTCTCGCCAGAACCTAAATCTGGTGCGTCTACCAGTTCCGCCATACCCGCGTGACCCGGCAATCCCATGTAGCCATCATTCTGTCAATGTCGGAGACAACATGTCGGGTCAGGGCCGAAATGTGGTTATTCGCCTAAACGCGAAGACTGTTGAAAATTGGGCTCGCCTGTGACAAAAGGCGTGTCAAATGTGACGGGACGCGACGATCCGCTTCTACAAGATGTGATAAGAAGTAGGAAAAACAAGAACTTATTCACATTTTGGAACGCAGTTTGGGAGAGTTTGAGCCGCATTTCCGGTCAAATCGCCAGGTTCCGTACCAAAAGCCATTCCCGGCAAGAATTACCGGCAGGCTGTAAACGGCAGGGAGCCGTTTGGCAGCCTCATTGGTGAAAACAAAGGTTTTACGATGCAGGTCACCGAAACACTCAATTCCGGTCTCAAGCGCGAGATCAAGATCACCGTGCCGGCCGGTGACATGGAGGCCAAGCTGATGGCGCGGCTGTCGGACGCCCGCAACAAGGTTCGCATCAACGGCTTCCGTCCGGGCAAGGTGCCGGTGCAGCACCTGCGCAAGGTCTATGGCAAGTCGTTCATGGCCGAGGTGGTCAACGAGATCCTCAACGACTCGACCCGTTCGATCATCACCGGGCGCGGCGAAAAGGCCGCCATGCAGCCCGAGGTCATCATGACCGAGGACGAGAAGGAAGCTGAGAAGATCTTGGCCGGCGGCGCCGACTTCGAGTTCCGCCTCAATTATGAGGTCATTCCAGCGATCGAAATCAAGGATTTCTCCGACATCAAGGTGACGCGCCAGGTGTTCGACGTTCCGGATTCGGAAATCGACGACCAGGTCAAGCGCGTCGCCGAATCGGCACGCAGCTATGAGCCGAAGACCGGCAAGGCCGCCGAGGGCGATCGCGTCTCGATCGACTATGTCGGCAAGATCGCCGGCGAGGCTTTCGCTGGCGGCGCCGGCAACGATCAGCCGCTGGTGCTGGGCTCCAAGGAGTTCATTCCGGGCTTCGAGGAACAGCTGATCGGCACCAAGGCCGGTGACGAGAAGCAGGTCACCGTAACGTTCCCGGAAAACTACCAGGCGGCGCATCTGGCCGGGAAGGAAGCGACCTTCGACGTCACCGTCAAGGAAGTGTCGAAGCCCGGCGAACTGGAAATCAACGACGAGACCGCCAAGAACCTTGGCCTGGAATCGCTCGAGCGCCTGCGTGACATCGTGCGCGGCCAGATCGAGAACCAGTTCGGCTCGATGACGCGCCAGAAGGTGAAGCGCCAGTTGCTCGACCAGCTCGATGCTGCCTATTCGTTCGAAGCGCCGTCGAAGCTCGTCGAGGCGGAATTCAACAACATCTGGGCACAGGTCAACCGTGACCTGGAAGCCGCCGGCCGCACCTTCGCCGACGAAGAAACGACCGAGGAAGAGGCGCGCGCCGAATATATGCGCCTTGCCGAGCGCCGCGTGCGCCTTGGCCTCGTGCTGGCCGAGATCGGCGAGAAGGCCGGCGTCACCGTGTCGGACGAGGAACTGCAGCGCGGCCTGTTCGAGCAGGTTCGCCGCTTCCCGGCCAACCAGCAGCAGGAAGCCTTCGAGTTCTACCGCAGCAACCCCGAGGCGCTCAACGCGCTCAGGGCGCCGATGTTCGAGGAGAAGGTCGTCGACCACCTGCTCGAGCAGATCTCGGTCACCGACGTCAAGGTCAGCAAGGAAGAGCTGATGGCCGACGACGAGGAGGCCGAAACCGCGACCAAGGCGAAGCCGGCCAAGAAGGCCACCGCGAAGAAGGCTGACGACAAGAAAGCCGACGACGCGGAAGAGCCGAAGAAGAAGGCCGCACCGAAGAAAAAGGCGGCCAAGGACGCCGAATAGACCGGACGTTCCAACGGATTTCGAAAGGCCGCCTCCGGGCGGCCTTTTTCGTTGCGAAACTGCAACATCGGATTCGTTCTTGATGGGCACCGGTGGCGGTACGAAGCCTCGATCATTATCTGGTTGGTTGGAAGACCAGAGGTAATTGGTGATGTCGTTGCGGGTGTTCGTGGAAATGAGGCGCGCTGCCGCCACGGTGCTTTTCCTTGCCTTGGCCTGCGGCGTTGCCGGGGCCGGCACGGACAATTGGCGTTTCGCCACCGGCAATGACGGCCTCGTCACGGCGTCGGTCTATGCCACCAACAAGCTGATCACCGGGGGCGGCGCGCTGAGCTACAGCCCGGTGCTGACCATTGCCTGCCGCGCGGACGGCGAGCCGGCCTGGACCGAATGGCTGCAATTGAACGACGCGGTCTCCGCCAGCCGGAAAATCACCATGTCGGTCACGATCGACAGGGACAGCAAATTCGACGAAAGCTGGTCCGTCGGCACACGCGGCAGGCTGCTGATGCGCGACGGCGCCGACGGCATCAAACGCCTCGTTCCGGCAAACCGCCTGCTGCTGTCGTGGCGCTTCGGACTGCTGTCCGGGCGCGGTCAGGCCGATTTCGACCTGGCCGGCTTCGGTGAGGCGGTCAGCCAGATTGCAGGCAGTTGCAGGACCGATCCGCCGTGATTGCGAAAAGGGGCAGCCTTTTAGGCTATCGCCACCGGAAGATTGATCCGAAAAATTCCTTCGCGCTTGCCCCTACCGTACCAGATCGACATGATGGACGCCGTGGGGCAAAGGGATGCGCCCGATTTGCCTTAGTGCCGGCCGGTCGCCCTTGATGACGCGAAAAACCGCAAGACCGGCGCTATCCGGATGTCGAGGTGGACCTCATCGAAATGAACTCACCATCGCTGGAAGCCGCCTTGTCGGCCGGCGAGATCGATCTGGGCGTCCTCCATCCGCCGCTTTCCGCGCCGGACCTCGCCGTTCTCGATTTGCCCGACGAAGCTCTTTTCCTGGCGCTGCCGGCTACACACCGGCTTGCCGGCCAACCGGCGATCAGGATCGCCGATCTGGAGGGGGAGCCATTCCTGCTAGCGCCGCGCAGCATCGGCCCCAGCATCTACGACCGCGTCATTGCCCTGTTCCAAGCCGAGGGCATCAGTCCGAGAATCGTCCAGGAGGTGACACCCATGACGACGCTGATAGGGCTGGTGGCCGCCGGTACGGGTCTTGGTTTCGTGACCGCGGGCATCGCGAAGGTGGCGCGGCCCGGCGTGACGTTCCGCCCGGTTCTCCCGGATCCACCCTCCTTGCCATTGGCTGTGGCCTGGCGCGGACCCGCATTGCCTGCCAGTGGCCAGCTATTTCTGGATATCGTGACGGAGTTTTCAAGGCGCTGATCAACGGAGCATGATCAAAAGCATGTCCCGTTGAATGGGAAGAGCCCGTTAATTGTTACCGCGGGTGCTCATCATCGACAAACTGCTTGCCAACTTCATGGGCTTCGTCAAACTCGCCGCTATCGCTATCTGGCTCAAATAGCTAAATCGTTACCACGGCCTAGATCAGCAACAACCCCTTCATGCTGGAATAGCCCTTTCGCCCGATGATGATGTGGTCGTGCACGGAAATACCCAGCCGCTTGGCTGCTTCGATGATCTCTTTCGTCATCTCGATATCGGCGCGCGATGGCGTCGGGTCGCCGGAAGGATGGTTGTGGAGAAGCATAGCCATCTCGCTAATTATTTGGAAAATCAGGATAAAATTAAGACTATCGGAAAGAAGGGTGTGGTTGTTGGGGTCTGTCTTATGTGCTGCAATGCGATCATCACGCTCAGTCACTTGCGGTCATGACGAGTCGTTTTGACGCACGGCGCGACACGGCTTTTGATTCACATTTCAACATGCGCGCCGCCAAGCTTGCTATCGGTGCGCTTCTGGCATTGAGAAGGGGGCTGCCACGGGGAGATCCACGCCGCTCATGCTCCTGTCGCGTTCTCACGCAAAGGCCATGCTGCTCGTCCTTATTCCATACCGAAACACATACGAGTTTAAACGCGACAAACGATCTCTGAGGACTGCGGTTTCTCTTTCAGTTTCTCTCGCTAATGTACATCGTCGGCCACGGCGTCCGCAGCCGTTTTCCGCAACGCCAAAGGCACTCCTGCGGCCGAGAAGCCGCAAGGATGAGGAGGGTGCGCCATAGGTCTTTCGGGCAAGCCTGAAGGTCAGAACGTTTTGCCCAGATTGACCAGGAATCCGTTGTCGGTATCGCCATCGCTGCCGAACAGGCCGCGATATTCCAGCCGCATGTTGAAGTCCTGCGCCGTCTGCACATTCACCCCGAGGCCGAGCATGAAGCGATCGTTCCCCAGCCCGCCGATCGACGTGTGATAGATCGGCCCGCCGAACATGTCGGCGTAGTTCATGGTGATCGCGCTGTCGCCCTGGAAATCGTGCTGGTACTCCAGCCTCACCTGCGGCGAAACCACGCCGTAGTCAGCGGTGAACTTGTAGGCGAGCGTCAGGCCGAGATTGCCCGTGGTGGTGCTGATGTCCTGCTCGCCATAGTGCAGGGCCGAAGACGGATCACCACTTTCGGTGAAGGCATCCAGCTTCGCCTTCGCAACGTCAAGACGTGCATAAGGCGAGACCTGCCATTCCTGGATCTCGAACTTCTTGCCGGCTGAAACCGAGGCGAACCACTGGCCGCCGTCGCGCTCGCCATTGGCAAAGCCGCCACCGGAAGTCAGATAACGCTTCGAGTCGAACGACAGCCACTGATATCCCATAAGACCGTCGATGAAGTAGTCCTGGCCTGGATGATAGCTGGCGTAGAGACCCGCCGTGTAGGCCTTGCCGGTGCTGCGGCTGCCATTGTCACCGATGTCGCTGACATCGCGGCCGTAGCCCATGCCGAGACCAATCGCGAAAGCGTGGCTGAAGCGATAGTCGACGCCAGCGCTGAGGCCCGTGGTCTCGAACTTGTAGCCGTCATTGCCGTTACGCTCGCCGATATTGATCGAGCCGCCGGTCCAGATGGTTACCTTGCTGTGGCCGAAGCTGCCGGTGCCGAAGCCGCCAGGCGTGCCCGATGTCGTGGTGTCGTCGGGGGACGATTTGAACGGCCAGTTCGGGTCGGACGCCTTGCTGCGACCGCAGTCAGGTCCTTTTGCCGCTTGTTCGGCTTCGCCGCAGGTGCTGTCGAAGGAGAGCACGATGCCCTGGACGAAGGCCAGGCTATCCGTGGGTTCCTGGCCATTGTCGCCGTCATGCAGGCTCTCCAGGCGCTGCTGGAAGTTGCCAATCTGCGAGGTGGCGAAACGGCGCGTTGCGGCGGTCTCCGCGTTGAGGATGCCCATGACCTCGCTGTCCAGCGTCGGATCTGGACGCTCGACGACCTCGATGGTGATCGCCGTCACCGCCGACGTCGCATAGGCGTTGCTCAGGGTGAAGGTTACCGTTTCCGTGCCCTTGAACGTCGCCGTCGGCGTGAAAGTCATCTGGAACCCGTTCAGCACCGTCGTGCCGGACGAAGACGGCGGCACCGAAACCAGGCTTGCGCTGGTGAAAGGCCCGCCGACTGCATCCTTGGTCAGGTCGACGACCACGGCCTTGCCCGACACCGTCGTTACATGCTGCGCGACCGGGGCGGGAAGGGGCCTGACGTTGATCGTGACGGTGGCGGGTGTCGAGGTTCCGCCTGGTCCGGTAGCTGTGTATGTCAGTGTGTCCGATCCGTTAAAGGACGCTCCCGGCGTGTAGACGATGTCGGTGCCGCTGACCGACGCGGTGCCGTGCGCGGGCGCCGTGGCAATCGCTACGGAGGTGATGGTCCCGGTATCGTTGTCCGTGACGTGGATGGTCACGGGCTGCCCTTCAAGCGTTTCAGCCGTCTCCGGGTTGGCGACCGGCGGGTTGTTGCCGATCACCAGCGTGTAATTTGCCGTGCCGGTGAAACCGAAACTGTCGGTCGCCGTGGCGGTGATGTTGAACGAGCCGAACTCTGCCGGCGTGCCCGAAAGCACGCCCGCTGAGGACAGCGTTGTTCCAGCTGGTAGCGTGCCCGTCAGCGCGTAGGTGTAAGGGCCGGTGCCGCCGCTGGCCGTCAGCGTCTGGCTGTAGGCAACGCCGAATTGACCCGCAGGCAAGGTGGCCGGCGCCAGCGTGATGGTCGGCGCGGCGATGATCAGCGTGTAGGGCCGGGACCCGGTCGCGGCAGTACCCGTCGTGCTGTCGGTCGCCGTCACGGTGAAGGAGAAGGAGCCGGCAACCGTCGGCGCGCCCGTGAGCGCTCCGGCCGCAAGCGTCAATCCTGCGGGCAGCGTGCCCGACGTCACCGCAAAGCTGTACGGGCTGGTGCCGCCACTCGCCGAAAAAGTCTGGCTGTAGGAGGTTCCGGCCACACCGCCGGGAAGGCTGGCGGGCGACACCGTCAGGCCGGGCACCAGGACCTGCAGGCTGTAACTTTGGGTGCCCGTCTGGCCATTGGCATCTTGCGCCTGAACCGTGATCGGAAATGTGCCGGACTGCGTCGGCGTTCCCGAAAGAACGCCTGCTGAAGTGAGCGACATGCCATTCGGCAGCGGACCGGAAGATACAGTGAAGCTGTAGGGGCCGACGCCGCCGGATGCGACAAGAGAAACGGGCGTGTAGGCAGCCCCCGCGGTCGCATCCGCCAGCGAAGCCGGCGTGATTGCGATGGTCGGTGCGCCGACCTGCAGGACATAGTTTTGCGTTCTGGCGAACGGTGCGCCGGTGCCGGTGCTGCTATCGGCTGCCTGGACCGAGAAGGTGAACAAGCCGGTTACGGTGGGTGTTCCCGAGAGCAGCCCGGTCCCGGGATCAAGCGCGAGGCCCGCTGGAAGCGCACCGGCGCTGACAGTGTAGCTGTAGGGCGCCGTGCCACCGGACGCCGAGAACTGCTGGCTGAAGGCCGCGCCATAGGCGGCGCTAAGCGTTCCCGCCGCCGGCGTCATGGAAAGCGTTGGCGCAGCGACAGTGAGCGTGAAGGGCTGCGCAATCGCGAAGGGGCCATTTCCGGTGCTGCTGTCATTGCCCGTGACGTTGAGGGCGAAGCTGCCCGCTTCTGTCGGCGTTCCCGAAACGGTCACGCTGTTGGTCCCCGTGGTGGAAAGACCTGCCGGCAAACCGCTCACCGACAGTGTGTATGGCGCAGCGCCACCCGATGCGGTGAAGGTCTGCGTGTAGGCCACGCCAACCTGCGCGGCCAATGCCCCGGCTGCCGCGACGGTGATCGTCGGGTTGCTGACCGTGATGGTGACCGTCGTCGGTGCGGATGTTCCGGCTGTATTCGTTGCCGTGTAGGTAAAAGAGTCGGGACCGGCGTAACCGGCGGTGGGCGTGTAGCTGATCGTTGTGCCGCTGGCCGTGGCCGTGCCGTGGGTGGCCGCTGTGCCAACCGCAACCGATGTCGGTGTGCCGCCGGTTATGTTGAGCGTGATCGGATTGGCGCTGCTGTCGTAGGCGACCGTGGCCGACACTGCGTTGGCGACCGGCGGAATGTTGACGACGTTGAGCGTATAGGCCTGCGGCGCACTCGAATAGGGTCCCGTGCCCGTGCTGCTGTCGGTCGCGGTTACCGAGAAGTTGAAATTACCGGCCGCGCTTGGCGTGCCGGAAAGGTTGCCTGAAGCCGATAGCGCCACGCCCGGCGGCAGGGCTCCGCCTGTCACTGCATATGTGTAGGGCGAAGTGCCTCCGGTCGCCGGATTGAGGGACGCCGAATAGGCGCTGCCGGCCGTGCCGTCTGCCAATGTCGTCGCCGGCAAGCTGATGGTCGGCGCGGCAATCGTCAGCGTATAGGCCCGTGTGCCGCTGAATGGTCCGGGCGCGGTGCTGCTATCCGTTGCCTGGACGGTGAAATTGAATGTGCCGCCGGCGGTTGGCGTGCCTGAAAGCGCGCCTGTTGTCCCGTTCAACGTCAGCCCGGCTGGAAGCGATCCCGCGCTGATGGTGAATGTATAGGGGGCCGTGCCGCCGCTGCCGGTCATGGTCGCGCCGCTGTAGGCGACCGCGACTGTACCGCCGGGCACGGTGGCGGGGTTGACGACGATGGTCGGAGCGGCATTGATGACGACTGTTATGTCCTGGGTGCCGAACCAGACGCCGCCGGTCGAAATCGTCGTGCTGTCCTGCGACTTGACCTTGAATGTGACGGTGCCCTGGGCGCTCGGCGTTCCGGAAATCAGGCCGCTGGAGGACAAGCTCAGTCCAGCCGGCAGGGGGCCAATCTCGACACTGTAAGTATAGGGCGCGGTGCCGCCGCTGGTGCTGAGTTGCTGGCTGTATACAAAGCCTACCGCGCCTGCGGGCGGGTTGGTCGGCGAAACGACCAGGGTGGGGCCGGCGACACTGAAGCTGTAGCTTTTGTCGGTTGTCAGGGGCGTGCCGGCCGTGGAATCCACCACATGCACAGTGTAGTTGTAAGGGCCCGAGCCCGTCGGCGTGCCTGAAATCCTGCCATTGGGCGCAAGGCTGAGCCCCGGCGGCAAGCTGCCGCCACCCGACGTATAGGCATAGGGCGCCACGCCACCACTGGATGAAAGTGTCTGGTCGTAGAAAACGCCGACGGCCGGCGTTGGCAGGCTAGCGGGGGTGACGGTGATGGGCGAACTGGCAGGCAAGACGGTCACATTGACGGTGACGACACCAGCGGAGGCATCTTCAAAGGTGAAGCTGTCCGACAGGGCGCCATCGCCATTGTTGACATAAGTCAGGAGGCCGGCGGATGGGTTGTCGATGGTGACATGGCCGTGTGCAGGTTGCACCACCTGGCTCTGTGGGTTTGTTCCGAAAGGATCGCATGACGACGCGTCGATCTGGTGAGAGCCGCCAGATGCCACGGTAAACGTTATCGGGGCGGGGCAGCCTGCGGATGGTCCGGAGGCCAGCGCCCCGGACGGCGCCAAGGCAGCCATGCCAACAAACGCAAGCAAGGCAACCCACAGCAGGAACCTGCTGGCAAGCGCATCCGAACGCTCGACGCAATACTTTACAGTCCGATCCAATGCATGCCCCTCGTGCCGCCAATCGATACACTTTAGTGACGAAGCGAAAAATATCGACCGATCAAATCTTTAGCTGACGCAGAATCCGAGTGCGATCATCCCCGTCGGATTCAAAAGCAAAGTAAATCACACAGTCTTCACTATGTCTACTATGTAGAAAAAATCACCTTGCAGAATCCATGGTTTATGAGCAATGATGAATTCAACGAACTTGCTGCACAATATTAGGGGGAGCTAATGGCCGAATATTTCCTCGGGCAAATCATGATGACGGGGTTCGGGTTCGCGCAAAAGGGCTTCGCCTTTTGCAATGGCTCGATAATCGCCATCGCTCAGAACCAGGCACTGTTTTCGCTGCTCGGCACCACCTATGGCGGCAATGGCACAACGACCTTCGGCCTGCCCGACCTGCGGAGCCGCACCCCGGTCGGCTTTGGCCCATCCGCCGATCCGAACTGGAACCCATCAGCCTATCAGTGGGGTGAAACCGGCGGCGTTGAAAACGTCACGCTGCTGTCTCAGCAACTGCCGGCCCACAACCATGTTGGCAACGCAACCACTGCAGCGGGTGCGGCGCGCAATCCCAGCGGTGCGCTCTATGGCACCACCACAAATGCCATCTATGCCACGCCGAATGGCCGTCTGGTTCCACTTGCGGCTCCGACCGTCACCTATGTCGGCGGCAACCAGCCACACCCGAACATACAGCCCTACGAGACCATCAACTACAACATCGCGATGACCGGGATATTCCCGTCACGCAGCTGACGCCTGCGAGCCATCGTCAGATCACTGCACACCAATCACTGCCCGCCAAGTTACTGCCCGGAGGAGATCCATCGATGACCACGCCCTTTGTCGGAGAGATCCGCATGTTCGGGTTTTCGCGCGTGCCGAACGGTTGGTTCGCCTGCGACGGGGGGCTGTATCCCATCTCGGAATATGAGGTGTTGTTTACACTGATCGGCACCACCTATGGCGGCGATGGCCAGTCTACGTTCGCCGTGCCCAGTCTCTCCGGTCGTGTGCCCATCCATCAGGGCACCGGGTCTGGCCTTTCGAACTATGTCCTGGGCCAGGTGGCTGGCAGCGAGAACGTCACACTGCTTCCCCAGCAGATGCCGCAGCACAATCATTCGATGACCGCGACCACGTCGAGCGCCGATGGAAAATCGGTCAACACGACGGCCGAACTTGGTGCCATCTCAAGCGACACCATGTATGTGACCGATATTACCGGCGCGACGCCTTATGTCACTGCCCTACAATCGACGCAAAATGTCGGCGGGACCTCGCCGCACGACAACACAATGCCGACGCTGACAGTGCAGTTCTGCATTGCATGGGCGGGAATTTACCCATCGCAGGGTTGAGCCCCGCGCTCGGGATTGTTTACGGAAACCGGTTCGCCATCCAGATCGCAAGGACATTCCAATGACTGAGCCCTTCCTCGGTGAGATACAGGTCTTCGGCTTCAGCTTCGCTCCGGTCGGGTGGGCGTCCTGCAATGGCGCCGTTGTTCCGATCCAGCAATATTCGGCGCTGTTCTCGTTGCTTGGCACCAATTACGGCGGCAATGGCACAACCACCTTTCAACTGCCCAATTTTACCAACCGCGCCGGCTGCAACCAAGGCACAGGCCCTGGGCTTTCAAGCCGCACCATCGGCGAGACGTTTGGCGCAAGCAGTGAGACGATGACGGTAGCGCAAATGCCGGCGCACATGCATCAGTTCACAATATACAACCAGCCGGATCTGGCCAAGAAAACGGGGTCGCCCTCTGCCGGCAGTTCATTGGCCCCGCCGGGAAGCACCAGTCCTTTTGTGGCCAACGCGCAGGCGAACGCGCAATTCCTGCCCACAATGCTTGGCATTACCGGGAACAGTCAGCCGCACGAGAATCGCCAGCCTTACCTCGCGTTGAATTACAGTATAGCGATGTCGGGGGCCTATCCGTCGTTCGGTTGATGGTCTCGATCGAAGCAGAAGCGCTGCCGGCATTTCCTGCCGGCGAAAACTCTCGGCTGGGCTTTGCGCGTGGCGCGTCCCGCAGCGCGAGGCTCGCGGACATTCCATTTCTGCGCCAGCTCTACTGGACATTCCGAATGGAGGAAATGGAACCCGTGCCGTGGCTGCAGGAGATGAAACGCTCGTTCATCGACGGGCAATTCAACCTTCAGCATCGCCACTATGTCAGCGTATTTTCAAACGCCGAATTCCTGATACTGCAGGACAAGGGCAAGATGATCGGACGGCTCTATGTCGATACAAGCGCCGAGCGTTGGCATGTCATCGATATAGGTTTCCTGCCGCAGTATCGCGATCGCGGCCGAGGGCTCGCCGTGCTGAAGGCAATTCAACGCCAGGCGCAAAGCTGTTCGGCATCAAGCGTCTTCCTGCATGTTGAGCGGCGCAACATTCGCGCGCAGGCTCTCTACAGCCGGCTTCAGTTTCAAGAAGTCGAGGCTACGGATACACATGTCGGGATGGAGTGGTCGACCATCTGACAGACTGGCTCTTCTTCCCAACCGCTGGCGTTGTCGCCTCAATTGAAGATCGCCTGATAAACGATGCCTTCCTTGTCCCTGGCGACAGGGACAAGAAATATTTCCAGATTGCCCAGTGTCCCATTCTTCAGCCTGTAGAGCTTTTGCGGCAGCACGACCTGCGAGCCGCTTCGAAACATCAGGGAAAAGGGCGATCGCCGCATTCCTGGAAATCCGCTTTCCGGCAGCGGCCGCGCCTCCGACAGCGTCATGGGCAGCGAACTCTCCCCCATATCGAGGTCGAACGCACTGCCGATGCACCCGGCGAAATCCTCCAGCGTCACAAGCCCCATGAGTTCTCCACTTTCCGCTCTATCGATGCCGGTGTTTGGCACGGCACGAAAGTTCTTGCGAGCCCTTCCTTCCGGGACTGGGTCCGTCTCCCCGTCCTCTGCGCTCGATGACGGTCGCGACAGCGACGAGGGCAGGGCGTTCGTCGAGCGCTGCCGGGGCGACCGGCATCAGTTCCGCTTCATCAGTGTGCCGGAGGATGCCGTCGAGATGAAGAGATGCGTTCCCTAACCCGCGATCTCATGCGACAAATCCCGGCTCGACTGGATTGCCGTCGACCGCTACAACACAAGCCATCCTCACACCGCAAGTGAGAGCTACACGCTGCGCGCCAATCGCCATCGATCGGGCAAAGCGTTTGGAACATTACGGCCTCGCCTCCGAGACTGGGCGCAGCTTCCTCCTGTCGTAAGCTATCTTATTGAAATGCCGTGCAAAAGTCTAGCCCTCTAAGAGCATGAGGAGCGGCTTCTGGAGGCGAAATTGGATGCTCCTTCGTCACCAATCACGCTCACTCACCGTCATTCCTGCTGAACCCCTTTGACGCACGGCACGCCACTGTATTCTTTTGATCCCACATCTCGAGTTCCTCAATTGGATACAACACCGCTTTGCCGAGCTTGACGTACGCCGGTCCGATCCTTTTCGCTCGCCAATTTCGCAGCGTTCCAAGAGAGATGCTGCCGCGATAGCGTTCCGACACTTCCTCAGCTGTCAAAAACTTCCTGTTGTCCATCAGGCTCTCCCAATGTCCGACCTCGGGAGCATGTGAGCAGGCTCAAGCACGCTCCCAAACCCTGGATTATGCAGTTGCGCGGCCATGAGTGGGTATGTGCATAAGAAATAGAAGCCGCTAAGCGAGGGAGTAGAAGCAGCGGATATGGATGGATAGAAATCGGATCGACTGCCAACAAAGTGCAAGGTCGGTCGACCCGGGCCAGCCGGAAATGAAGAGGGCGGTCTCCGGCAACATTGCCTCGACGCGTTCGTGCTTGGGGTAGACGCGAGAGTCGGCGAATTGGAATCAGGCGATCGAAACTTAAGGCTTTTCCAGACGCTTGTCGGAACGAGAGGCACTGTGGAGCGCAGGCGGCCATATACGACGTTCGCAGTTTGACGTGACACTGGCTCCCCGGGCCGCACGAAACTGCGAACTATGAGCTGCCGATCTCCCTCAAAACCACGCCGGAGCCTTCCCTCAAGACTCGCAAGCGGGATCGCGAGTGCGCGGAGCGAATCCATTGGGCAGACGGCCCAAAGCCATCTCTGAGGCAACGGGCAGTAGCGCTCGCCCAACAACAGGGGGTAATGCGAACGCGCGACCTCACGAACATCGGTGTTCCGCGTTGCTATCTGACCCGGATGTGCAACGAGGGCCTGCTTATCAAGGTCGGCTATGGCGCGTATCGCGCTGCAGATCAAGAGCCGACATGATCAGGGAATGATCAGGGCCGAAGGCGGCAAGCGTGCACAGAGTTCCCGGATCCGCCGCCTTTCGACTATGGAATCTTTATATCTTTGGCCTGCCGCACGAATGGAATCTTTATGTGTATCGGCCTAGCTTTGGGCATGCGGCAACGCCGGCGGGAGTGAACCGATGGCCGATGTCAATCCGAGGCTGCAACAGGACATTACTGCGTCGCCGGGTGCCGATTCGCTTTTCGGCTTGGCCGATGCTCCCGCCGCGGTACGCTATCTTGCTTCGTTTGCAATGACCGCCTTCGCGACGGTGGTGGCTGCCGGTGTCGACAGCCAGGTGGCGATCCCGAACATCTCGCTCATATTTGTGGTGCCGGTGATCATAGGGGCCGTCGGCCTAGGTTTGGCCCCCTCGCTCTTTTCGGCGATACTTGGTGCACTCGCCTACAATTTCTTCCTCACCGAGCCTCGCTACACGCTGATCGTCGATGACCCGGCAAACGTCTGGGCCATTGGACTGCTTTTCGTCGTCGGACTTATCGGCAGTGGCGTGGCCTTTACCTCCCGGCGCCGCGCAATTGAAGCGGCGCTCCTGAGGAGGCAGGCAACGATGCTGCAAAACTATAGTCGCGACGTCGCGGGGATCGACAATGCGAAGGCGATCGTCTCGATCACTTGCCACATGCTTGCAGCGCTCTTCCAAGTTCCTGTCGTCATTCTCGTTTTGGACGGCAGAAGGGTTTCCGTCGAGAAAGTCGGCAATGTAGAGCCCCAGGAAGCAGAGATAGAGGCGGCGCAATCGTCATTGGCAACAGGACTTGTCGTGAGCGCCGGAGTCTATCCGGCGTTGACCTCGCGCTTTGACTTCTGGCCCGTAAAAACAACGGCAGGGGGCCCGCGCGCGGCCATTGGGCTCGCATTCGACCCCGATGAACGTCCTGCGACGCCTTCGACGTCGGTCGATATCGTGAGTCGCTTCCTGGCCCTGGCCCTTGATCGTCAACATTTCCGGCATGCTCGAACGTAAACAGCCGGGAAGGCGAAAGTCAGCAAACGGCGCGAGGACAACGACAACGAAACGTTGCTCTAGCCGGAGGAGCAGGTTCATGAGCAATGCCGATGCAGGCGACGGCGGGGCTGCAGCAGCACAGTCGGCTGCGCATGATGTCCACCCCCAGCAGAGCGCGCGAATACTGGTTCTGGGCGCTCTCGGCGTCGTTTATGGCGATATCGGAACAAGTCCTCTCTACGCGTTTCGCGAAGCCCTGTTTGTTGCGGCATCGGACGGATCGGCGACACGTGAGGATGTGCTTGGCATTCTTTCGTTGATCATTTGGGCGCTGACCCTCATCGTAACGGTTAAATACGTCACATTTGTTCTCCGAGCGGACAACAAGGGCGAAGGCGGCACACTCTCCCTGATGTCCCTGGCCGGCAGTAGTCTTCCGGCTCGCTCGGCTGCCATTTTGGTATTGGGCGTGCTTGGCGCGGCGTTGTTTACGGGCGACTCTATGATCACGCCAGCGATCTCGGTGCTCGCTGCAGTGGAAGGTCTTGAGACCGTCACGCCAGCCCTTGAGCCATACGTCTTGCCAGTCACGCTTGTCATTCTTGCAGGGCTCTTCGCGGTCCAACGATTCGGGACCGGCGCCATTGGAGGCGTTTTCGGGCCGATTACATTCGCATGGTTTCTCGCGCTGGGGGTTTCCGGAGTAAGCCACATCGTCACCAATCCCGGAGTGTTGTGGGCCGTCAATCCCTACTACGCCGTCCACTATCTCGTGGCCAATTCAGCACTTGCGCTCGGTACAATCGGCGCTGTTTTTCTAGCTGTGACCGGCGCTGAGGCGCTTTACGTCGATCTTGGCCACTTTGGCCGCAGACCGATTGTGATGGCTTGGCTGTGGATCGTGTTCCCGTGCCTTCTGCTCAACTACATTGGGCAGGGCGCCTTTGTTTTGAACCGCACCGAATTGCCGGAGAATGTTTTCTTCGACATGCAGCCTCGCTGGGCACTGGTGCCGATGGTCGTCTTGGCCACCGCCGCGACGATCATCGCCAGTCAGGCTGTGATTTCCGGGGCGTTTTCGCTGGTGCGTCAAGCCGTTCAGCTGAATCTTCTGCCGCGATTCAGCATCCTGCACACATCCGAGACGCAAGTTGGCCAAATCTATCTTCCGAGGGTCAATTTGCTGCTCGGCATCGGCGTCATGATGCTGGTGCTCGGGTTCCAGAAGTCGGGCAACCTCGCATCGGCCTACGGCATCTCCGTCACCGGTCAGATGGTGGTCACGGACCTGCTTCTCTTCATCGTCATGCGCCGAATCTGGAACTGGTCAGTTACCGGCGCCCTTGCAGCGTCGGCACTGTTTCTGATCGTGGACTTGGTATTCCTCGGCTCGAACATCATTAAGGTGATCGAAGGAGGCTGGGTTACGCTGACCATTGCGTTGGTGATGTGCCTCATTATCTGGACTTGGGTGCGCGGCGGCCGCTACCTGTTCGACAAGACGCGCCGCAATGAGATCCCGCTCGATTTCCTTGCCGGCAATCTGTTGAAGAAGAAGCCCCATCTGGTTTCGGGCACGGCGGTGTTCCTGACCAGCGATCCGCTGAGTGCGCCGACCGCGCTGATGCACAGTCTCAAGCACTACAAGGTGTTGCACGAGCAGAACGTCATCCTTTCGGTGGTGACGGCGCCACAGCCGGTAGTGCCCGACAGCGAGCGGGTGAAGATGGAGACGGTCAACGAGCTGTTCATGCGAGTGACGCTGACCTTCGGCTACATGGAGCAGCCGAATATCCCCCGTGCGCTCGCGATCTGCCGCAAGCAGGGCTGGAAGTTTGACATCATGTCGACATCCTTCTTCCTGTCGCGGCGCTCGCTCAAGGCCTCGCCCAATTCTGGCATGCCGGTGTGGCAGGACAAGCTGTTCATCGGGCTGGCCCGAACGGCGGCCGATGCGACGGAGTATTTCCAGATACCGACCGGGCGCGTGGTCGAGATCGGCACCCAGGTGGTGATCTGATCCGACTGGGTCGCTCCCGCCGAATGTATCTGTGGTCTCTTGAAGGCGCGTACTCCCCTTGCACGCGCCGGATTGCGGTCACGCTGGCAAAAAAATAAAGCGTCGGTTTCCGCCTGCTGCCAACACCGCGCCCATCGGCGTTGACGTTGCCTGCAGTTTCTATCCAGTTTTGAATTCGTTTCCGGTGTTGGATTTGCCCTGATGGACGGCGGAAGCGACAGAACGCTGGCGCGGAGCCCTTCGTATTGCGCAGCGCGAGCAACCGTCGCAAATTGAAAGTTTGTGCAAACTCATTCTGCGCCTGCCATCTGGATCTGCGAATGAGGTCGCGCGCTGTGCCGTCGGCAAGCACACCGTTGCGAAAAGCCCAGCAGGTCGGAGCGCAGGCCAAGCCACTCAAACGAGGAAAAGCGGCTCCTGAAGTCAGTGCTGTAGAACTGCGAATGGGATCGCGTCGAGGTTCGCGCAAACTTCAGGCAACCTTTTCACTGCTTGCAGAATCGCCAGATGCAACGGCATCAAGCAATGCCACAGGAGCGAAATCCTCCACAGGGCATCCGTCAGCAGCCCGAATTGCGCGGGCTGATGGGACAAATTGGGACGTAGATTCGGGAGGAGTGTCGTTGTCGGAGCGTCAGCACGAAAGCTCCTGAAGTCCTGGGGGGCTGAACAGCGCCCATCCGCCTCAATTTCGGTCGTGCTGACGGCTTCCGCGACTTTCTGAAAGCGGACGTTACAGGACCACCGTCGAAATCGACGAACTCGCTACGAGCAACCGTTGAGAGACAGCCCTTTTCCGTGATCGCCCGCCAGCTATCCCGCCGTCCATAAGCTGCTATAGTTCTGATTGAGGGCATACCGGCGTTAGAACCCGCCGTCAGGTGGTGGGTGCAGGAGCCTCAATGCTGGACAAGGCAAATCCTCATATCGTTGGCATCGGCGCCTCGGCCGGCGGCGTCAAGGCATTGCAGGAATTCTTCGAGGCGTTGCCCGATCAGGTCGGCGCTGCTTTCGTCGTCATCATGCATCTCGATCCAGAGGCGCGCAGCGAGATGGCTGCCATTCTGACGGCCCGTACCGCCATGCCGGTGATGCAGGTCGAGGACACTACGCATCTGAAGGCTGACCATGTCTACGTGATCGCGCCGAACACACATCTCAGAATTGCCGATCACATGATTTCAGCTCTTCCCTTCGATGAACCGAGAGGGTTGCGGGCGCCAATCGATACGTTCTTCCGGTCTTTAGCCGACCAGCACGGTGATGCTTTTGCAATCGTGCTAACCGGAGCGGGAGCCGACGGCGCGCTTGGCGTCAAAGCGGTGAAGGAAGCCGGCGGTATCGTCCTGATCCAGGATCCGCGCGAGGCCGAGTACGCCTCGATGCCCCGCAGCGCCATCGCGACTGAGGTGGCGGATTTTGTTCTGCCGATCAAGCCGTTGGTCGATCGGCTGGTAGAACTTCTGCAAGCTCGGGAGCACGTCGTTCCCCAACTCTTGAAAGCGAGCAATGAAGACCATTTGCGGCGGATCCTGGCGCATGTGCGTGCCCGTACCGGGCACGATTTTGCCCAGTACAAGCGCGCGACGGTGCTGCGCCGCATAGCCCGCCGGGCCCAGGTCAATCGCAAGGAGACGCTGGAAGACTACTATTCCTATCTACGCGATAACGTCGAGGAGGCCCAAGCGCTCTTCAGCGACTTCCTGATCTCTGTCACGACCTTCTTCAGGGATGCCGATTCCTTCGCATCCCTTTCCGAACACGTCATTCCGAAGCTCTTCGAGGGAAAGGAAACCGCCGCTCCTATCCGTATCTGGGTTCCCGGATGCGCAACCGGCGAAGAGGCCTACAGCGTAGGCATCCTTCTTCTCGAACAGGCCGCCAAGCATGACTTGCGGCCCGAGATCCAGGTCTTTGGATCCGATCTCGACGTTGGCGCACTCGCGATCGCGCGCGAAGGCCGCTATCCCGCCACCATCGAAAGCGACCTCAGTGAAGAGCGGCTTCGACGGTTTTTTCTGAGGGAAGGCGATCATTACCGGGTGCGGCGCGAACTTCGTGACATCGTCCTGTTCGCCAGCCACAGCCTGCTCAAGGACCCACCCTTCTCAAGGCTTGATTTGATATCGTGCCGCAATCTGCTGATCTATCTCGACAGGGATTTGCAGCAGCAGGTCAGCAGCACATTTCACTATGCCCTCAATCCGGGTGGCTTTCTCTTTCTCGGCTCGTCCGAAAATGCGGACCAGGCCAATGGGTTGTTCGCAACTGTCGACCGCGACGCGCGCATCTACAGGGCAAAGCAGCATGCCGGCGATCGGCCGCCCCTTCTGCCGATGATCCTCTCTCCCCATTTCGCAGTCGAAAAGCGCGCGGCACCGCCGCGCGAGACGCTGCCCACGACCAATTATGGCGATGCCGCAGCAGTGCACCGCCAAATGCTGGAGCGAGTAGCACCACCCAGCATCCTCGTTGATGAGAGCCATCGCGCGCTGCACCTTTCGCACAATGCCGGGCGCTTCATGCAGCCCTCCGCCGGACCGCTCACCGTCGACATCGTTGATCAAGTTCGCGAGGAGCTCCGTTTTGACTTGCGAACCGCCCTTCATCGCGCTTTCGATACGGGGGAATCTTCGCTCAGCATTCCAGTTCTTCTCTCCATGGATGGAGCGCAACGGCGGGTGTACGTACAAGTCAAACCTGTGGTCGAAGAGGGAAATTCATCGCGTTTCGCTCTGGTGATGTTCATTGAAGGCGATGCGCTCGATCAGACTCCGGTCGAAGGCTCTTCTGAAGAAATTGATTCACGGCAGACTGCCGACACGATCAGGCGTTTGCAGGTTGAATTACAACAGACGCAGGGTCGGCTTCGGGCGATGCGAGAGGATTCTGAAGCCGCGACCGAAGAACTGCGGGCGACCAACGAAGAGTTGCAGTCGATCAACGAGGAATATCGTTCGACGTCAGAGGAACTCGAGACCAGTCGTGAGGAATTGCAATCGATCAACGAGGAACTCGAAACGGTCAACAACGAGTTGAAGCTAAAGCTCGATACGGTCTCAAGGGCGCACAGCGATCTGCAGAACCTCATGGCGGCGACGGATTTCGGGATTTTGTTCGTCGACACAGCCTTGCGCATCAAGCGGTTCACGCCGCGCCTTTCCGAACTATTCAACGTTACCGAGAGCGACGAAGGTCGGCCGATCACCGATTTCACCCATGCTCTCGAATTCGATGACATGGCCGAGCAGGCGCGTAGCGTGCTTAAGGATCTGGCACCGATCGAAAGGGAAATCCGCAGTCGCAAGGGCGGCTGGTATCTCGTGCGGATGCGCCCCTATCGTACGATCGAAGACAAAATTGACGGCGTGGTTGCAACCTTCATCGACATCACCGAACGGCGCCGGGTCGAACAGGCGCTTCGCGACAGCGAGGCTCATCTGCGCCAGGAGATTCGGCTCGTCGAGCTATCCCGGTCACCGATTTTCGTGTGGGATTTCGATGACGGTGTCGTGCAATGGAACCGCGGCAGCGAGGAACTCTACGGTTACAGTCGCGACGAGGCAATCGGGCGGCACAAGGAGGAATTGCTGCGGCCCGAGGTCCCAGGATCTTCGTTCAAGGAACTGCAGGACTCGCTTCTCAAGAACGGCATGTGGTCGGGCGAAATTGTTCACCACGCCAAGGACGGCCGAGAGTTGATCGTCGACAGCCAGATCGAACTCGTTGCTGTGAACCAAAGGCGTCTGGTTCTCGAAAGCACCCGCGACATCACCGATCGCAAGCGCTTGGAAGAGCGGCAGAAATTGCTGCTGGGTGAACTCAGCCATCGGGTTAAAAACACATTGACGGTCGTTCAGTCGATGGTACGTCAGACGCTAAGGAACACGACATCTACAGAGGCCTTCGTCATCACCTTCGAAGGCAGGCTTTCGGCGCTGGCGAACGCACACAAACTGCTTTTGGATACGCATTGGCAGGGCGCAGAACTCGGCGCCTTGATAAAAAGCCAGTTGCAGGCCTACCTCGTGGGAGGGTCCAAACGTATCCGCATTAAAGGAAAGCCCGTAATGCTGACGGCCGAACAGGCAACTCCTTTTGGGCTGGTCCTGCATGAACTTGCGACCAACGCCGCCAAGTACGGTTCGCTGTCGTCTTCCGAGGGATATGTTCTTCTTACATGGTCGATAACAGGGGGGAACGATAACCGACAAGTCAACGTTGTCTGGCAGGAAGTCGATGGCCCCCGGGTCATAAAGCCGGAAAGAGCCGGATTCGGCAGCCTTCTAATCGAAAAGGGCATTCCAGGGGCGACGGTTCAGCACCAATTCTTGCCTGATGGCGTCGTATGTACGATCGAACTGCCGCTCGCGGAGCCAAAAGAACAATGGAGAACACCCTTAACCCCCGGTACAGAAATGGTTTGAGCGGTGCGCGCATTCTTGTTGCCGACGACGAAATCCTGATTGCCCTGGACATTGTTGATATCCTTGCTGACGCGGGAGCTCAGGTCGTGGGGCCTTGTACGACTCTTGCCGAAACTCTGAAATTCGCTCAACACGAGGAACTATCGGCGGCAACACTCGACATAAGGCTTGGTCGTGAAACTACGGAGGCCGTTGCGGCCGCTCTGGCCGATCGCGGGATTCCCTTTATCTTTTACAGTGGTCAAGCCCTGCCGGCGTCCATCGAAGCACGTTGGCCCAACTGCCAGGTGATTGGAAAACCAGCCGACCAGGATGCACTCGTCAATGCCCTCAAAGTACTCCTGAAGTCCATTTAACTTTTGTGCAGCACGGGATTTCAGTGCCAGACGCCTCTTATCAGATTGTGGTGTGGGCCCAAGGCAACTACAGCTCAGAGCCTTTCCTGCTGCCTTGCCTCCAACGACGATGGTCGGTCATCAAGACCGATTTCGAGGTTCCTCAAAGCCGACATTGGGAGCGCCAACCACCAAGTCGAGGTAGCGCCACAAGCGGAAGCTTCGCAGCCGGCTTCCGATCGTTTTGTGCCATCAGTAGTCAAACCTACGATTAACCGCGATCGATCAGATTGCTTATAGCGTCGATGACTTTCCTGGCGGCCGCGCTGGGATCGTGTCCCTCTGGGTGGTGTAGCTGGCGGCATTGGTCGCCGTGCTCTCCGGCATGGGCCGGGCTGATCAGCGCGCCACGGCTGGCAGGCTGATCAGGGGATCATCGCTCATCTGGCTGATCGTTTCCAGAGTCATATATCTGGCCCGCTGCACTGCCCATTCATCGTTCTGTTCGAGCAGGATTGCGCCGACGAGGCGCACGATCGCATCGTCGTTCGGGAAGATTCCGACGACCTCGGTGCGCCGCTTGATCTCGCCAGCTTGGCGCCCTCGCGACTAGGCCTGAAGTAGTGCTCACCCAGCGACACGAAAGGATAGCAGGAAAAATCATTTAGCCGGACACGCTGTCGCTCGGCCAGGTCCGGCATGCTCGACCGTAAACACCCAGGAAGGCGAAAGTCAGCAAACGGCGCGAGGACAACGACAACGAAGCGTTTGCTCTAACCGGAGGAGCAAGTTCATGAGCAATGCCGATGCAGGCGACGGCGGGGCTGCAGCTGCACAGTCCGCCGCGCATGATGTCCACTCCCAGCAGAGCGTGCGAATACTTGTTCTTGGGGTTAGAGTTGAAGGTTCCCGCTCCGACCGCGCGCTGAGGGCCAGTTTGTGCGGCATCGATGGCCGTAACGCGCGAAATCCTCAGGCATGAGCTGACTGGACGGGGAACCATCGCCACCCCAGAGGGTTTCGTGAGACGTGGGCACAAGGATCATCAAAATGAAACCTGGTGACAAGTTTGACGGGCGGGCGGTACTTACCAGCCATGTCAGGCACCAGCTGGGCACCAAGGCGACAAGGCGTTTTGTGCGCGCCTTGCCGATCTTTCGGGTTGATCCCGACACTCCCGACCGCTTCAAAAAACTACTTAGGGAGCTGAATCAGGCGAAAAAACGGCCTTAACCATTCAATTTCAGCGGATCATGATCAAGCTGCCGGTGCCGGATGACTTGCCCCAATTTAAGCGATTAGCCCGCAGGTTGGACATATGTCAGTCGTTGGTTAATCCCGGGCTCGTGGCAGGTTTTAAGCTGGCTGCGCCGGAGACGAAACGGAAACTTTTGTAGACTTATGTCTCCCAAAAAATATTGAAAACCGTACGAATTCAGCTCTTGATTTTTTTGGGCACTGCTCCAACGATGAGCCGTTCGGTTCTGGCCTTGGAGTGGGGGCTAATGGACGTTCAGGTCAATCACAGGTCGACGGGCACCGGGAAAGAGCTCGTCCGTTGTGCACTCCAAAAGGCGCAAGTTGGCGATCTGATCTCGGTGAAGGAAGTCATCGCATACGTTCGCAAAGCCGCCCCTGATTTGCCCGAGACGGACTGCCAGCTTACCGAGCTCATCGTCGTTGCGGCAACAAGCATGGGCTTTTGCGTCGTCTTCGATCTGCACGAATAGATGCGCACTCACGGCATCCTGTGGTTCGCCCCTCCGGTCGCTGTGAAGGGCAGTGCTGATGCGCGTTATGAGGTAAATAACGTGCAGGCGGCCGCCGAGAACCTGCTTGAGTGGCCCAACCGCGGACCTGCGTGGAACGAAGCAGTGCGGGTTTGTCTGGCAGCGCTGGCCGGGGAACTGACACCTGATCACGCTCGCATCGCCTTTGAGGCAGCGGCCAAGGAGCAGGGCTTACTGCTGCAAAGTGGATGAAAGGCAGATGAGGTCGGCTAATAGCCGGATGGTCCCATGAAGCCCACCAGTTGCGTCAGCTCGGGGCCAATCCGTATTATTCGGGGAGAGGCAGAATTTCTCCTGAGCAGAATTTCTGCTGAGCACTAAGCGGGCGTGCCAGTTTCACGGCCGCACCGCGATCTCAACTGGCAGCGGGGAGCGCTGGTTCTGCAGCGAAGCCGATGCCCGATCCGAAGGATGCCGAAAGGCACGTCGGTAACGCCCGCCGTGGTCTTGCACCGCAAAAGACGCGCGGCCTTGGTTCTCTGCCGGCCAGCGAGAGTCGTCAGGTGAGGCGTGTGTGGTCGAGCGTTGTGGCCCATTAACTCAACACCAGCCCGGCCATCAAGACGACCATAGCGAGGGAAAATGGAACGGCCAGCAGCCAGCCAGCTTCCAGTACGTCGATTTTGGCATGGTTCATGACGGGCTCCTTGTATGAGGAAGGGTTCAATCACCTAATGGTTCCCATTGAAGTTGAGCCTACGTTCTGACGATGGTCGCTCCGCTGATCAAGAAAGAGCCCCATCTGAGAGCACAAGCAGGCTCTCTGTTCCGCTCCAGTCGGAATAACAGAACACTCGACGCGATATGGCATCTCGCATCGTTCCAGCAGGATGCCCCTCCTCGGCTGCCTCGAAGACAGCGTTGTTTGGCTCGCCAAAACGAGTACCATGGGGCCAAGCTGTACAATGGGGCGGGGTGACCTGACGGAGGTCACAATGGTTGCAGAAGCCGAGAATCGCCGAGAGCGGCGGCAGCGTGTGCTGAAAGGCGCGGCGATTATCAACGGAATCACCAACTCCGAAGTCAGTTGCACAATTCGGAACCAGAACAGCGGCGGGGCTGAACTCAAGGTGGCCGTTGAAGCGCGTGTGCCCGAACGGTTTCTCCTTTATGTTCCGACCGACGGTGTTGCGTATCAAGCTGTTCTGCGGTGGCGCAGGAATGATCGGATCGGCGTCCAATTCACAGGGACGTTGCCGAAGCCGCGTCTTCACTATGGCTAAAGCCACCGCAGGGCCGCATCAAGAATAAAATATTGTATTTTACGGTTATTCCGCACTCGAAACAAACCATGTCAGTCGAACACTCTGCCGCTTGTGAAACGAGGTGGCACGTGAGCCCGTTCTAATGTGGATAGCAGGCCAAGCACTTGTTGCACTTGGCTAGCCAGCCACAGGAGAGTGTCATGGGTAGTATCGTCGCGAGAGCCGCCCGCACATTGGCGGGTGGTGTCATCATTGCAGCTCTTTGTGCGCCCGCAAACGCCGCAGGCATTAGCGCAGGCGTCGGCGCTTCCGTTGGGGGGAGCGGCGGCATCGATGCTGGGGGCGGTGCTTCGGTTGGTGGCTCTGGCGGCACCAGCGCCGGGGCCGGTGCTTCCATCGGTGGGGCTGGCGGCGTCAATGCCGGGCTGGGAGCATCGGTTGGCGGATCGAGCGGTGTCGGCGCGGGTCTCGGGGCGTCGGTGGGGGGCGAGAGCGGCATCGACACGGGCGTCGGCGCGGCGGTGGGCAGCGCCAAAATCTTGAGGGCCGGAATTGCGCCAAAGGCTGGCGGTCCCAGCACCCTGCGAGCCGGAGTATCCACAACGGCCGGTGGGTCCGATGGGGCGGTGGCAGCATTGGGCGCAACAGTAAGCGGCCCGAATTCGCTGAAAGCCGGAGCCGGTGCGACAGTGGATGGGGCCGACGGCGTGACGACCGGAGTGAATGCAACGCTGGGCGGGCCATCCGGGACCGGCGGCAGGACCGCCGTGGCTTCCAGAAGCGGCATCAACTCGGGCGATGGGACGGCAAACATCCTAAGCAGCCCATCCGCCCTAAGCAGCCCATCTATGCTAGGTCAATCCGTCCTAAGCAGCCCATCCGTCCTAAGCGGTCAATCCGTCCCGAGTAGTAGCCAGTCCAATTCCAATAGGACGAGATTGGCTAACGCCGCCGCTGACATGTCAGGTGCACAGCTGACACGGATGAAGAAGCGCTGCGTGGATGTGCTCAGCAGCCAAGATTCTTACGACCGCGACTTGCGCCAGCTTTGTCTGCTGATCGCCCGCCGTTAGTGCAACATACCGGATCGAAGTGCCGACCAGCCGTCGCGGCTGGTTGGCATGCGCCCGCCCGGCAAGTCAGAAGGCCCGTCGGCTATGACGGGCTTTTTGCTCTATTTCGACAAGGCAGATGCGCCTACGGCATAAGATGGACTTCACCGCCCCAGAGGTAGTTTGGACACCGTCGCCAGTTCTTCCTCGTCTCTAATCCCGGCCTGATAGTTTGCTATGACGCGGGATGCGAGCGCTTCGCGTCCCTCTGACGATTGGCCCTCGGTTTTCAACTTCTCGAACACTCGGCCTAGCAGAGCGACTTCGGAGGAGTCGAACACCCCAGCTTCTTTGGCTCGTTGATAAATTGGCATGTTCCCTCCCTCCATGGATTACCTAAAAACTAATCTCAGTTGGAGATTCGACGCAAAGCAAAAACGGATCGCCGTTGGCCCTACACCCCTGATTGAGCCTAGGAGAGGCTTGACACCAGATAGACGTACATGGCCCTCCCGCGGACTTTGCCCGGCCACCCAGAAACGATTTCGGAACGGAACAAGAGAGGTGAGCTGTTCGGACGGTCGCGCCTACGGGGAACCCATGACCCTCTATGTCGGCGGCGACGTGCCCGACACGGAGTGAGGCAGCTGATGTCTTGGCAGGCCCTTGGGGTCGTCGGTAGCCGCGACATGAACAGCGCCGACAAGAGAATGCTGCGAGTGCTTCTTGGCAGACGCGTTCGGGGGCTCGCGCAGCCGACACTCGCGATCACGGAACGGCCGCGTCGAATTCAATCGCAAATCCCGCATCAATCGCGCTTCGCGCGACGAAGTTGCCGAGCTCCCAATCCGTCAGTTCGCAAAGCGGAAAAGCCCGTCTGGTTGCCTGAATAACCTCTGCTATGGAGATGCACGGCCTGCCGATGTCGTCGATCAGCTGGCGGACGATCGCTTGGCGAACGTCCGAAGAAGCAGGCTTCTGGACGGACGCAAGCATCCGGCCACCTAGGAATGGAGCTGGGGTGCTACGCTGTCGGCTGTCGTTTTATCGAACGCCACAGCCACACCGTGAACGATGGATGCCGCCGCCAACATCTCCTCTAATTGGCGGTTGAGGTCGTTGACTATCAGCACCAGCGGGCCAGCCGTTCCTCGATTTTCGAATGGCCATTGACCAGCGCCGTTCGCGACGACTGGATCAGGAATTCGTGGGCGTAGCGAAGCAGTGACGGGCGAAGGGTCTCGCTCCCGGCAATCGCAATGCGAAGAGGTTCAACCGGCAGGCACCAGCCGTTGCTGGCGACCTGGATATAGGTTTCATTAGGAGACCTATCCTGGCCGAGGACGGGGCGTCTGCCGGCAGGCGTCGATCTCCCGACGCGAGTTGAGAAAAGGGGGCTCGCGTGTGGATCAAACAGGGCCCGCCTTTGCGTGCAGACGTGTGCGAATTGTTGGGAGGAGTAGGGAGGGCTGGCCCGATGAGGTCCAGCGCTTCCGAACGGGGATCCTCGACAGAGCGGCTTCGCGCCGATACGTCGGGATGCGAATCGGTTGCACTTCAACAACACCAGGGCCGCGTTGATGCCGAAGCCGGTGGTCGACGGTTATCGGCCTCCCGGCAGCCTTCTTGCGAAGTCTTCTGCATTGAGTAAGTCAACGACCTCGACCGCATAATCCATATCGATCAGGTCAGTATAGGGCTGGCCCTCAATTTCTGCCGGCAGGCCGGTGAACACGTCGAACACCGTCCAGGTACCGTCGATTTCAGTCCGGAGGCCGTACCTTCGAGATTCCATATTACCACATTATAGCAGTCTAATATGGCTGGGAATAACGGGGAACACTGAGGAGCACCAGTGGAGGCCCACATGATTTGTTCCCGCTTGATCCTTCGCTTCATGTCGGCGGCGTTCAGAACGGTGACCAAATCGGTCGCCCAGGTCAGATCAAGACCCACCGCAGGGTGACCTCAGTCGTGACCGGTTTCCCTGTATGCCGGTCAACCACCGAGCACCCCGCTGGTCCTTCTTCAGTTCGTACCTTCGCTCTCCCATTAGGGTGCGGATCGCCTTGTGCCATTCTTCGGCATTACGGCCGCAACACTTCTTCACCGCGAAGCATGTAGTCAGGCAATCAGCCTTTAGGCCATCGCTTCGGCCAGCTCGCTTGGTACGACATCGCCGCGGCTCGCCTCCGCAGTACGGTCTATGCTCGGCAGCTCAGAATCATTATGATCCTTGAGAACATGACCGCCCAACCGCACGAGCGATCAATACAGGGTCGCCTAGGCAGGGGTATCCTCCCCCAATACGCCGACGAGTGTCCGCCCATTCCATGCAAATGTGGGGCAAATTGAGGGATGACATGATCGGCGCTGTCGAATTTCCAACTTTTTCAACCCGCTAGTAGCTTGACTGGCGGAGAGAGCGGCATTCTAACGCTGCCGGTAGATTCTTTCAGTGGCCGAGTGCGACTAAATGGACCGCTTTGCATCGCCGCCGCTCGCCGACCAACGCTACGTTGACTCATCCTCTTGCCCTACATACGGTTCCACAACAAAGGCGTCCTTTCCCTTCTCGGCCCACAATTTCCGCGCATGCTCGCCTTCATGGTTTTGCAGCTTGGCAGCGACCCACAGCATCGCGCCGTAGATGGTAGTGCGATGGTCATTGGTGAGCTCGACAATGCCTGCTTTGACGACGAGTCCACCGAGCTCAATCAAATGTCGGGTGCGCTGGCGTCGCTCGACCTGCCAGGTGCGCATGTCATTGCGAGCCTGTGCCGCTTGCCGGCGATTGTGAGCTGCCCGGCTGCGCCGGAGCGCTGCGAATTTTGCGCTGAGATGCTGGAGCAGTTCGCCGGGACCGGCTCTCGAAAAACATCACCCCACGCTTAGCCCATGCTTCGCGCTGTGCGGTGTCTTTCGTTTCAGCGATTGTGACCAATGCGCCGGCCAGTTCGTCAGTGCTGAGTTGATCGGCGCCGGTGGCGATCACCAGCTCGCCAAGCTGCTGCACCTTTCGCGTTTTGAGTTCTCGCGCCTTGTCGTCCAGCGCCTTCAGTTCGGCGTCAAAGTCCCTTGGTTTGCGCATGACTGTCTCCATCTGACGTCAATGCGGCGATGATAGGGGAGCGCCTGCCGGAAGGCTTCAGGGTTGCCGAGACAGCCCGGGACGGGCTGGTCCATCCCGAGAATTTTTCGAGGGAGGGCGCGCTTATACGTCGTGCCGACGTACGCTTTGGCGTGCAAATGATTTGGTCGCGATGGCGATCTATCATCTTCACGTCAAGGTCATTGGCCGCAAGGCAGGATCAAGTGCCGTGGCGTCTGCTGCCTACCGCTCGGCTTCGCGGCTGCGCGATGAGCGCATCGAACGCACGCATGACTTCTCGGCCAAGCGCGGTGTCGTCCATTCCGAGGTGATGCTGCCGGAGAATGCGCCGGAAGCCTGGAGCGCCCGCGAACGGCTGTGGAACGATGTCGAGGCGTTCGAGGTGCGGAAGGATGCGCAGCTTGCCCGCGAGGTGGAGTTCGCCCTGCCGCGTGAACTCAGCCAGGCGCAAGGCATCGAACTGGCCCGGGACTTTGTTCAGGCCGAGTTTGTCAGCCAGGGCATGGTCGCTGATCTCAATGTGCATTGGGACAGGGCAGAGGATGGCAGTCCAAAACCTCACGCCCATGTCATGCTCACCATGCGGTCGGTCGATGCGAACGGTTTCGGGCCAAAGGTTCGAGACTGGAATCCTACCCAGATGGTCGAGCGCTGGCGCGAGCGCTGGGCCGAACTTGCCAATGAGCGCCTGGCCGAGCTCGACATCGACGCCCGCATCGATCATCGCAGTCTAGAGGCGCAGGGTATTGCGTTGGAGCCGCAAACGCAGATCGGTGCACCGGCTCAACGCATCGGGGCCGGCGGCCTCGAACCTGCCGGCAGTGAAGCCGATCGCGCCGAACTGCATCGCGAGATCGCGCGCAACAATGGCGCGCGCATCATCGCGGATCCATCCGTGGCGCTGGATGCCATGACGCATCAGCAATCGACCTTCACGCGCAACGACATCGCGAAGTTTGCGCATCGCCAGAGCGAGGGGATCGAACAGTTCAACGAAGTGATGGGAGCCATCGGCAATGCGCCAGATCTGATCGAACTCGGCAAGGACGGACGCGGCGAAAATCGCTTCACCACCCGGCAGATGATCGAGACCGAACAGCGTTTGCATCACGCGGCCGAACGCATGGCCGGGGAGGAGCGTCATACAGTTCTTGAGGCACATCGCGAAGCAGCCCTGGCGCACGCAAGACAGCGCGGGCTTGACCTGTCAGGCGAGCAGACGGATGCACTGGATCACATCACCGATGCCCGCGGTCTTGGTGTCGTTGTCGGCTTTGCCGGAACGGGCAAGAGCGCAATGCTGGGCGTTGCGCGCCAGGCTTGGGCAGCAGCGGGCTACGAGGTTCGAGGCGCGGCACTATCCGGCATTGCAGCCGAGAATCTCGAAGGCGGTTCCGGCATCTCGTCGCGCACCATCGCCAGCATGGAACATGGGTGGGGACAGGGCCGCGATCTGCTCACCGGCCGCGATGTGCTGGTGATCGACGAGGCCGGCATGGTCGGCACGCGCCAGTTGGAGCGCGTGCTCTCCCATGCCGCCGACGCTGGCGCGAAGGTTGTTCTGCTTGGCGATCCGCAGCAGTTGCAGGCGATCGAGGCGGGTGCTGCATTCCGTTCGATCCACGAACGCCACGGCGGCGTCGAGATCGGCCAGGTACGCCGGCAGCGCGACGACTGGCAGCGTGACGCCACGCGCGATCTTGCAACCGGCAGGATTGGCGCTGCGATCCGCGCCTATGACGCCCAAGGCATGGTGCACCAGGCTGCGTCGCGCGATCAGGCGCGGAGCGATCTTGTCGAGCGTTGGGATCGCGACCGGCAGGCAGAACCCGAAGCAAGCCGAATTATTCTCACCCACACGAACGACGAGGTGCGTGCGCTGAACCAGGCAGCGCGCGAGCGCATGCGCGCTGCCGGCGACCTCGGCGACGATGTTCAGGTGGATGTAGAACGCGGTGTAAGAAACTTCGCCAGCGGCGATCGCGTCATGTTCCTGCGCAACGAACGCGGACTTGGCGTCAAGAACGGCACGCTCGGCATCGTGGAAGAAGTCAGCACACAGAGCATGACCGTTCGCACCGACGATGGCAGGTCGGTCCGCTTCGACCTGAAAGACTACGCGCACATCGACCACGGCTATGCCGCGACCATTCACAAGGCGCAGGGCATGACGGTCGACCGGACCCATGTGCTTGCCACGCCGGGCATGGATGCACATGGCAGCTACGTCGCACTTTCGCGGCATCGAGACCGGATGGACCTGCATTATGGCGGCGATGACTTCAGTACGCCGGACCGGCTTGTCCGCACACTGTCACGGGACCGCGCCAAGGACATGGCGTCGGATTACGAGCATGTAGACCCGGCGCAACACTATGCCGAACGGCGCGGGATCAGCTTCCGACGGCGCGTGGTCGAGATCGTGCGTCGGATCGTTCCGGAGAAGCTGCGCGACAGGATCGGCGGGTTGTTCGACGGGTTGCGCTCGCCCGGAGACGGCGAGCCCATGCAGGAACGTGGACCTGGGCCGGGAAGAGAGAGTGTTGGGGCGCAAATCGGAGATGGCGGCGCTGCGCCTGAAAGACACCCTTTCACCACGGGAGTGGCGCGCGACACAGATATGCCGATGGACCCGGAAGTGGCCTTGCGCAGCGCTCGCACGAAGGCGCTTGTGCGTCACGGGCGCGCGCTCGACGCGATCCTCAGTACTGGAAATGCGGACGGGCAGGGCAGTCCCGACCAGATGCGCGAATTGAGGGATGCCCGTAGCGCTTTCGAGAAGGTGCGGCCGCATGGCTGGCGCGATGCCGAAGCGGCTTATGTGAAAAATCCCGAACTTGTCCGCGAGGCGGGCGCCGGCCGCGTCAGCCGCGTCGTGCGTGCTCTCCAGCTTGAAACGGAAATTCGCACTGGGATGGACCTCGATCCCGGCCGCAGGGCCGACCGTTTCGTGGAACGCTGGCAAAAGCTCGACCGTACCGGACGGGAGCAATATCAGTCCGGCGACATGTCCGGCTACAAGTCAACGCGTTCGGCCATGTCCGACATGGCCAAGAGCCTCGAACGCGATCCGCAATTGGAATCTCTTCTCGCCAACCGCAAGCGCGAGCTTGGCATCAACATCGATTCCGGCCGGCGCCTTGGTGCGGAACTCGCATTCAGCCATGGCATCGGCAGGGGACGGGGCCTTGGGCTCTGAGCCCCCCTCCGATTTGCCGCCGTTTCCACGCCGCAGGCGGCTGAAGCCACAAACCTGATTGCGTCCAGCTTTCGGTCCGTCCTGTCTGTCCCAGTAGATACCAGCAACAACCACTGAGAAGCAGGGCGAGCTATGTCCGAGCCGGATCGCATCATACGCCTCAAAACCGTCCTTGACCGGACGGGCCTGTCCCGCTCGACCATATATCGCAAGATCGCCGAAGGCACTTTCCCGGCTCAGATCAAGATCAGCATCAACGGGGCGGGCTGGCGTGAATCCGATGTCAATCGATGGGTTGAGAGTCCGACCGGCTGGTGTGACCACCGATCTGCCGATTGATGGATGTCCAATATGGGAAGGGTTTCGGGTGCCGTCAGGCGTACGAAAGCCTCTCATGCAGGAACCCGCGGGCTACAGTCGATGTCTATGGGGATTTCGATTTGCGGCTGATGTCGGCGATAGCGCGACCGTCGCCGGGAAGCGCCGGGATGGATGCGGACAGGCGGCTTCGTTGCGCCTCCGCGCGATGTTGTCGGCACGGTAAGCGGCTGAAGGCGGCCCCGTCGGCGTCGACGATCACCATGGACGCGTTTGGGTCCGTTACCGGAGGCTGAGGGCCTGCGGTTGAAGTCTCGACTATTCCATGCCGGGTCATAGAGCGGTCTCCCGGTTCGTCGCGGTAGCGTCCGGCGGTCCGCGTGGCTGCCTCCAGCGTTCGAGTACCTCGACGACGATCATGCGTCCGCCGCAGCACGGGCATGACGGGCGGAAGTCCTCCGGTTCGCCTGGTGTGTCGTCATCGGGTGGCGCAGCGACGCTCAGCAGTTCGCGGGCGAGCGCGAGGCTGGCCTTGCGGGCGGAGCCGGCGAGCAGGCCGTAGTGGCGGATGCGGTGAAAGCCTCGCGGCAACACGTGGAGCAGGAAGCGGCGGATGAACTCGTCTGTGGCGAGCGTCATGACCTGCTGGCGGTCGGCGCCGTCGCGGCGGTAGTTCTTGTAGCGGAAGGTGACGCCGCTCTCGTCGAAGGCGATCAGGCGGCTGTTCGATATCGCGACCCGGTGAGTATAGCGCGACAGGTATGCGAGCACCGCCTCCGGTCCCGCGAACGGTGCCTTGGCATAGACCACCCAGCGCTTCTTCCGGACTGGCGACAGGTGCCGCAGGAAGGCTCGCCGCCCGGTGAGGTACGCCATTGATCCGAAGAAGCTGAGCCGTCCGGCGTCGTGCAGCGCCATCAACCGGGTGAGGAAGAGCCGGCGGAACAGCTTGCCGAGCACGCGCACCGGAAGCAGGAAGGCCGGCCGCGACGAGACCCAGCGCTTCCCGCCGGGCGCGATGCCGCCCCCCGGTACGATCATGTGCACGTGCGGATGGTGAGTCATCGCAGAGCCCCAGGTGTGGAGCACGGCGGTGATGCCGATCCTGGCTCCAAGGTGCTTCGCATCGGCCGCGATGGTCAGCATCGTCTCCGACGCTGCCTTGAACAGCAGGTCGTAGGCGAGCGCCTTGTTGTGGAAGGCGATGTCGGCGACCTCGGCGGGCAGCGTGAACACGACATGGAAGTAGCCGACCGGCAGCAGGTCGGCCTGGCGCTCGGCCAACCATGTCCGCGCCGCTGCGCCTTGGCACTTCGGACAGTGCCGGTTGCGGCAGGAGTTGTAGGCGATCCGCCATTGGCCGCAGTCCTCGCAGGCCTCGACGTGACCGCCAAGGGCCGCGGTGCGGCAGTGCTCGATCGCCGACATGACCTTGATCTGGCCAAGGCTCAGATGACCTGCATGGGCGGCCCGGTAGGGTGGCCCAGCAGCACGGAAGATGTCGGCGACCTCGATCGAGGTGCGCACGGCTCAACCGGGCGGCGTCTTGCCTTCCATCAGCGCCATCAACCGATCGAGCGGCCCGGCGACCGCATGGATCGTCCGGGTCGAGACCTTGGTGTAGAGCGCGGTCGTATCGAGCTTGCTGTGCCCGAGCAGCACCTGGATGACGCGGATGTCGACATCCTGTTCGAGTAAGTGGGTGGCGAAGCTGTGACGCAGAGTGTGCGGACTGACGCGCTTGCGGATGCCGGCGACTTCGGCCGCCTCCTGGACGGCGCGGTGCAGTTGCCGCGACGAGATCGGCGCCGTGCAACTGCGGCCCGGGAACAGCCAGCCATGCGGAAGCATCACCCCGCGCCGCCTGCCTTCGCGCCACCACAGCCGCAGGAGTTCCAGAAGCTGCGGCGAGAGCATCGCGTTGCGGTCCCTGCGGCCCTTGCCCTGCTCGACGCGGAGCAGCATGCGCGTGCTATCGACATCGTCGACCTTGAGATGCGCGACCTCGGACACGCGCAGGCCCGCGCCATAGGCGACGCCGAGCGCGGCCTTGTACTTGATGCCAGGTGCGGCTTCGAGCAGCCGCGCCGCTTCCTCCTCACGCTCAGCACGTCGGGAAGCTTGCGCTGATACCGCATGACCACCAGCGCACGCGCCAGATCCCGCCGCTTCAGCGTCACCAGGAACAGGAACCGCAACGCCGAGACCGCGCCGTTGATCGTCGCAGGTCCGGCGCCACTCTCATGCTGATGAAGCTGGAAGCGGCGGATGTCCTCAGACGACGCCGCATCGGGCGAGCGGCCGAGGAACGCGGCGAAGCGCCGGACGTGACGAACGTAATCCTGCTGGGTATGCGAGCCCAGGCCCCGCATCAGCATGTCGTGCTGCATGCGCTGGCGAAGCGGGCTAATAGGTGCATCGGTCGATGGGGTAGCCATGGCGAGTTCCTCTCGTTGAAGGGAACTCCATCGTCAGATCGACGCCTCTACCCGCTCAAGGCCTATGACATGCACGCCATCTCAGAAGGAGGCGGCCCTCCCGCGCAGCGGGTTCGTGCACATGGGGCCGACAGCGGACTGGCCGTTTTTGCTAATCGTCAACGCTTTGCGGACATCTGCTGCGATGGCAAGCTGACCGGGCTTCGCCAGACTATTTGGGCGCTAATTTTCGCGCGCCGACTTCGAATAACGCCACGGGCCGATGTTCGCGCGGTTCTCCTTTGGACGTCGCCTTCAACGCCGATCTGGGCGACGCCTACCGGCCAGCTGCTCGGCGCGGCTGCTGGCTTTCATCGGCGTTGGCGCCGCGTCGAAAGGTTTGCGGCGTTGTCCCCGCCCATCCACGGAAGGCGCGAACAAAGGAATTTGCATCCTCGAAACCAAGTAACAGGGCGATCTCAGCGCTCGACATCATCGTCTTGCGCAAATAGTGCTCGGCAAGCGAGGATCGTACGGCGTCAAGGGTCAGTTGAAACGAGGTGCCCTCTTGCTGAAGCCTGCGCTGGAGTGTGCGCGTGCCCACGCCAAGCCGCTTTCCAACTGACTGCATGGAGACATCACCTGCGGGCAAAGCTTCAAGCAAAGCGCTGCGGACGCGCTCGACCATGCTGGCGGTTCGATCAAGGTCCGCCAGCCTTTGCCGCAAGGATGGCTCGAAAAACTGCCACAGCTTGTGGTTTTCGGTCAGGAACGGGCGATCAAAATCCTCGGCGCGAAAGACCAGTGTCGCCAGCGGCGCCTCTTCAACGCTGACGCCAAAGAAGTCCTTGTACAAAATGGCATCGTTCTCACCTGCATCGGCAGCCGACGGCCATGTCACTTTGAGCGGGGTGATGGCCGTGCGCGAGGCGAGGCGCGCAAGCTGGACAAAGAACACCAGCTTGAAAGCAAGGAATACGTCCGGCGGCGGTTTGGTCTGGTCCAGAAAATCGATCGTAACGGTGGCACTCGAAGCCACTCGCGCGACCTTGATTGTCATCGGCGCGATCAGCCTTGCATATTTGGCCAGGCGTTCGAGCGCGCTGCCGAGATTGGCGCTGCACAGGGCGGCGAACAGTTCTGGATCGAACCAGTCGCTCGTCATCACCTTTGCAATTCGCAAGGGGGCAGGCAACGCCGCGTCCAGCGATCGGGCTTCCTCCTCGATCGCTACCCATAGCTTGAAAAAATTGTGAGACGTCAGGCGAACCTGGTCGCGTGCAAACAGATCGCCGGGCAGGCCGGCGCGGCGCAGAACCGGGGCCGTGGCCAATCCCGCATCCTGCATGAGCAAGCGCCAACCCGGCCAGACGGCATAATCCAGGATGGTAACCGATCGACCGGTGTCTGATTTCGTCATCGCGCGACTGTATCCTGCGGATCACGCCAGAACAATCGCGGATGGCGCCAATCTGCGCCGGATGCTGTGCTACCGACGCTTCGCAAGAAGGACGCATCGACGTGATTCCCGCGCCTCAGATTGGCGCGATCCGCATTTCCTTTGGCGTGTTCCGCTAGTGAAAGCGGGGGCCCCACGAGGCATATATTGTCTCACCCCAATACTTTCACCGCGATGATGCGACGGATGCAATGACATGACAATGACTGTTCTCATCACTGGTGCGTCGTCAGGTTTCGGCTTGATGCTCGCAAATCGGCTACACACTCAGGGCTTCAACGTCATCGGCACCAGCCGGAATCCGGAAAAGTACACCGGGAAAGTCCCTTTCAAGCTCCTGCGTCTCGACATCGATGACGATGCCTCCATCAAGGCCTTGCCGGATGAATTGTTTCGACACGTCAAACAGTTGGATGTCCTGGTCAACAACGCCGGGTACATGGTGACCGGTCTGGCCGAAGAGACCCCGCTCGATGTGGCCCGGAAACAGTTTGAGACCAATTTCTGGGGAACCGTGAAGGTCACCAATTCCATCCTGCCGCATTTCCGGCGGCAGAGGTCGGGCAAGATCATCACGGTCAGCTCGATCGTTGCCCTGATCGGTCCGCCCAATCTGTCATTCTACTCGGCGTCGAAGCATGCGGTTGAGGGTTATTTCAAGTCGCTGCGCTTCGAGCTGAACCCGTTCAACATCAAGGTCAGCATGGTCGAGCCCGTGTGGTTCAAGACAAACCTCGGTGCCAACGCCGTCAAGGCGGCGTCTGGGACGATCAGCGACTACGATACCTATCGCCGCAAGGCCGATGCCGAGACGAAGAAGGGTATCGACGATGCGGAAAGCCCGGATGCCGTCGTCAAGAAGATTGCCGAGCTGATTGCTGCCAAGGACCCGAAGTTCAGCAATCCGGTGGGCAAGATGACCGGCATGTTCCTCTTCCTCCAAAACTATGCGCCCAGGATGTTCGAGGGGTCGATTCTCAAGAGCGTGGCGAACGCAGCCTGACGGTACAAAGAATTCGCCAGAAGAGACGCTTGAATTACTTAATTATCGCGTCTCTGGCGGGCCTGCGGTCGATCCAGCCTTAACGGATATCCCGGGCCGTATCGTGTGCACCTTGCAGCGGACGGCGTGAGCCGCGCGTCAATGCAGATCATCAAGGATTGCCCCTATGAAAGCCTATTTGTCCAAGTGGATCCCGCCTCGTGCGGACTTTCTCCAAACCATCACCGATGAAGAGGCGGCTCTCTTTCGGCAGCATGGCGACTGGCAGACGGAGCTGCGCAAGACCCGTCAGATCGTCGCGCATGGCCCGGTCGCCGATCCGGCAGGCCCCTATGGCGTCGTCTTGTGGGAAGTCGAGGACGACACCGACATCGCCGCGCTGACTGCTGAAGACCCGATCGTGAAGGCCGGTGTCGGCCATTACGAGCATTTCCCGATGTTGCAGCTGCGTACGCGCGACTGACGCCCGGCAGGCCATTTTCGGAAGGACGTTCCATGACCGTGATTTTGGAATCCCCGAGTGCCGATGATGGCACCGGGCAAGGCGGCCCTGTGCCTGCCTATCTGTCACGCCGGGGATTGCTTCGCGTTACCGCTGCGTCCGCGGCCGTCATCGGCCTGGGCCTCTCAGCGTCCACAGCAAGCGCGGCCAACACAGCCGTCCGCTATGTCCAGACGCCGCACGGGCGCATCGCCTATGCGATCGACGGCAAGCGGCGCGGCCAGCCGCCGCTGATCCTGCTTCATCGTTTCCGTGGCACAATCGCCGACTGGGATCCGCAGTTCATCGCATTGATGAGCCGCAACCGCCAGACGATCCGCTTCGACAGCGCCGGCGTCGGCCGCTCTGACGGCACACCGGCAGCGACGATCGAGGACATGGCATCGATCACGGGCGAGGTGATGGCCGCGCTCAACGTAGCGCGCGCTGACATTCTCGGCTGGTCGATGGGCGGGTTCGTCGGGCAGGAACTGGCGCTCCAGGCTCCCGCCAAGGTCCGCCGCCTGATCGTGGCTGGCGCTGGGCCAGGCGGGCTCAACGAGGTGCCTGCGACCGATCCGAAATTCATCCAGATCGCCGGCAAGCCGGTAAATGTGGACGAGGATTACCTGACCCTGTTCTTCCCCGACAGCGATGCCGGTCGGGCCGCCGGACGCGCCTATCTCGACCGCCTGAAGGGCCAGAAGGATATCGGCCCGCTGCCGACGATGGCCGCGGTGCAGGCGCAAGGGATGGCAATGGGTGGGTGGCAAGGGGCACGGGCACGGTTGAAGCGACTGACGCTGCCGGTCCTGGTCGCCAATGGCGTCCACGACGTGCTGATGCCCGCCTTCGGCACCTACGTCATCGCGCACGAGGCGCCAAATGCAAAGGCGCTGCTCTACCCCAACGCGGGCCACGCCTTCCTCTTCCAGTACGCCGCTGATTTCACCGCTGAGGTCGACAAGTTCCTCGATGGCGCCTGATCCGGTTCACCCAACACAAGGTAAATCATTATGACTGTTGCACTTATCACCGGCGCCTCCAGCGGCATTGGCACTGTCTATGCGCGCCGTCTCGCTGCGCGCGGCCACGACCTGGTTCTTGTTGCCCGGGCAACAGATCGGCTGAAAAAGTTGGCCGACGAACTCCGTGGCGAGCATGGCGTTTCCGTCGAAGTGATCACGGCCGACTTGACGGACGCTGTGCAATTGGCAGCGGTGACACAGCGCTTGCGCGACGATCCGCCGATCGACATCCTGGTCAACAATGCTGGCGCCAGCGTCAGCGGCGGCTTCTCCGATGCCGACCCGGCAGCGCTGGAAAACCTGCTGCGCCTCAATTCTCTTGCGCCGACCCTGCTGGCTGTTGCGGTGCTGCGGGGGATGCTCCAGCGAGGTCAGGGCTCGATCATCAACATCGGTTCTGTGCTCGGGCTGCTGCCGGAATATTCGCACGGTATCTACGCGGCCACGAAATCCTATGTGCTGACGCTGTCGCAGAGTCTCCATACGGAAGTCGGCTCGAAGGGTGTCTATGTTCAAGCCGTCCTGCCCGCGGCCACCCGGACGGAAATTTACCAGCGCTCGGGCGGCGACATCAGCAAGGTGCCGGACGTCATGGAAGTCGACGATCTCGTCGATGCAGCGCTTGTCGGATTCGACCGCCGCGAACTCGTCACCGTTCCGCCTGTGCCCGACGTCGCCGATTGGGAGGCCTTTGAACAAGCGCGCATGGTGCTCGCCCGAGGCTTCAGCAACGCGAGGCCGGCAGAGCGCTATCGCGTTTGAAGGAACGCGTCGGCGCTGGCGTCGTCGGCTTGTTCAGCCCGCCCCGCTGTTCAGGCTGCTCGCAGAAGGAGAAGGTCATGGCTTACAGAACTGTCAATCCGTACACGGAACAGACGATCCAGGAGTTCGCGGAACACACCGATTCCGAAGTCGAGGCAGCGCTGGCCAAAGCCGATGCGCTGTTCCGCGCCGACTGGTCCAAGGGTGGGCGAGAGCTGCGTCTCGCGATCCTGGCGCGCCTGTCCGATCTGATCACCGCAAACCGGGATGCGCTGGCCAACACGATGGCCGAAGAAATGGGCAAGCCGCTTTCCCAGGGCCAGATGGAGGCCGACCTGTGCGCCGACATCGCGCGCTACTATGCCGACAAGGCCGACGACATCCTGAAACCGGAGCCGGTGTCCAGCGATGTCGGCGAGGGATGGATCGAGTATCACCCTGTGGGGGTCCTGCTTGCCGTGGAGCCCTGGAACTTCCCGATCTATCAGCTGATCCGGGTTGTCGCCCCCGCCATCGCCCTCGGCAACCCGGTGATCTACAAGCACGCCGGCATCGTGCCGCAATCTGCCGCGCTGTTTGCGGATCTGGTCCGACGGGCCGGCGCACCGGAGGGCGCCGTCACCAATCTCTACATCTCGGCAGCCAAGGTGGCCGAATTGATCGGCGACGACCGCGTACGGGGTGTGGCCCTCACCGGCTCGGAAGGGGCCGGCAGCAAGATTGGCGCGCGTGCGGGCGAGATGCTCAAGAAGTCGACCCTCGAAATGGGCGGGAGCGATGTGTTCGTGGTGCTCGACGATGCCGACCTTGCCAAGGCGGTCGAGGGGGGCATCTTCGCCCGGCTCGGCAATGCGGGTCAGATGTGTACCGCCGCCAAGCGGTTCATTGTCCAGCGCGGCATTGCCGACGCCTTCACCCAGGCCTTCGTCGGGGCGATGCAGGCCGTACCCATGGGCGACCCGAAGAACCCGCAAACCCTGCTTGGGCCAATGGCCTCGCGTGAGGGGCTGGAGAGCCTGAGCCGCCAGGTCGAGGAGGCCGTCGGGTACGGTGCAACCGTGCTGACCGGGGGCAAGCGCGCGGAGCGGACTGGCTTTTTCTACGAGCCGACGGTGCTGTCCGACGTGATGCCTGACAATCCTGCCTTCTATCAGGAGTTTTTCGGGCCGGTCGCGCTGCTCTTCGTCGCCGATGATGACGATGCGATCGTTGCCCTCGCCAATGACTCGAAGTTCGGTTTGGGCGGCGCGATCTACTCTGCCGACATTGCACGGGCACGGGCGCTGGCCTCTCGCATCGAAAGCGGCATGGTCTTCATCAACACGCCCACCATCTCTCGGCCCGAACTGCCCTTCGGCGGGGTCAAGCGCTCTGGCTACGGCCGCGAACTGGGGGATGTCGGCATCAAGGAATTCGTCAACCGCAAGCTGGTCGTTGTCGCCGGCGCATGACCTGACGGAGTGACGGAAATCGCCGTCGATCCCATCACGCCATCCCATTTACCCCTTCAGATTTCAGCAATCCAGGAGAGACCGGTGACCAATGCACGCTCGGCAGAAGAAGCCGCTCTCAATGAATGGCATCGCATCATACTCCAGCGCGACTGGGAAAGGCTGCCAGATCTTTTGACGGACGACGTCACTTACCACAATCCGGCGCAGGCCGAACCGCTGCACGGCAAGGACGCGCTTATCGGTACGTTGCAGCTCGTCTTCGGCATCTTCGCGGATTTCGAATACATCCCGGAGCTTTGCCGGCGCTGATGGCTATGGTCTGGAATTCCGTGGCAGGGTCGGCGATGCCTCGTTCACCGGCATCGATCTGATCCGCTTCGATCAAGCTGGGCGGATCACCGACCTCATTGTGATGATCCGGCCGATTGCCGCCCTCACGAAGCTAGGCGAGGAAGCTGCGCATAGGACGGCACAAGCGCAGGCACGAGTCCAACGATGAGCCAATGGGCAGCGGCGGCCAGATGGACACCCAGCGCTGGCGGTGAACATCGGCACGGATGAGGCTTGCGTCGACCGCGAAGCCCTCTCCGCCGGCAAGGGCCAGTTTTCAACAGAACAGGGACGACGGCAGTCATTCGACCCCAGCGTGTAAACGGCAGCTTCTGGGCGCACCTGGAACGACCTCGAATGTCTGAGATGCGCGAAGCTGCCGCTCGCTCGCTACAGGCCGTTCAACGCGCGCTCGCGAACGGCTCGCAACTATGCAAGGACTAGGAGCCGTCTGGCTTGACCAATTCCAAGTGACTTACTCCTAACGCTTGGGCAAGTTCGTAGAGAGTAATCACGGTGGGATTTCGCCGACCGCGCTCAAGGCTACTTAGATACTGCTGACTGAATCCGGAGCGCGCTTCGACCTCCTCCTGCGTCAGGCCTTTCTCTCGCCGAATACGAGCGAAGTTTTTTCCAACAAGCTGACGCATGTCCATGCGTCGACAATCGAGGTTTACACACTTTAAGTTTATCAACTATAATATGTATTCACCGTGGGTTAAATTCGCCTATTGAAGGAGGCCATACCGTGTCGACGACAAAGCCGAATGTTCTGGTCGCAACCTGCCATGACAAGCAGCCGCAACATGCAGTGCTACACGACGACGCGCTCCAGCTGATGAACAGTTGGCAGATGGCTCGGTACGTCTCCCTGGCGCTATGCCGCGCGCAGCAGCGGCTGGAGAGCCGAATAATGGTCAATCCCGGTATTCAGGGATTGACTGGAGATTCCCTGCAGCGAACGAAAGGCCGAGCAAAGCACATTCTCACTGATCCAAGGACGTATGCGATTGCGCGGGAGGCTGAGGTCTTAGCGATGACCGAAACTCTAAAGCTTCAAGATAATATCCCCGAGGTGGCGGCTTCGTCGCTCGCCGGTGTCATAGCCAAGTTGGAGATGATCGTCGGCGCAGATCGAGATATCGGTGACCCGACTGACTTCCCGTGGCCGCATATTGCTTCGGTGCTACGTGACCTCAAAGCCGTTGCGGGCGAATTGCCTCCTTATCGGCCGGACCGCGCCTCGACAAGGACTGATGCAGCGCGTTATTGGCAGGATGCTTGCAAGCTCGTCAGGGCGCTTGCGGACGAGGATGCTCGGCCTAACCAATCCGCTTTATAAATCTCGCGAGGCTGTCCAAGGCTTGGCACGGTGCCAAGTTCCCTAATGTGGGCATGTTGAAACTGGCCGCTGTGCAAAAGCATCGTCACAGCCATACGCGTAGCTATTGCCGAAATCGCTGGTTTGTTTGAAGGGAATCCGGCGGCTGCCCGGATAGCGTCCGGGCTATCGCTAACCCGAACATCCTGCCGACTGCTTCCGTGGTGCTTCCGCCACGTGTTTCTTGGCCCCTTCGCAGAGAAACAAGGTCTTGCTAACCGACTGTTTTTACGATATAAAATTGGCGCACCCGACAGGATTCGAACCTGTGACCTCTGCCTTCGGAGTCTGTTCCCCAGGAGGAGCTCCCAACCTCTGCCAGCGATCACAGATGTGATGCCGGCGAGGAATATAAATCGTCAGGCAGCTTCCTTGAATGCGGTTTTACGCTTCTTCTTCACGAGCATATCGCGGACAAACTTGTCCCATCGCGCCATGGCGGCACGTTTTTCCGGCATATAATTCCAGCGATCGTAGCTCTTGGAACTGACGTCCTGCAGGGTGTGGTTCTGCAATCGGTCTCGGATCTCTTTCGAGAGACCTGCCTTGCCGGCAAGCGTCTTCCAGGTTCGCCGGAGATCGCGGTTCGTCACGACGGGGATGACCTCGCGATCGCGTTGGCGCCACATGAATGAGTAGAGCGTGCCATGGCTGACTGGCTTGGACGGGTCGGTTGCGGATGGAAAAAACCAGCCAAATTCATTCGGCTTGATCGACCCGATAAGCTCCGCCGCAATCTTAGGCACGGGGATGGCGTGAGGCTTTCCATTCTTTGTTTTGGACCAATCGATGATGCGTTCGGCCGCATCCCATTGATCGACGTGTAGCCGAGCGATCTCCTCGACGCGCTGGCCCGTCAGCATAAGAATTCTTACGGCACGCGTGTAAGGGGGGTGAACCGGCGCATCGGGAGATTCGAGCCAACGATAAAGACGGATAAATTCCTCTTCGTCCAACCAACGCGTTCCAACGTTTTTCGGTTCGGTCGGAATACCTGCAGCTGGATTGTAGACGAGACGAAAGCGACGGACCGAGGTTGAGCGGTAGTCATGTTCGGACTTCAGCCCCCAACTGTAGGCTGAGCGAACATAGCTCCGAACGTGATCGGCCATGGACCGTTTGCCTCGCTGATAAATAGGGCGAATGATGTCCCTAATCTCATCAGGCTCGATATCGCGGGCAGGGCGGTTGCGACCGAGCGAATCGGCGATCTTGTTCAACCCCTTTTCGGCCTCCTTCCAGGACGGTTTTCCATCCGCCTTGAGCGACGCCACGTAAGCCTCGAACAGATCGGCGACCGTGCCGGGTCGCGTGTCGCCCGCAATCTTGATGCTGCGTCCCTTCTGGATCATGTCGGCGAAGTCGCGTCTGAAAGTCTCGCGGGCCTGGCTGAGGCCCATTGACGGATACGAGCCGAGCTTTTTCTTGAGACGCTTTTGGTCTCGCCACTGTTGGGCCATCCAGTCCGCAGTCACACGGGTAGGCATTGGCTTTATCACCAGAACGAGGCGGCCTGTTCCGTGGCCCTCGCCATCGACAAGGTTCTGCTGCTTTCCGGTCTCGTCGACCCGCTTCAAAGTGCGGCGAATCTCTCCATCGGTAAGGCTTGGCACTGGGGTCTCCCGTAGGCTTTCGAGTGGGATCGGCTGACGGGTAGTAGGGGTCTGTGGTTGGGCTCAAAACGGGCTTCGATCCCCCTAAAACCGACCCCAATATGCCACAATGTCCGACTCTACGACAAGTCGGAAAAGTGATATGTATCAATGTGCTAAAGCGTGATCGTGCGTGATTGAAAAGGGGCAAGTGGGATGATTGTGGACCAGGATGATCGCGGTGGCCGACAGTTCGAGCGCGCGCTTGACCACTTCTCGGGGATAGACGGGCGTGTGGTCGACCGTGCCTGTCTGCTGCACCTCGTCTGATATCAGCGCGTTCTTCTTGTCGAGGAACAGGATGCGTAACTGCTCGCGCGCCTCGAACGCCATGGCCGAGCGGCAATAGTCGAGAAGCTGTTGCCATGAGGCCAGCACTTCGCGGCCATGGACCTCGCCGCGCGCCATGCGCTGTGCGGTCGCCGCGACGACCTTCAGCTCGAGCGCTACGGTCGGTCCGATGCCCTTGACCTCCTGCAACAGGCCGACGGGCGCGCCAAGCACTTCGGCGAAGGTGCCGAAGCGGACCAGCAGCGCCTTGGCGACCGGCTTGGTGTCGGCGCGCGGGATCAGGCGGAAGAGCAGGAGCTCCAGAAGCTCATAGTCGGGCAAGGCATCCGGACCGGCCGAGGCAAAGCGCTCGCGCAGACGATCGCGATGGCCGAGATAATGCGGCTTTTCAACGACTGTCGGCTTTTCATCGATTGCCGCCTTGGCTCTCGCCGCCGGCCGAACCGGCACCTCGGAGAAAAAACTCCGCTCGTCGTCGTCGCCTTGTGTCGCCATGTGCCGCCCATATCCAGCCCGCAGCTGGCAATGATCGCTGATCCCCGCGAAATACTAGGACGGCGGGCAGGGGCGGTCGAGGTCTTTTCGGCGGCAAGGAATGAGCGGCTCCGCCTATCGCGCAATGTTGCGGCAATGGGAGTGGCGCAAGTTCCCGGTGTCGTCGTCGATGACGCCACATTCGGAGACAACCAAGATGCCCAGGCTCATTCGTATCCTGCTGCCAGCCGGGCTGCTTTTGAGCTTCAGTCCCGCAATGGCTGCCCCGGTGATCGATGCCGTATCCGCCGGTAGCCGTCCTGGTCGGAACCTGCCGATCCATTTGATCCAATATGATGATCCCTGCACGGACGGCCGTTACAGCGACGGGAGGCCGCATAACTGCCGGGAGCTCCTGCGCATGCTGGATCGGCGGGAGCGTTATCGGGAGCGTCACGACTATTACCCGCGCGAACGCTATGATCCCTGCACCGATGGCAGGGTCAGCGATGGCCGTCCGCGCAGTTGCCGGGAAATAATGCGGTGGTTCCGAGACCAGGACGAGGACGAAGACTGGCGGCCACGCAAACGCTGGAAATAGGCCGCTATTGACCGAGCGGACTCAGGCAATAGAGGCCAAGACCTCGCTGCGGCCTGCTAAGCCGGCAAGCCGGGACGGTCGAGCTTTTTGGGCGACAGTGTGAAAATCTCGCAGCCGGCGTCGGTCACGCCGATCGTGTGCTCATATTGCGCCGACAGCGAGCGGTCACGTGTCACTGCCGTCCAGCCATCCGACAGGACCTTCACATGCGGCCGGCCGAGGTTGATCATCGGCTCGATGGTGAAGATCATGCCGGGGCGCATTTCCACGCCTTCATTGGCATTGCCGTAGTGCAGGATGTTGGGTGCGTCGTGGAAGAGCTGGCCGACGCCGTGGCCGCAGAAATCGCGCACCACCGAGCAGCGCTCGGCTTCGGCGTAAGTCTGGATGGCAGCGCCGATGGCACCGGTACGCGCTCCTGGCCTGACGGCGGCGATGCCGCGCATCAGGCATTCGTGGGTGACCTCGAGCAGGCGTTCGGCAGCCCGCTTGATCGTGCCGACCGGATACATGCGCGAGGAATCGCCGTGCCAGCCATCGAGGATGTAGGTCACGTCGATGTTGACGATATCGCCATCCTTCAACGGCTTGTTGTCGGGAATGCCGTGACAGACGACATGGTTGATCGAGGTGCAGGACGATTTCGTGTAACCGCGATAGTTGAGCGTGGCCGGCAGTGCGCCGTGGTCCATGCCGAATTCGAAGACGAAGCGGTCGATGGTGTCGGTGGTGACGCCGGGACCGACCATCGGCACCAGCTCGTCCAGGCAGCGTGCGGTGAGGTCGCATGCCTTGCGCATGCCGGCAAAGCCTTCCTCGCCATAGAGACGGATCTGGCCGGTGTTTCTGAGCGGTGCCGTGGCGGCGTCGAGATAGGTGACCATTTTGTCCGTATAGAAGGTGACGCGCCGCAGGAGTGCAGCCGCGAAGATGCCATCAGATTTGGCACTTGGGGGCGAAAGGTTCAAGGACGAACTGCCTGATGTGGCCCGAGCCGCCCGGATTTTCGCTCGCCGAGGCGATCCTGGACCGCACGTTCATCCCCATTCCAAACTATTTCGCGTCGCGACCCGTGCGGCGGTCGAGGGCCGCGCATTGGTGGTGCGGCGCGTCGTTTTTCGGATCAATCCAATGCAACCGGGTGCGCCGAATGGCCGATGACGGCAGGCCTTGCCTTTGCCAGCTGCGGCAAAGGAGGCAGCTTTCCGCAGTGACGACACATTTCCGCGGCACAAAGCGGACAAAGCAACTTTTGACGACGAGCGGCGTTGCTGGGCGATGCCGGTCGGGAGATGTCGGATGGACAGATTGCAATTCGAGGTGCCGGTACGCATCGCACCAGGCCCAGGCTTGCCCGTCGAGGAAATCTACAGCGTCGAACAGGCGCTCGATTTTCTGCAGGATTGTCCGGCACGCCGGCAGGGACCGGTGTATCAGAGAGCCTTCAATGCCTGTTTTGGCGCGACGGTGGATGTGGTCAAGACCGAAGACGCCTGCCGGGCGTTCATGGCGTTCTGCCGCGTCACCGGACTGATGGCCGGCGACATGATGGCGCCGCGCAAGCGCGGCGGCGAGGCGAGAGCACTGCAGGCCTGAAGGCCGCTTCGAATGGGGTGAACCAGTTCAGCTTCGAGTGCGCCTGACAATTCTCATGCGGTGATGCATCAGCCGGCGCCGTTAAGCTTCCGTTTCCACCTTCGCGGTTAGCCATTGCTTGTTCTGCAATGGTTGATTCGTTGCGTCAGTCTCATGGTTCGGAAGATGTCCCCAGAAAAAGTCCGTGCGTTCCCGATCGATCGTCAGCTGTTCCTGGTCAGGGAAGTTGCCGCCAAGCTCGGCAATCTGCATGGTGAGACCGCCACCTCGTTCTGGAAGGCAAAAGCGGCGGAGCTGCTCGATTTCGTGGTCGGATCCGGCAGGGACAGAACGGCAGCCAGTGACGAAGTTCGCAGGTTCTTCCTAGCCGTGCAGCGCGAGCTTTTGGCTGCCCCGACGGTCGAGGCGACGCCAAGCCTGTCCGCCTGAAAAAATTATTGTCAGCCGGCTAGGCCAAGCCTGTCCGCCTGAAAAAATTATTGTCAGCCGGCTATGCGCTCCTACGGGGCCTTTGGTTGCCGCGGTCCAATCGGCCGCGATGATGCCTGCCTGTCGGCCTTGTCGAGGCGATTGTACATCCTCACCAAAAATCGACCGAACTTTTTAGCCGTTCCTTCATACATGCGTGCTTACTAATTTATGCTATGGGCTTCAACTGCTTCACCCGGATTCGGCACCTGGCGGACGGCATCCGCCGGGGTAGGAACGCGAATGTCGCCACGATCTTCGCCCTAGCCTTGCCGATCGTCGTCGGTGCGGCGGGTTTCGGCGTCGAGACCTCCTACTGGTATTACAGCAGCCTAAAACTGCAGGCCACGGCCGACGCGGCCGCCTATGCCGGTGCGCTGGAAAAGCTCGCGGGGTCCGACACGGCATCGATCACGGCGGCCGCGACCCAGTCGGCGACCGACAACGGCCTCGGGAACGGCACCATCGTCGTCAACACGCCGCCGACATCAGGGCCGAATGCTGCCAAAAAGGCGGTCGAGGTGATCCTCGACCAGAACCTCGACCGGATGTTCACCTCCGTCTTCACGCAGGGCAAGGTGCCGGAGCGGGCGAGGGCGGTGGCGCTCATCACCAACGCCTCGAAGGCCTGCATGACCGCGCTCGATCCGACCGCCTCGCAGGCTGTATTGTTTTCCGGCAATACCAGCGTGAAGGTCACTGGTTGCGTGGTGACGTCCAATTCGATCGCCCCGGACGCCATCCGGCTTCAGGGCTCGGCGGCCCTCCAGGTCGATTGCCTGATATCGGCGGGCGGCGTCGTGCTGAACAATCCGGTGACGACGGTCTGCAACTCTCCGATCACCCAGGCCTTGCCCGTATCCGATCCGTTCGCCAGCGTGCCAGCGCCCGCCGCCAGCAACCCATGCCAGAATCTCAAAGGCAATAAGACAACGCAAACAATCCAGCCCGGGACTTATTGCAGTGGCATGGACCTCTCCGGCAATGTCACGCTTTCGCCCGGCGTCTATGTCGTGCAGGGCAATTTGAAAATCAACGCGGGCGCGGTCATCCAGGGCGACGGCGTAACCATCTTCATGGCCGGCAGCAGCACCGTCAGCATGAACGGAAACGCCAACGTGACGCTCAGCGCGCCGCAGTCGGGCACCTATTCCGGCATGCTGTTCTACGGCGACAGGACAGGCGCGGCGGCGCAGAGCACCTTCAACGGTACGGCAACATCCTTGCTGACCGGCGCCATCTATTTCCCCAAGCAGCAGGTCAACTACCTCGGCAACTTCTCAGGCAAGAATGGCTGCACGCAGATTGTGGCCGACACTATCCAGTGGTCTGGCAATTCCACGATCAACCAGGACTGCTCGAGTCTGGGAATGAAGGACATCCCCGCGGCGGCGTCAGTGGCGATTGTCGAATGAAGCGCGGGGCCCACCGATTGACCTCAGCCATTCGCGAGGACGCGGGCGGTGCCGCGGTTGAGTTCGCGATGGTCCTGCCGATCCTGTGTCTGGTACTGCTCGGCATCGCCGACGGCTGGTCATACGTCACGAGTTCGCTGTCGATGCGCGCCGGCGTGAAGACGGCAGCGAACATGGTCTTGGCGGGCTCCGCCGACGACAGCGCGACGCGGGCCGCGGCACTGGCGAACTGGGAGAGGATGCCGGACGACGGTCAGGTTACGCTGAGCCGGATCTACAAATGCGGGACGACCGTGGTCGTCGCTTCGACCTTGTGCAGCGGGCCGAAGGCACCGTCGGTCTTTGTCCAGATCGACGCATCGGCGACGTGGACTCCGCCCTTCACCTTCGGCGTCTTTTCCGCCCCCAGCACGATCGGCCAGCAGGAGCTGATCCGTGTTCGGTAATGCGGGAGGCTTCAGGGCCGATCGATCGGGCGGAGCCGCGCTCGAATTCGCGCTGATCGCACCGTTCCTTATCATGCTGCTATTCGGAATCTTCGCCTTCGGCTGGTCTATGAATTCGGCTTCCAGCGTTCGTTACACGCTGGAGGCGTCCGCACGGTCCCTGCAGCTTAACAACACGCTGACCCAGGCCGACATCCAGGCGATCGCGACGCAGAAACTGCTTGCGCTGGGTCTGAGGAATGTGAACGTCACGATCGCCACCGACCCGGCGAGCGGCGGCTTTCGCATGGCGCACCTGACCGCTGCCTATGCGTTCGTGATAGATTTCCCATATTTCAACGCCTACCCGATCAACTACGCGACCACCGTTACCGTGCCACTGGTCGGCAGTTAGCCACGTAGTCTGCCAGGCCGAGAATCTGCTGGCCTCGAGGTCCGTGGTCAGGCTGCATGAGTTCCCCTCGTCGAGGGCATTCAATTCAAATCTGGCAAAGGGGTCCTGGGCCGGCTCTTTTCCGCAACGGTTGTTGTCGAAATTTTTACCCAAGACATCAAGAATCTTTAAACTTTCGCCCGTTACCAAAGCACGTATGGCCTCGTGGCGGAGCGGCTACGCTAGAGACTGCAAATCTCGGAAGCCTCGGTTCGATTCCGAGGCGAGGCCTCCAAAATTCCAAAGCTGATGGACCGGTGGATCGGGCGGGACTGGATCCCTTCCCCGGTCCATTTCCGCATTACGCCAGGCGATTCCGCTTGAGCGCAAAAAGCTCTAACGGAACAGATATTTCGACACCTCGGGATTGCCGCGGCGCCACATCACATTGTCCAGGAAGTAGTGGTGCACGTTGATGAAAATCAGCACGATGAAGAAGAACAGCGACGATCCCAGGACGTCCCGGTCATAGGGTACAAGGGCCGTCAGCGCGGTCGGGAGAAGCCAGAAACCCAGACCGCCAAGGAGGAGGCCAGCACTGATGAACTCCAGAAGCCGCACCCTGTAGGCCGGACCAAGGATGGACAGGATTCTGGATGGCGACACTTCTTCGGCACCACGCCCGTCACGCTCGACATTGCTCTGGTAACGCCAGACCACCGCCAGATATTGCAAGGAATGGAGCGCCGGCACCACGAGCAGCCAGAGTGGATTTGTTCTTACGATCAGAATCCAAAGGTATAGCGACGCGATGTAGGCGATGATGCCGTTATACGGCAGGCTGCCGCCACTCCTGCTCCAACGATTGATCAGCATCACGGCAGCGGCTGCCGTGGAAGCGGCCGCGGCCGACAGCGCAATCGTATTGAGCCATGCAGGGGTGGCAAACGTATAATATTCCAGCCCCAGGTATTTTCCCTGGCTGACAGCCGTGTTCGTCTGAAGCCATGCGAACAGCCAGACGGCATAGCTGTTGATCAGCAGGATTTTTTTGTCCGGATCGGAGAAGAACCTGCGCTTCAGGACGGCATCCACCATCAATATGCCGTAGCCTTGCTTGACGTAGTGCCAGCCCACGAAAAAGAACATCGCATTGGTTGCGTTTCCCAGCAGCCGGGCGTCCGCCGTTATCGAGCTGTAGGCAAAAAATGCGCCCATGAGCAGGGGAACGACGATGCCGGCGAAGATGTAGCGGATCTGGAGGGTCCTGTCGTATCCGTCGCCGCGCAACTTCCGCCCGAAATTGCGGTAGAAGAGCTGGTATGAGTGGGCGAAGTGCGGATAGTTGATCAGATAAGCCAGGAAAAGCATCGCCGCCGCCACCAGCCCTTCGTACCTCAGTGGCACGAAGTACAGCGCCGGCAAGATCAGGAACGCGCTGCCGCCAAGCATCAGAAAGTCCGCGAGCGGACCAAAGAGATATTTCGGGGGCGTTGCCGCAGGAGCGCGTGTATTCGCCGAAAGGTCAAATGCCATATTAGCGCTCCCTTCGCATTCCATTTAACCACCGGCCCGTCTGCTCGACAAGATCGAGGAGCCGAGCGGCTGGTGAAAGGCATATGCATCGGCTGCAGTGGGCGCCGCATCCCGCAATATTGCCGACGCGGTGCCGCCCCTCGACCCCCTGTCTCTCAGCGTTGTATCAGCCTGCGTCGCGCCGATCCACGATCCCGACATGACCGAGAGAGCCAGGCGGGTTGTCATTTGAGGATGAAGTAAAGCGGAATGAGGATTGAGAAACCGGCGACGCCAGCGAGAAATAAGTCTGTGATCATGCGCTCCATGCGGTGCGCGATGACACGACGTGTCGGTATCTACGCAAAACCCCGCCCCTTTATTGCCCAAACTGAGCATCGCGTGATCAAGGGAGGAGTGCAAGCGTCGTCTAAATTAGACGCCGGCAGTCATCTAACCGTTAGCGCAAGATAGCGCGTGTGGGGCGCTTCATGTGGCCTTGTCGACCAGGGGTATCTTCCGCGTCGGCGGCTTGTAGGGCGTCATCAGTTTGACGGTGTCGGCATCTACGGTGACGGGAATGCCCAGGTTCACCGTCACGCGGTTTCCGTCGATTAGGTGGGTAACGCCTCCGTTTGTTCCGGATTTGAAATCGCCAGAACCCAAAGGTCGATGAAAGATTGTCCGTGAATCGCCTTCCCGCTTAGCGGGACCACCCTAATCCTCATCTCTTGTCCTTCCGTCCGATAAATATAAGGACTTGCAATTCCGGGGCCAACAAACGGACCCAACTTGGGTCATGGTCGGAGGCTCGGGCCGGATCATTCCTGCATGCATTGGGGATTGATCAAGGGAGTCTTCTGTCACGAATGCCGTGCAGCCAGCCGCGATGACGAAACCTGCGGTTCACGAACCACGCGCTGACGCCTGAGAAGCGGAAGGCTGGACACTTGCCCTTAGCGGCCCGACAGTTCCTCGTTGGGGTAGTGTTGGGATGAACCGCCGGGCCTAGCCGACTCGGGTGGGGAGCCGGCTGAAACAAAGACTACATTAGTGCGTATGCATGAAGATCACGGTTGGTTACGGTCCACCGCTTTTCGCGCAGAGGCGGAAAGGGCTGGTGATGAAGGAGACGTGGCGCCGATCCACGACCGCATGCCAGTCATCCTGGCGCCGGCCAGGCACACGTCTTCACAGAAGTCGCGAAATCATGTGGATCAGGTGGGCAACTCGCGTACCAAGACCAATCGTGAACTCTCCTTCGTTGGTAGCAAAGTCCCAACCGAAGAATCCTGCCCAGCATAACAGCAGAACGGAGAAGCGCATTCGCAAATGCTAATTTAGCTATATTGAAAAAACCTTAAAGGCGCTCAGTCGACCACCAGCCCTTGATAGTGTTCACTTCGTAAGGCGCTCCTCAAAGGGGGCAAGTTGATTTCCAAGAAGCTCGCCCTTCTGATACATCATCAGTGTCCATGGAAGTCTGGGAAGTCCACCAAGGTCAGACCAACAAAAACTCCGAAAGCGGCGGCCACGACATTGCTCGCGGCCACCAGCCGTCTGTTAGCGATCGTGCTGGCGGCAGCTCCTGGTCGGTATCGCACGGAGACACTGCCCGGATTCGCTGTGAGATATTGGCCAAACGTTGGACGGGAAATGCAGATCGGCTAAGTGCTTGAAAGATCTGGTACGCCCAAGGGGAATCGAACCCCTGTTACCGCCGTGAAAGGGCTGGCTTTTCGACGTTCTCGCGTCCGCTGTTGTCCGTGTAAATCCATGTAGCGCAAGGCTTTCGTTCTCTAACGTCCGCTGGTGTACACGAACGTTTATTCGACGTATATTCGACGTGTTCCAAGCGGAAGGCGGGAAAGCACGATGGCAAAGACCCTCAAGGAAGCTCCAATCACTACGGCAAGCGCGCGTTCCAAGCTGCCGGCCGGGGAGTACGCACGCCGGCTCGATGCAGACGCCGCAATCTGGTATCGGCGCGGCAAGCGGGGAGGGGTTTGGTTTGCCCGCTGGCGTAATTGGGGAGAAGGCGCCAATTACCTGCAATCGCCCGTCGGCCCTGCGAACGACGTCAACGACAAGTCGACTGACGGCCTGCTGACTTTCGCCCAGGCGGAAACTAATGCTCGCCAGATCGTCGCCAAGGCCAGGCAGGATGCGAAGGCCGCCGGCGCCGGGCCGGTGCTCACCGTTCGCCTTGCCGTGGAAACCTACGTTGCCGAACGTGACGCCAGAGACAGCCGCAGGAAAGGCCGCACAGTGCGTTCCGATGCCGGGCAGCGGTTGCGGCGGTATGTGTTAGGGCAGGACAAGCGCGGCAATCAGGAGGCTGTTCCCGAGGAGGCGCTGGCCACCGTGACCTTGCACATGCTGAAGGAAAGCGACCTTCTGACGTGGCGGGGCGGCTTGCCACAAGAATTGAAAGGATCGACCGAACAGCGGCTGATCAATGATCTGAAGGCGGCGCTCAACGGGGCATATTCCACGCATCGGGAGCGGCTGGATCCGACACTGCCGGCGATCATCAAGCATGGCCTTAAGGCTGAAAAGTCGGACAGTGACGATGCTGTACCGCTTGCGCGCGACAATCAGATTTTAACCGCCGCCCAAGTGGGGACGGTGATCAGCGCCGCCCGTGAGATCGATGCCGAACAAGATTGGGATGGTGACCTATATCGTTTCGTCGTGGTGCTTGCGGCGACCGGAGCGAGGTTTTCGCAGATTGCCCGCATGAAGGTTGGCGACGTGCAGCGAGCCCAAGGGCGCCTGATAATCCCAAGCTCGCGCAAGGGTAGGGGAGGCAAGATTGCCAGCGTGCCCTATCCAGTCGGCAAGGACGTGCTGGACGCGCTCTTGCCGGCCACGGCGGGCCGTATGGATGGTGAGACGCTGCTAGAGCGGTGGCGCAGCAAACAGGTTGCCGGCACGATTGGCTGGGAACGCGCTGGCCGTGCTGGATGGCAGTCGCCGAGCGAATTACAGCGGCCTTGGAACGATGTCCGGCAGCGCGCAGGAATGCCGGCGGTGATCCCCTACGGCCTGAGGCATAGTTCGATCGTGCGAGGCATCCGGGCGAACCTGCCGATCAGGCTTGTTGCTGCTCTCCATGACACCTCTGTTCCGATGATAGAAAGGCATTATGGCCGGTGGATTGTCGACGGACTTGAGGATCTCGCCGCTGCGGCCGTCGTGCCACTAGTTCCGCAGGAAGGCAGCAACATTGTTCAGATGGGCGGCCAGAGATGAAAGCAAGTTTGGGGGAAAACTCATTTTAACCCTGTGAAACCGTTGACTGCCGTTGACGGACACTTGCGGACCAAGCCGAAGCGAATTAGATTCCCCTAAGAGATCGCAGCAAGTCGCGCCGTCGGGTACCGCATCGACTCGACACGGAAGGGGCGAGCCCAAGAGGGGCTCACACAGGCCGACGAACCTGACTATCGCTAGATAACGACTGAGAGCTGGGCCAAAGGTTGCACGGACCGGAGGCTGCGCGTTTCCTTGGGTTGGGAAACAAGCAACAGTTTGAAGTCGTAACCAATCCGAAGACCGTGCCGGATTCCCTGTCAAACGCAGGGTGTTCGGCGCGGTCTTTTTTTTATGCCTCGATTTCGAAAGGAGTGAAGGATGAGCGAGGTAGGACATGCAACGGTAGGGCCCGAAAAGGCCGCCTATACAATACCGGAATTCGGCGCTGACCATGGCATTGGTCGGTCGCTGGTCTATGAGGAAATTGCGGCCGGCCGGCTGAAATGTCGGAAGGTCGGGCGCCGCACCATCATCCTGGCAAAGGATGCGGCTGCATGGCGTGACGCCTTGCCGGACGGGAGGGCGGCCGCATGATCGACCTCACGCCGGCAGAACACGAGCACTCAGCGGCGGTCGACCATGCCGTCGAATGGTATTGCGCAAACTATGGCACCTGTGAGCGGCCGATCGTGCCGGCTCTGCGGCAACGCTTCGGCTTGACGTCGCACCAAGCCGTTGTCGTCATCCGTGAAACCACGCTGCGCCGGGCGCGCGCCGCATGAGCAAAGACACCGACCAACGCGCGTTCACCTCGTGGAAGCTCGACATGCTCGACGCCATGTCAGTCGATGAAGATATGACCGATGCCGAGTTTCGTGTCGCCTTCCGGGTGATGCAACACGTCAACAGCGTGTCTCGTGTAGCGTGGCCATCAGTCGACAGGCTGGCCGCGCAGCTGTTTCGTTCCCGCGATGCCATCATGGCCACGACCAAGCGGCTCTGCGCGGTTGCTCACAGGGACGGTCGCCCGCGGCTGGCGTGGCTGCAGAAGAGCCGTCCGCACAAGCGAGCGTCGAACGAATACAGCTTCCTGGGCGATCGCGCGAACATGGTTCTGGACGCCATGCATTTGCGCATGGAGGAGTTCGAAAACGAGAAGGTTGAGGTGGCAAATCTACAACCTCAAAAGCCGGTTGAGGTGGCAAATCGAGGGGGATTTGAGGTGGCAAATCCACCCTCTTTTGAGGTGGCAAACTTACCACCCAAACACCTTAAGGGAACTACCTTAGAAGAACACCTTCATTCAAAGGGCTCCGAAGGTTGTGAAGGTAGTGCATACGCGCGAGCCAAGGGGAGGGCAGCGTGAAGCAACTCAGCCTCCTGGATTGGACCCCACCCTGCAAAGTTGTCGCCTTCCCGTTGGCAAAGCGTTCCGGCAAGGTCCGCCGGGTCGCTGAGGTCTTGTCGACCAAGCATGGTGCCGCGGCGACAAATTACTGGAAGCAGACCATCGCTGCCATTGCCGGGCAGATGCAGCGCGCCGGTATCGATCACGACGCCATCAACAGCGAACTGCGCGATTTCCACGACGCAGTGCAGCGGGAACTCTGGACGCTCGCCGGTCAGGGCCAGCGGCCGGGAGGCAGCGCGGCATGACGCTGGCCTTCCGCGCCGCAGCCGTCTGGATCGACCAGGCGCTCGCCTGCCTATCCGAGGCAATCGAGCGGATGCCGGATGATCGCTTCCTGGCTGAGCACCAGGCCGCGCACGACGCGACGCGGTCGCCGTCGGGCGATCTGGTGGCCGCTACGCTCGAGCGCGAATACTGGCGACGCTTCCCGGAAGGCCGAGAGGACGACCCGTCATGATCGGGGCGGGGCTGACGCTTCCGACCCTGATCAAGCGCCTAGACCGCTGGGGCCGAAAATTCGCGCGAAACCACATTGATGTTCTGAGATGGTCAATCTGGTTTTTCTGCGAGGTCGAGCGCTGGCTGATGGCTTCAGATCCCCAGCGTCACATGGCTTTCGGCTGGCCGGGCAGCATTAGCGAACAGTTCTGCCGCGGCCTCCACCTTGTCCGCCGAGGCGGCCACCTTGTCGAACTTTTTCAGCACGCGATCATGCAACAACTGCAGTCGGGCGCCATGGTAAACCAGGCTGCGGAGGTGACCGTCCGAATTCAACGGCTCAAACAACATGGTGCCGGCTCCTTAGAGAGCGAAAATCTTAGCAGCATCAACTCGCGCGGACGTCATTCGTTCCTACGACGTCATCAAACAGATAGCCGGCGCAGCAAAACGACGTATGCCGGTCAAGTCGCGCTGACCATCGCCGCCGTCGGTTTCCTCCTGGCCCTCGTCGTCGGAGCGCTGCCATGATGGCGCCGGCTGTCGAATGCAGGCGCTGCGGTGCCAGTCTCAGCGGCAAACGGCGTGATGCGCGGTTCTGCTCGGCCGCGTGCCGCGTCGGTTCTCATCGCGAAGAAGTGGGCCGAGTCGAGAGCATCCGGGCCGATGTCGTCATCGATCGCCCTATGCGTGATGCGTTGATCGAGGTCGGCGAACTCAGCATGCAGGACGAACACGATCCGGCCAAGGTCAGAGAGGCGTTCGAAGCCATGTGCAGAAGCTTCGCCGATAGGTTCGCCTAAGCGTAACAGCCTCGCCGGTTACGGATAGCTGGCCTGGGTTAGACTCACCGCCTGATTTGGATTTCACCCTTTGGGAGCGACGAATGCTTGCCCGCCTGAAAGCCGCCGAACCCGATGCCGCCTGTTTCCGGCGCGCACTGAAGCTTCCAAAGCCGGGTGCCGAATATCTCGCTGCAGAGAAGGCATCGCGCGAAGCTTCAGCCAATTTGGCCAACCTGGTTAACCGCCGGGAGACCATGAGGGTCGAAGCCACCGTCGAGAACCCCACCAAGACAATCCAGCCGACAGAAATTACCCGCCGCACGCTCGAGGACCTTGAAGCGCAGATCGTCGCTGCCCAAGCTCTCGACCGCGATGCACGCGCCGAGTTCAACCAGAAGCGGTCGACTTATCACGAGCACGTCCGCACCTATCTAGCCGCCGACATCGAAGGCCTTGGCGCGCTGATCAATTGTCACATCGGCCGGGTTTTCGAATTGCTCGACATCGCCTCAGCTCTCGGTGCCGAAGCCCGAGAATATCGCGTCGAGATGCCCGGCCTTGTCAGTGGCGCGCCAGCCGCCAAGCAGTTTCTCCAAGCCGCCGTCGGCAGCACCATCGACAAAATGATTGGCAAAGGATCCCGAGCATGAAAGTCCAAGATTGGCATTCGCAGGTGAGCTACCGCGAAAACGAGCGCTGCCGATACGCCGGCCAAATCTGGGAAGCGAAATTTGACCTCACCCGCGGCCTGAAGCCTGTCGGTCATCTTTCGGAAAAGTTCTGGCGCCGCGTCTCGACAGTTCCGCCTGTGAAGGCGAGCCGCGACGGCCGGAAGACGACCAACGGCTATCTCACCCGTAGCATGAGCCACAACTGAGCCATGGCTAAGCGCCCGTCCCATCCTGCCACCGATCATCTCGCCATCGATCTGGGCAAGATCGACACCGAGATCGCGCGGCTGGAAAAGCTGCTGACCCAAAAGAAATCGGCGTTCGATGCCGACAAGCGCCAGCACGCATTGGACCAGAATGTCGACCTGCAGCAGCGCCTCAAAGGCGAGATCAGCGACATAAACCAATTGCTCGCCAAGCAGAGGGAGCGCCGCTTCAAGACCGAACTCGGAGAAGCCGATACTTCCAGGCCGGCAGCCAAAGCCATGCGCTCATGGGACAGAGAACGCCCGCAGCAACCGGCCAAAAAAGTGAAACGCATTCATACCGAGCGCGATGCGTCGGGAAATCTAAGCGCCACCGTCGTCGAAGAGGACGCACCGGCTTCCAGCGCAAGCAATCTCCCAGAGCCAGACTATCCGCATGGTGCCCGCAAGGTTGGCGACCATGCCAAAATTGAAGCGGCTTATGTCGCAATGCGGGATTGGCACATCGACCAGGCGCTTGGCTTAGGCGCCAAGATCTTCCGCAGCCCTGACGAGGTTATCACCGCCGAAATGCTTATGACCGCTATCGGTACGATCGCAGGAATCGAAGCCTGGTTCAGCCAGCGCTTAGCAGAGGCAGAAGAGCGCATCGCCGAACTCGAGAAAAGGCCAACACCAGAATACAAGGGCGTGTGGCGAGCTGCGCAGCAATATCAGCGCGGTGCGATGGTGAGCCATGATGGGAGCGTGTGGCATTGCGAGTTGGATACGGCGACCGGCCTGGTGCCAGGTGACGGCACCGCAGGCTGGCGGTTGGCAGTGAAGCGCGGCCGAGACGGAAAGGACGCACGATGACCCCAACCATCGAGGAAATCGCAACGGAAATAGGCACCTCGCCGAGCTCGATTCGTCGGTTGCTGGTCAAGGCGATCGACGCGGCCGAGATGGATACCTCGAAGGGCATGCCGATCATGATGGACCAGGACGAAGCCAGCCGACTGCACGGCATCGCGCATGCCGCGGCATTGCAGGCCATCGGCGGCGCCAAAGAGCACCAGATCGATGAGCTGGCCGCCAAGGTGTTCAGGCTGCTTGCCGCATCAGTCGGCCGGAGCAACGCCAGCTATGCCGACCGGCGCGAAAGCATACGCGTGGTGTCATCGTGATCAATCCTTCACCCTCCGGGGGGCCGGAACGTCCGGAAATCGACGAAATGGGCGCCAACCGCTCTGGGGGCACGGACAGATTGTACGATTTCGCAGGGGAAAAATGTGAAAATTCCTCATGTACCACCGCGCTTTAAGTCAAAGCGAGCACGCGAGCATTGGCTCCGAGTGGCTGATGACCTCGTGCGACATGGTCTCGACCCTTCCGCGCGTACCGAACTCATCTCCGATTTCGTGGACGCAGAGACCACGATCGCCAGTCTGCGGCCGCAAGCGAAGGGCAGCGCCGATGTCAGGCTTGCTCAGGCCAGGGCTTTGAACAATGCCGTGGCAGAGCGGCGCCGGTTGCATCAACGGCTGTTCGCTGGCGCCAAGCGCCTCGAGGAACCTCTCCCGCAAGTGGAGGAAGTCGTCGAGCAGATCGCGGCAACCGACCAAAGCGACGCTGATGAGGCTTGGCGTGACGCGCTCTGGCCCGCACGCGAAGGCGGCAGGACGCCGCTCGACCAGACCGAAATCGAACGTCGTTTCGGCCGCCCTTCCTGGGCTGCCCTGTTGCATCCGACACGAGCATCCCAGGCAAAGGATGATCTCGAGCTCGAAGCGATCTTCCGGCGCCGCCCGAGCCTGGCCAAATCAATCGGGCGGAGGGCCGCGTAGATGGCCTTCATAGCCCCGCTTGTCGGTGCCGCTGTCGGCGGCGGTCTGCTTGGCTCAATCGCGACGACCGCGGTCGGCATCGGGATCAACCTCGCCATCGCCTATTTCTTCCCGCAGAAGATCACGGGCCCCCGCGCCGAAAGCCTCAAGGCACAGACCTCACGCTATGGAGAACAGCTCACCCGCTGGCATGGTGCGATCCGCACCGCCGGTGCCGTGATCTGGCTCAAGGGCGACCATGTCGACGAACACGTCAAGAAGTACCGCCAGGGCAAGGCGCTCGGCCCCGAGGTCACCGAATATTCCTACACCGCGACGTTCGCCGTCGCCTTCGCCTGGAATGGCCCGGCAAGCGGTGTCATCCGCATCTGGGCCGACGACAAGCTGATCTTCGATGTTTCCGCCGAAGCACTGCAAGACGCCATCGACCATGGCAGCACGGCGATCGGCGTCGCCAAGGGTGCCATCATCCGGGTCTATCTGGGCACCGATACTCAGAAGCCCGATCCTGATATCGAGGCCGACCGCGGCGCCGGCATGGTCCCGGCATGGCCTGGCATCGTTTACGTCGTCATCAAGAACCTGCCACTCGATGAGTTCGGCATTCGCGTTCCCAACATCGAGGGCGAGATCACCCAGTCGGCGATCGACAGCTATATCAGCAAGGCGCTGTCGCCGGCGGTGGTGATTGGTGCGCAATGCCCGGTCGACGTCCGCGGTAAGTATGCCGTGGCCGTCAACAGTATCTGGGATATTCCGTCGGGCACGCATCGCACCTTTGCGTGGGCTGGGTCTAACAGGTCCGTTCTGATCGACGGTCGCAACAACATCATCAAGTCGGATGGCAGCGGGTTCTCGATTTTCGATGCCGCGACCGGCGCCTTCCTGCAGGCACTCGCGCGGCCGGTGACCTATTCGGACCTCGTCTATGCGGGCAGCCCTTCCGATGACGTCTCGATCAACGGCACCACCTATGTCCTCGAATATCTGCAGGCGGGCGCAAAGGTCTTCACGCTGCTTTCCTGCGGCCTGAGCGGCACGCTCTATGAGATCGTTTGGACGGCGGTCACGGCATATACGCCTGATGTTTCCTACGGCATCAGCGTCGGCCCGCAATATGGCTACATGGTCGCCAGTTCCCACACAGCGATCATCCGTGTCGAGACTGAGGCCGCTGGCCTGGTCGATACATCGATCACGCCGGCAGGCCTCACCGCGGCGATCGCCGGCTGCTACTACGATGACGATTCAGACAGCGTCATCATCGTGACCGTGAACGGCGACGTCTTCATCTACACGCCGGACCTGTCGACGCTGCTGCGCTCTTCGACAGGGCACAGCCTCACGGTCTTGCCAAGCAGCTCCTTCAACCGGAGGATGAAATGCGCGCCGGACCAGATCCTGGTGCACAGCGGGACGCCCAACACCGGAGGCGGGGCGACCTGGTGGATATATCGGATCAGCGATCTGCAATTGCTGGATTCGTTCCAGCCGAATGCCGTCGGCTACGTCAACAACGGCTATTACAGCGAAAGCGGGCTCGCGCTCGGCCCCGATCTCGGCGTCGCCTTTGGTGTGTCGAGTGTGTCGAGTGTTTCGTTCTTCTTCCTCAAGCGGGCGGGTCGCCAGCCGGTTGCCGTGCGCGATGTGCTCGAGGAGGAATGCACGCTGGCCGGCCTGTCCTGCGCAGCATCGCAGATCACTTCCGAAATCATGGAGGCCGCATAAATGTCGGGCATTCTCTCCGCAAAGTCATTCGACGGCGGCGCCGTCATCGTGCTAACCGATGGGGCACTCTACGATCGTGACGGTGTGCTGCTCGGGGTACAGCGAAAAGTCGCTGTCTCGGATCGTCTGCCGCTGGCCGTTGCTTTCCGCGGCAATGTCGCCTTCGGGGAGACCGTCTCTCAGAGGATCATCCTCTCAGCCGAGGCCATTGGCTTCGACCGGATGCTGCTCGACCTCGATGCAGCGCTGCCCGGCATGCCTGAATCGCCGAACCTCGAAATCCTGATCGCAGGAGTTTCGGAGAGTGCCGGCCCGGTGCACCGGATGTTCCAGAACAGGCCGGTGGAATTCGGGTGTGCGCCGTCGACCTTGATCGATCCGGGACCCATGCATTGGGGGTTCGGCACCAACGGCGAGGCCATCAGCCTGCAAGCAATGGGTATCGCGCCACCGCGCAAGGGAGAGACCATGCAGGCCTGGCTTGCCCGCCACGCGGTCGCGATCTTCGAGAACTTCCGTCGCATCAAGGTCGCCGTCGATCCGTTTGACGACAACACCGATCGGCAGCATCTGATCGGCGGGGTTCTCGATATGACGGTCGTTAGCCCCAGCGGCGTGACGATCACCCAGCTGCATCGCTGGCCCGACAAGGTCGGCATGAAGATCGATCCACTCAGCCATAACGTAAGGAGGGCAGCATGACGTTTCCTTTTCCGGTCCCCAGCCCGCCCATCTCTGGCGGCGGTGGCGGCTCCCCAACCTCATATTTCAACACCGGCGGGCGCGGCGATCGGACCGCCTCAATCACCGCAACTCTGGTGGCGGGTTCAATAATCGCCGGATCGATAAGCAATCTTGTCAATGGCGGAATGGGGACCAACACCACGGACTCACTCGTCTTCGGCAACGGACAGACGGCGACAGTCGTTAAATTCGATTTCGGAACCGCCAAGATCATCGACGGCTTCCGGTGGTATCAGAACCAGGGCACCAGCCAAGGCACCTATGTGTTCGAGGGCTCGAACGACGATAGCTCCTACACGCAGATCGGTGGCTTATTCACCCTGGGTGCATTTCCCTTAACCGACTTCACGGGCACCAACAGCACAGCCTATCGATACTACCGGCTGCGCCAGACCGCCGGGACGACGTCGAACATCCCGTGGTTGGAGGAAATAGAATTCCGTATTGCGGCGTCTGGTGATGCAGCGCGAGACACCCGGGAGTATGACGATCGCACTGCGCTCATCACCATATCCACGACTGCGTCGATCACCGGCGGCGCCATCAATCACCTGATCAATGGTGACCTCACAGACCCGTCGGGCGGTGTTCAATTCTCGGGCGGCGAGTCGACCAAGGAGATCAAGTTCGACCTGGGAACCGGGAAGATCCTGACCGGGCTCCACTGGCTTCAGGATGGCACCCAGTCACACGGAACCTGGGTGTTTGAAGGTTCCAACGACGACAGCACCTATACAGGGCAGGGCAGCAGCTTCACGCTTGGCGGTGCGCTGATAACGGAAGTGACGTGGTCGAATTCCACGGCCTACCGATACTACAAGCTGCGGCAGACCTCGGGCTCGACGTCCACGCAGATCAACCTCGAAACTGAGTTCCGGATCACCTGATCAGAAAAGGACGAGGGCCGGCGCGACGAACGCCTTTCGTACTATGCGCGCGATCCGTCAGCCGTCGCGGGAGCACATGGAACATTGTTGCGTCGAAAAACTTAGGCGGTTGCACTGTTGTACTCCCATTACAGTGCGTTCCCACGACTGTTGACTGGCCCGCTGCCCGAAAGGTAGCGGGCTTTTTTCGCGGCTCTGCTCATGTCGGCTTGTCGACCAGCGGCTTCTTTCTCGTCGGCGGCTTGTACGCGTTCACCAGCCTGACGACAGCGGCATCTACGGTGACGGGAATCCCCAAGTTCACCGTAACGCGGTTTTTGTCGAGTAGGTGGGTGACGTTGCCAATCAGCTCGATGTGCTGCCCCTTCCGAACCTCCGTTGTTCGATCGACAATCGAATGCGGCTGCCCATAGGACGGGATTGAAACGCTCACGCGGTCCTCAGTGACGCGTCTGCGCACGGTTGCGGTAATTGCGACCTCATCGCCGATGTTGATGCCCTTTGCCATGCCCATGAGTCTGGGGCGGCCGGAGGCTTCGTCAAGCGATCGCTAATGTGAGGTGGTGCCTTTGAGGCGACCCGGCTGCCAGGGGGATCTGGGGGATCATGCACGGCAGCCGGGTCATGCCGGTATTCCTCCCGGCGGCTTACCATGCGCTTATATTAGCCGCAGCGCAAATACACCTTTGGTGGATTATCGCCTCAGCGTGGTCGCGGGAAGCGCTGCAGCGCTACACTGGAAAGAATTTCACGGGACCGCTCAATAAGCCGGCGGTTCCGCTCGATGATTTGCTGAGTTTCCCTGATGCGACGCTCCGTTTCATCCAAGCGGTTAACCAGCTTTTTGGTGCTATCGATGTGTTGCATGACAAGGGCCGCCTTATCTGGTCCGCGTCCTCCCAGGAAAGCAACTCGCGCGGGCGGGAAATTGTTCCCGAATACGCCCATGCCCCGATGCGAAGCACTTGCGCGGCGAGGAAGACTTGCGGCACGCTTCGCTGCAGGATTTTCGGGTAGAGGATTAACATATGTAAGTGCCCTCACGCGGCGGGCGCACGACGATTGGTGTGTGTGGTTGGGGATCATCCATAATGTCGGACAAAGGCAATGGCGGCGGCCTGTTCGAGGCCGTTATGGTCGTGATCATGGCATTGGCGGCACTCGGGATTGCCGTGATCTTCGGGACAGCAGCGTTTTGGCCTGGGTAGCTTTGGGCCTATAGCGGGCCGATCTTGCCTATAAGCCGAGACTTATGCAAAATCGGTCCCATGCGCGATCATGAACTTATCGAGCGGCCTGGCCGCGGTTGGACGCCGTGGCAGTTTGACGGCGACGGCGAAGCCCACATCGACAAGGTGTGGTGGGATGCCAGGGTCTTGCACTTCGCACAGCTGAATGTCAGCTGCCATTTCTCGGGCTCCGATCTGGTCGGCATCATCCATTGGGGATATCGGCCCGAAAAGTGGACGATGAAGAAAAAACCCGCCGGCTGGCAGCCCTTGCCCGAGGTCTATCGCCTCGAGCGTGAACGCGTGAAGCAAGAGGCGCTGGCGCGATATCGGGCGGCGGCGACAGAGCGTTGCCTTGCGGCCACAGCGAGGCGCCAGGACCCGAACGGCGCTTCGGCGGTGTAGGAGAGCGGAAACGGGAATCGCGCGCTGGGTCCACCGTCTCCCCGTCATGCACGCTATGGAAAAATTCACCGATTTCCGCTATATCGCGTCTCATGAACTTCAACATTGACAAGCAGAAGGCGGTCGAGTCGCTCGTCTATGTGGCCAGCCGTATGCCCGGCATAGGTCGCTTCCATGCTTCGAAGGCGCTTTATTTCGCCGAGCTTGATCACCTGCACCATTACGGCAGGCCGGTATTCGGCGACCGCTATATCGCTATGGATAATGGCCCTGTGCCATCCTTCGCCTATGACGCCCTGAAGGGCACGGTAGGGCCTGACGACAGGGCCTTAATCGAAGGCGCTTTCGTGGTCGACAATCAAGGCACCTATCCCAAGTATAAGGCCGGCAGAGAGCCCAATCTGGGTCTCTTCAGCAAGTCGGACATCGAATGCTTGGATAAGGCTATAGAGCATGTCAAAGGCAGATCCTTCGGCTCTATCTCGGACGAAACGCATCAGCATACTGGATGGAAAAAGGCGAATCTCAACGCACCGATAGCCGTCGACGATATGCTGGACGGCGCTAGCTCCGAAATTGTCGAGAGCGCGGAAGAGTTCGCCGCCTATGGCATACTGTAAGCTCGGCCACGTCTACATTGTCCCGACAGTCCTGACGAAACCGCCCAAGAGCAAATTCGCCATTTGCGTCTGCCCGGCGAACGGGTTCTTTGTCTGGATCAACTCAAAGCCGCGGCCGCACGGCAAAGATCAAATGCCTCTGAAAGCTGGTTGCCATCCTTTGGTGACCAAAGACTGCTTCCTCGATCTGTCGCGGGTCGTGCAACATCCTACGTTCGAGCTCGACGACGCGAGAGAATTCGATCGCATCAGCACAACTATTGCCACCGCGATGGTCAGTATGATCCGCGGCGGCCTCTTCGTATTGCCTGCAGCGCATGCTGAGGTCCTCTTCGAGAACCTCAGGACCATCTGAACGCAAGCCGGTCCCCGAAGGGAGTGCTAGACGATTTCAGAGGCCGGCGGGAAACGCGCGCTGGCGGGCTTTGTCCTTTAGCGCTTCGGACCCGATCTAGCGAGGCCTCTAGCCAAAGCTTCCACACTCTCCCTCCCGGACGGCGGCTTAGGGGGAGCAAAAGCCAAAATGTCAGACCAGTTCTCAGCGTTGAGCGATTTGGGCAGGAAGACCTTTATCCGGTGCGGCGCCGGGCCATGCGAACATGAATGGGCGGTTTCGCCCTCGATCGCTTCTGTGCACAGGACGTAGCCGGCAAGTCCAGCGTGCGATGTGCTCTTACCGACGCCGCCGCTGACCGAGTCCCAATGGAGGCCGGTTACGGAAAGGAATGGATATTTCGCCGTCTGCCAATCGCTAGGATGGCGACGGACGGAAACGACAAATTCGCGGGACGTCATGATTCCACCTTCCTCAGCCTCACACCAGGGCCGCCGCCGTTTTCCGGGATGAACTCGACGCCGGCGGATTCGAGAGATTTCTTCATCGCCAACATAGTGCTGACCCTGGGATCGGGCGTCGAGCCTCGCTCGATGTTCTTGACGCTCATCTCTGAAACGCCGGATGCATCGGCCAATTGCTTTTGCGTCAAGCCAAGCATGGCCCGGGCGCCGCGAATCTGTTGGGGCGTGATCATGGAACGTCGGTATTCCTTATGAATGACTAGGACATCAATATACACCTTGCGTTTATTCGAGCAAACATTTTATATATGCGCGCCGGTCGGAAGTTGGCGCTTCCGACCGGCACTTGCCAAACCGAAGAAGGAACCTTCGATCATGACCAACCGACCTGATACCATAAATCCGTCCGTAGCCGAGGGCATCATCACCGGACGATTTTCACGCCGCGCCATGCTCGCCGGCCTTGCGTCCATACCAGCCATAGGAGGCGCTACAGCGGCCATCATTGAGCCAGAAATGACCGACGATGAATTCATGGCGCTCGATTGGGCACCATGGGAGCATCAGGAAGGGGAATTCGTCCCTCCCACGAACCAGCAATGGTACGACGAGGTCAATCCGACGCTTATCTCCATTCGGATTGCCTGGACCATCATGTACAAGACCAAGGCAGAGCTGATCGAAATGCTCGGCGGATTGGACAACGAAAAAGGCGCCGACGAAGACAAGACGATGGCTGTCGAAATGTATGAACGGATCGCCCAAGCAGCAGAACGCATCGATGCACTGCATGACGTCCTGCACGGCGCCCGCTCGCGTTTGATGATAGCGGGATTGAATGTGGGGCATACCTCATGAGCGCGCTCCTGACACGCCGCGCCGCCCTTGGCGCAATAGCCTCCATCTCGGCCACCGGAGCCGCCACGGCAGCAATCGCCACATCTGGCGAGGCAAAACCCGAGAAGTCCATGACGGCGCGCGAGCGCTACGACTTCCATCTGGCGGAACTGCACAGGGCCGCCGAGGAGATCAATCCCCGGATCGCCTACTGGGATGACATCAGCGACCTTGGAGGGAACGGCACCTCCGGCTGCCCGGTGGCCATCGTAGCCATGTGGCGCACCGGGCGATACGAAGGCGACGGGATCTATGAGGCCAAGTATTGTGGGCGCTACAAAGTCAGGCTCCAGGATGGTCTACAGGACGGAAAACGCGTGTTCACCGTCAACGCCACTCCAGACAACGGGCGGAAAGGCAGCCGCATGGTGATGACGGAGGACAAACTGGAGGGCTTTATCTGCAATCGTGTCGATGCGCCGAAGAAGGTGGCATGACCATGACAAGCCGACGAGACATCCTGAAAGCCATCCCCGCGGCAAGCTTGGCCGCGATCGTTCCAGCCGCGGCCGCCACAGTGCCGGAAACGGACGAGACCCGGGATGCGGATCTTCTGCGGCTCGAGGCGCAGTTCATCGGCGCGCTGCACTGGTGGGACCGGGCGACAGACGTGACTGCGGCAGTCGAGCTGGAATATGATGCGGGGACGTCAACCCTGGCCCGGCTACGCGAGGCCGAGGATGCCGAGGCAAGGTGCGCCGCGGTGGCCACCGCCCTTGCTGCTCAAATCCGCGATACGCGACCGAAGACCACGGTCGGTCTCATGTCGAAGCTGCGAGTCTTCGAACGCTGGAACTTCGAAGATGACGAGATCGCCCCGGCTATCATGGCGGATGCCAAGGCGATCATGGGTGGCTGACTGGCAAAATCTCAGCGTATCAAGGCCCGGCGGCTTCGGCTTCCGGGTCTTTTTTTCACGCTTGCGGTGAGACGGGGGAACGTGAAGCCAGGACGCTGGTTCTCATGTCAGGGCCTACGCATTTTCCCACCAGATATGGCCCCTTTGTCTCAGGCAACCGACGACTTCCCCGCGCCCCCCTGCCGCAGAGCGTCGGTTGCCGCCTTCCATTCACCCAGCCAGCCTCGCTTGCCAAATCTCAGCCAATAGGGACATATTCCCGGCGCGGGCGATTTCTAATTCGAGCGCATCTGATGCTCGTGTTGAAGAAAAATCGCCGGGCGAAGCCCCCAAGCCTCAAGCCCGGCGAAGTTACGTCCTGATCCCCATCAGGAGGCCGGTGGAGGAACCGGCAAATCTCTTCGGTGCAAGACAGATGCCAGCATTCTGGTCCCGAAACGAGACAGGATGTCCAAGACCATCGCCGACGCCATTCGCAGCCGTGAGACGTTCTACGTCACCTGCGGGCATCCCATGTGCAATCATTCCACCCAGCTCGACCTGGAGGCGCTAGGCGCCCGCCTGGGGCTCGACCACGGCGCCATGCACGATGACCTGGTGAAGGTGTTCCGGTGCGAGAAGTGCAAGCAGGCGGGCAGGGACCAGCGCCCGGTGTTTTTTACCTGTATCCCGGATTATGGCCGATTCGATCGGGAGAGGATGGAGAGGAAGGGCTGAGGGCCGCCGGCTTCCGGCCTTTCCTATTCCTTGGCTGGTGCCGCAGGATTGAGCGTAATCGGGAACGGGAACCTAGTGGGGACGCACCTACGAGGTTGCAAGTGCGCCCCGGAAACGAAGCATGGGGCCATTGGTGGCGGCCACAGCCAGAGTCGCCAACCTGGCGAGTCTGCTGACCGCTTCACTGCCGATGGCAACCGGCGCCGAGGGGGAAATGAGGCTTATCAGGGCACTGGTCCGACTTTGCTGGGCGTGGCTGCTTTTGCAGATGGCCAAGATGCGTCGACGCTGATTCCGTCCGCTATCGTTCGCGGGCGTATATTCGATGCTTATTCGACGCATCGACAGAAAATCAGCTAAGTGCTTGAAAGATCTGGTACGCCCAAGGGGAATCGAACCCCTGTTACCGCCGTGAAAGGGCGGTGTCCTAACCGCTAGACGATGGGCGCGCTCAGACGAAGCGGCTTATACTGGCGTTGCGCGCAGCCGGCAACCCGTTAGGTGCCGCCTTGGACAACTTTTTTCCAGCCTGTCAAATCAGCGATTTCGCGAGGCATCGGCAGGACTTGGCGATCGGCGGCGACATTAGTCGCTTCGTCATCCACGGGCGGAGCAAGGAGCATAGCGACGCAGCGCAGACCCGAGGATCCATGCCGCGACTTCAACACGTTGCTGCGTGCGGAATTCTGCTCTCGTTGCGCCCTTCGACCAAGGGCATAGCATGGATCCTCGGGTCTTGGCGACGGAGCTTCGCCCAGGGGTGACGACATGGGAAGGACTCTGGTCTGCCAACAGGTTCCGGTCCGTCAAATTTCGCTGTTAGCCGTCGTCACCGCCGCTGCGCCGGCGGCAGCGCCAGTTCCAGTCGCGCTCGGGGCCGACGTCGACATGGACCGATTCGGTGTGGCAATAGGTGCCGACGCCGCCGCGGCCGGGCATGGTCCTGATGTAATTTGCCAGCTCCCATTTGGAGACGCCGGGCACCTGGATGTCGGCGGCCGCGCAATACATGTGCAGCGAATTCTTGGCGCCGTTGGCGCGGCGATTGCGGGCCGGGTCGCGATAGCCCGAAGTGACGACCATCTTGCGACCGTAATGGCCTTCGATCGTCTTCAGCACGCGCACCAGGGACGGCTTCAGGCAGGCGACGTCCACACTCTCATTCTGCTTCAAGAGACCGTTGGGCGCCAGGCGGGCCATGCCGGCGGCGGACGCAACCTGATAGCTGCCGCCCGAGCCTTCATCCTCATTGAGGTCGACGTCGCTTTCGTCGTCGAGGCCGGATTTGCGCTTGATCTCGAACAGGGCTGTCTGGCGCACGCCGGGCAGGGCGTCGCTACCCGTGATGTGACCGGCCTCGTCACCGCCGGTCGAAGCCAACTGTATCGGTTTTGCCGTGGAATCGGCCGAGGCCAAAGTGATGATCGGCTTTGCCGCTGCCGGAGCGGGCTTGGCCTGCGCGGCAGCCTGTTCGCCCGATCGGGTGTTGACCAGCGGAGCGGGTGTTGCCGACGCTGGGGTGGCGCCAAACATCGAGGCCAGGAAGCCTTTTTTCCTCGGCGCCTCGGCTAGCGGCGCCTCACCAGCGGTCACATAGACTGGATTGTTCATCACTGGTGCCGCGACCGGCTTCGGCGCTGTCGCGGCGGCATCGGCGGCGGCGATCTTCTGGGCGACCGCGTCGGTCTGTTGCGTCGTCTGTACCGGCTGCTGCAAGGACTGCGGCGTCTGTCCCGCAATCGTTTCCGCGCCGGCCGGTATGGTGAGCGGGAAAGTGGCCCCGGGCTTGGCCATCGGCACGTAGGCAACTGTTTCGGGGAGCGCCGTGTCGCTTTCGCTCATCACGGTCGTCTGCTCCGTCGCCACCTGCGATGACGAATCGGCGGCAAGAGGCTTGCCCGTGGAGGCGGCGTGGATGTCCGATGCGGAAGCATTGTAGCCGGGCATTCCGACCGACATTGTCGGGTCGCCAGCCGATGTGCAGGAGGCCAGAAGCATCGAGCAGAGCGCTGCCACAATGGCGCGGCGTTCTCCCTTTGCGAGGCTCCATCCTGCTGATTTCAAAGTCAAATTCCCCCTCGATGCCCGGTCGGGTATATCCGTGGCGCTGACTGGTATGTCCGCGTCAGGGTGCCCTTGTCTCCGATCCGGAAACGAGACCTGTGTCAAATCAGCAAGCCTGTAAGTATTTTTGCAGCAATTGCCGAATTGCGGCTGCTTGATGGTTGACGACACCATTTCGCCCGCTTTTAGAGGGGCGTCAACTCACCAGACATTACAGTCCGTTACACGCGCACCTTGACATAGGTACCGGGAGCATCGCCCAAGGTTTTCATATGCTTGCCGGGTTTGCGGGCAGGCACGCGGGTGTTGTCCTTGGCCTCTATCCAACTTTGCCAGTGCGGCCACCAGGACCCCGGATGGTCCGTGGCAGAGGCTATCCACTGGTCGAAGTCGCCTTTCGGCGGGCCGCCGGTCCAGTACTGGTATTTGTTGGATGCGGGCGGATTGACGACGCCGGCGATATGGCCCGATCCCGCCATCACGTATTCGACCTTGCCGCCGAAGTACTTTGAACCGAGGAACACGGACAGCGCCGGGGCGATGTGATCTTCCCTGGAGGCGAGGTTGTAGATTGGGATGGTGACATCGCCGAGCGAGATCGTGTGGCCCGCAAGTTCCATCGTCCCGCGCGAGAGGTTGTTCTCGAGATAGCAGTTGCGCAGGTAGAAGGAATGGTTGGCCGCCGCCATGCGGGTCGAATCGGCGTTCCAGTAGAGCAGGTCGAAGGGCAGGGGATCCTTGCCGCGCATGTAATTGTTGACGACATAGGGCCAGATCAGGTCGCCCGAGCGCAGCATGTTGAAGGCGGTGGCCATCTTGGTGCCGTCGAGATAGCCCTTTTCGTTCATCGACTTTTCCACCGCCGCGACCTGTTCCTCGTCGACGAACACTTTCAAATCACCGGCATGGGTGAAGTCGACCTGCGTGGTGAAAAAGGTCGCAGACTTGATGCGGTCGTCGCCTTCCCCAGCCATCAGCGCCAATGCCGCCGCCAGCAGCGTGCCGCCGACGCAGTAACCTATGGCGTTGACATCGCGTTCCCCGGTCGCCTTCTCGATCGTGTCGAGACCGTATTGCAGGCCTTCCCTAATATAGGCTTCCCAGCTCTTGGCGCCGTGGCGCTCGTCCGGATTGATCCAGGAAATGACGAAAACGGTGTGGCCCTGCTCGATCGCCCAGCGGATGAAGGATTTCTGCGGGTTGAGGTCGAGGATGTAGAACTTGTTGATCCAGGGCGGGCAAATCAGCAGCGGGCGTTTCAGTACCGTCTCGGTCGCCGGATCATACTGGATGATCTCGGCGACATCGCTGCGGCCGACCACCTTCCCGGGCGTGGTGGCGATGTTCCTGCCGATCTCGAAGGGCGAATAGTCGGCCTGGCGCAATTTCAGGTCGCCCTTGCCGGCGGCGATGTCCTCGGCCAGCATCTTCATGCCGCGCACCAGGTTTTCGCCGTTGGAGGCGACGGTTTCGCGAAACAGTTCCGGATTGGTCAGGATGAAATTGGATGGCGAGATAGCGTTGGATACCTGCTTGACGTAGAAGCTCGCCTTGTGGCGAGTATGCTCGTCGAGGCCTTCGGCGTGGTCGACCAGCTCGGACGCCCAGCGCGAGGTGACGAGATAGGCCTGCTTGAGGAAATCGAAGAACGCGTTGCGGCCCCATTCCGGATCCTGGAAGCGCTTGTCGCCGCGCTCCGGCTTGACGGCATCGTCGGCACCCTCGGCGTTGGGGCTGACGCGCTGGATGGCATTCGCCCAAACCGTCATATAGCCGGCGAACAGCCGCGTCTGCGCTTCGAGCGCTCGCTGCGGATCGGCAAGCCAGTATTCGCTGAGCTTGGAGAAGGTCTTGACCATGTCGACGACCGGCTCGGCGACATGGTCGCGCACCTCACCTTTTTCGCGCGGTTCGGCCCAGGCGGACGCCGCCTTACCGGCCTGCTCGATCATCCGCGCCATGTTCAGCGCGAAGCGTTCCGGGTCCTTCACCAGATATTGCTCGACCGTCGAAGGTCCGCCATCTTCCGCTTTGCCCGAATCGGGTGTTTTGGACATGGTTCGCGGGGTTCCTCCGGAAGCGTTTTCTTGACATATTAACATGGGACATCCGACAGGGTCCAATCTCGCTTACCCCGGCTGCCAAGGAAACAATATGACGATTAAGTTTGGCGAGACTGTTTTTTTCGGTGCCGGCCACTTTTGCCGCATCGGCGCGGCCGTCATGCTCCTGGGCGTTGCCGGATGCTCGAGCACGAATACCGGTGGTCCGGTGCCGATGGCCACCGACGCGGGTCCGAAGGATACCGGCACCTTCCCGAACCTCAACATCCCGCCGCAAGTGGCGGCGAAACAATTCACCGAGGCCGAGAAGAACGCCAAGCTCGCCCAACTGAAGGCCGACGAGAACGGGCAAGGCGCCAAGGGCGGCGCGGCCGTCAGCAACCAGGCGGCGTTGACCGATCTCGCCAAGAAACATGGTCCGCAGACGCTGAAGCAGATCGAAGGCAAATGCGACCCGGCCCTCGACCCTACCTGCAAATGAGTATATAGCGCGCGCCCAACGCTCCCTTGCTGTCTGGAACTGCCATGGAAGAATTTCACAAGGTCCGCCGGCTTCCGCCTTACGTGTTCGAGCAGGTCAACAGGCTCAAGGCCAGCGCCCGTTCGCGAGGTGCCGACATCGTCGACCTCGGCATGGGCAATCCGGACCTGCCGACGCCCAAGGCCATCGTCGACAAATTGTGCGAGGTCGTGCGCGATCCGCGTACGCACCGCTATTCCTCGTCGCGCGGCATTCCTGGCCTGCGCCGCGCCCAGGCCAACTACTATGCCCGCCGCTTCGGCGTGAAGCTCAACCCCGACACCCAGGTGGTGGCCACGCTTGGTTCGAAGGAAGGCTTCGCCAACATGGCGCAGGCGATCACCGCGCCCGGCGACGTGATCCTGTGTCCCAACCCGACCTATCCGATCCATGCCTTCGGCTTCATCATGTCGGGCGGCGTTATCCGCTCGCTGCAGGTCGAGCCCGATGACGGTTTCATTCCCGCGCTCGAGCGCGGCGTCCGCCACTCGATCCCGAAGCCGCTGGCGCTGATCCTCAACTATCCGTCGAATCCGACGGCGTTGGTCGCCTCGCTCGATTTCTACAAGGATGTGGTGGCCTTCGCCAAGAAGAACGACATCATCATCCTGTCCGACCTTGCCTATTCGGAAATCTACTTCGACGGCAATCCGCCGCCTTCCGTGCTGCAGGTTCCGGGCGCCATCGACGTCTGCGTCGAGTTCACCTCGATGTCGAAGACCTTCTCCATGCCCGGCTGGCGCATGGGCTTCGCGGTCGGCAATGAACGGCTGATCTCGGCGCTGACCCGGGTCAAATCCTATCTCGATTACGGTGCCTTCACGCCGATCCAGGTGGCGGCCGCGCACGCGCTCAATGGCGACGGCGCCGATATCGCCGAGGTGCGTGACATCTATCACAAGCGCCGCGACGTGATGGTCGATGCGTTTGGCCGCGCTGGATGGACAATTCCGGCGCCAGCGGCGTCGATGTTCGCCTGGGCGCCGATCCCGGAGCCGTTCCGGCATCTGGGTTCCCTCGAATTCTCCAAGCTGCTCATCGAGCATGCCGACGTTGCGGTGGCGCCCGGTGTCGGTTTCGGCGAGCATGGCGATGATTTCGTGCGCGTGGCGCTGGTCGAAAACGAGCACCGGATCCGCCAGGCGGCGCGCAACATCAAGCGCTTCCTGTCTACCAGCGCCAAGCAGCCCAACAATGTGGTGCCGCTTTCCGCCCACCGGTAAATACAAATTCGATCTGATTTGAGGGGCGCCGCTTTCCATGGCTGAAGCACTGCGTGTTGGAATTGCCGGACTTGGCACGGTCGGTGCATCGGTGGCGCGCGTGTTGCGCGACAAGGCGGCGGAGCTGACCCGCCAATGCGGGCGCGACATCATCGTGTCGGCGGTTTCGGCACGCGACCGGAAACGCGACCGTGGCATCGATCTGAGCGCCGCAAAATGGTTCGACGATCCGATGGAGATGGCCCAGACCGGCGAGATCGACGTTTTCGTCGAGCTGATCGGCGGCGATGAGGGGTCGGCGCGCGCCTCAGTGAAGGCGGCTCTCGAAGCTGGCCGCCATGTCGTCACCGCCAACAAGGCGCTGCTTGCCAAGCATGGCGTGGCGCTTGCCGAAATCGCCGAGAAGAAGGGCGTGCTGCTCAACTACGAGGCCGCGGTGGCGGGTGGCATTCCCGTCATCAAGACGATGCGCGAAGCGATGGCCGGCAACTCGGTCAACCGTGTGTTCGGCATTCTCAACGGCACCTGCAACTATATCCTGACCCGCATGGAGGCCGAGGGCGTCTCCTTCGACGTCGTACTGAAGGACGCGCAGCGGCTGGGTTATGCCGAAGCCGATCCGACCTTCGACATCGAGGGCCACGACACCGCGCACAAGCTGTCGATCCTGACCAGCCTTGCCTTCGGCACCAAGATCGCGGCGAACGACATCTATATGGAAGGCATTTCCAACATTACCCAGGCCGACATCCGTGCGGCAGGCGATCTCGGCTACCGGATCAAGCTGCTCGGCGTCGCCCAGCGCACGGAGAGCGGCATCGAGCAGCGCGTGCATCCGACCATGGTGCCGACGGCTTCCGTCATCGCGCAGGTGCATGGTGTCACCAATGCGGTGGCGATCGAGACCGATATTCTGGGCGAATTGCTGCTCTCCGGTCCCGGCGCCGGCGGCAATGCCACCGCCTCGGCGGTCATCGGCGACATCGCCGACATCGCCAAGAGCCGGCCCGGCTTCCAGCATGGTCCCGTCTTCGGCCGGCCGGCGAAGGAGCTGAAACCTTACAAGAAGGCGCAGATGCGCAGCCATGCCGGCGGCTACTTCATCCGGCTGACCGTGCATGACCGTATCGGCGTGTTCGCGGCGATCGCCAAGCGCATGGCCGACAACGATATTTCCCTGGAATCGATCGTCCAGCACGCGGTCAGCGGCGAGGCGGCGGCGCAGAAGACGGTGATCCTCGTCACCCACGAGACCACCGAGGCCGCCGTGCGCAAGGCCGTCGACGGCATCACCAAGGACGGCCATCTGACCGACAAGCCGCAGGTCATCCGCATCGAGCGGGCAGGGTAGCAGCAGCCTCGTCGTCGCGGAGCATAACCACCGGCGACGCATCTCCGTTCTGTGAGGATTCCGCTGCGCCCGGAACGAATTGGCGTCGGCACCGTTCTCTTGGTCAGCAACCAAGGGAGCCGCTTCATGGCTGATACCAACAAATCCGGCCCTCCTGACATCGAGGATATCCAGAAGACGCTGGAAAAGCAGATCGCCGACCTGCGCAAGGAGATCACCAAGATCAACAAGAGCATTTCGGCGCGCAGCGCGGAAATGCTCGATGACGCCAGCGAACAAGCGTCGGATTTCTACGATACAGCCGCTTCCCGCGCCTCGCGGACAGCGCAGCAGTTGCGCAGCCAGGCTCAGTCCGTTTCAGAAGCCGCGCGCGAAAATCCCGGCACGACGACCGCAGTGATTGGCGTGATTGGCCTGCTCGGCTTCCTGGCCGGGATTGCCGTCGGCCAGTCGATGAACGACACGCCGCGCCGCTGGTACCATTAGCTGCAAGGCGGCCAGATTGGCCGGCCGCATCATCTCGCTACGTTTCAACATGTTCGTCTCGGGGAGGGTATCATGGCGTCGTCCATGCTGATCGGCATTCTCATTACATTCCTGGTCATTATCCTGGTTCTGTATCTCGTCCAGCGCCTGCCGCTCGACGCCAGGATGAGGCAGATCGTGCAGATCATAGTCATCATCATCGGCATTATTTCGCTGCTCAAATACCTCGCGGTATTCTAGGCCGCGAAGGACGGCAATTTCCTGTTTCGAGCCGGCCTGGCTCGTTTCAAGCCGGGCCGGCATTGTTTCAAGAATGCGGTTCAATCGATTGATATTGCTATCCTTTCGATAAAACTGCCGGCCGGTCTTGCCGTTGTCATGCTCGTTTGACAAAACAGGCGCGCCTCCGGCGGGAGGCGGCATCAAACGAGGATTTGCCGAAATGAATGTGGCCCAGAACATCGTCGCCGGCCTTGACCGGATACTCACCATGGAACTGGTGCGCGTCACCGAACGGGCCGCCGTCGCGGCCGCCCGGCTGCGTGGCCGCGGCGACGAAAAAGCTGCCGACCAGGTCGCCGTCGACGCCATGCGCGAGGAGCTTAATCGCCTCGCCATCAAGGGCACGGTGGTGATAGGCGAGGGCGAGCGGGACGAGGCGCCGATGCTCTATATCGGCGAGGAGGTCGGGACCGGCCAAGGCCCGGCGGTCGATATCGCGCTTGATCCGCTCGAAGGCACGACGATCTGCGCCAAGAACCTGCCGAACGCACTCGCGGTGATCGCGATCGCCGAAAAGGGCAGCCTGCTGTTCGCGCCCGACGTCTACATGGACAAGATCGCGGTCGGTCCGGGTTACGCCGAAGGCGTCATCGACATCGATGCCACGCCGGCCGACAACATCGCCAGCCTCGCCCGGGCGAAGGGCGTCACTGTGTCCGATATCACCGCCTGCATCCTCGACCGGCCGCGCCACGCCAAGCTGATCGACGCCGTGCGTGCCACCGGCGCCGCGATCCGGCTGATCGGTGACGGCGACGTCGCCGGCGTCATCCACACCACCGACCCGGAAGAAACCGGCATCGACATCTATCTCGGCACCGGAGGCGCACCGGAAGGCGTTCTGGCCGCGGCCGCCCTGCGCTGCACCGGCGGCCAGATGCTAGGCCGGCTGATCCTCGATACGCCTGAGAAGGTGGCACGCGCGGCAAAGATGGGCATTGCCGATCCGAAGCGGGTTTATCGAGCCGAGGACATGGCGCGCGGCGATGTGCTGTTCGCGGCCACCGGCGTTACCGACGGCAATATGCTGGCGGGCGTCAAGTTCGGCCGCACATACATCACCACGCACACGATCGTCTTGCGCTCCTCGTCGCGCACCGTGCGGGAGATCAAGGCCCGGCACCAGGATCTGGATAAGTTCTAGACCTGCTTGCGAAGCCGTGCGTCAGTTGTTAGCCATTGGCTGCATCTGAACCTGGCCGCGCAAGGACTAACGATGAAGGTGTTCGACTGGCACGCGGATCCGATTTCGCGTGCCACTCCTGTCACGAAATCCTATCGCAACACCCAGAACGTGCGCCGCTTTCTCACCCGCGAATGCGGCGACATGTTCAGGTTCGACCGACCCTTCATGGCCTGGCTCGAGGACCGTCGGGAGAAGACTATGGGAGATGCAGCCGACGAGTGGGTCCGGCGCCAGGCTGAAAAGCGGAAAGCGTAGTTTGAAGTCTTCTGCGATGCCTACTGCCGCTAACCGCTTGGCTTTGCCGGCCTTTGGCCCTGAAGCGCGTCGCGTTAACACGGCGCTTCAGGGTGTTGTTTGTGCATGCCGTTATCCCAAAACCGCTGCGCACTTTTGGGCGACATGCATTATCCTGCGGCCAACCATGACTTGGCAAAGCGTATGATGGGCGAAAGGCGCGTCTTCCTCGATGTCAGGCAGTCGGCCACCGGTCTCTCCTGGGAGCACCGCCTGACCGAACGGCAGGACATGATCGCGCTCGCCATTGCGCAGGGCCATGGCGTGCCCGACATCGTCGCGCGCGTTCTTGCCGGACGCGGCGTTGCTGCCGATGAGACCGAGCGGTTTCTCGATCCGACGATCCGTGACCTGTTGCCGAATCCGGCCTCGTTGACCGACATGGACAAGGCCGCCATCCGCATTGCCGCCGCCGTCGTTGCCCGGGAGAAAATAGCGATCTTCGGCGATTACGACGTCGATGGCGCGGCCTCGTCGGCCTTGCTGAAGCGGTTTCTCGCGCATTTCTCGGTGCCGTCCGAAATCTATATCCCGGATCGTATTTTCGAGGGCTACGGTCCCAATCCCGATGCCATGCGCGAACTGGTCTCGCGCGGCGCAACGTTGATCGTCACCGTCGATTGCGGCACCAACAGCGCCGCCTCCGTCGAGGCAGCCAACGAGGCGGGCGCCGATGTCGTGGTGCTGGACCACCACCAGGTTGGCGGCGCGCTGCCGGCGGCGCATGCCGTCGTCAATCCAAACCGCGACGACGACCTTTCCGGGCAGGGCCATCTCTGTGCCGCCGGCGTGGTCTTTCTCGCTCTGGTGCAGACCGCGAAAGTGCTGCGCGCGATGACCGGCGCCACGCCGCCGGATCTGCTCTCCTTGCTCGATCTCGTGGCGCTTGCCACCGTCTGCGACGTGGTGCCGCTCACGGGCGTCAACCGCGCCTTCGTCGTCAAAGGGCTGCAAGTCGCGCGCCAACAGAAGAATGAAGGGATGGCTGCCCTTGCGCGGGTGTCGCGCATCGGCGAACCGATCGGCACCTTCCATCTCGCCTATCTGATCGGCCCGCGCATCAATGCGGGCGGGCGCATCGGCGATGCGGCGCTCGGCAGCCGGTTGCTTGCAACGGACGATCCGGTCGAGGCGCTGACCATCGCCGAGACGCTCGACCGGCTGAACCAAGAACGGCAACTGATGGAACAGGAGATGCTCGCCGCCGCGCGCGCCGAGGCCGATGCCGAGCTCGCGGGCGGCAGCGGCCCGGCGATCGTCGTCACCGCCAGCAACAACTGGCATCCCGGCATTGTCGGCCTGCTTGCTTCACGACTGAAGGATCACGCACGACGGCCGGCTTTCGCCATCGCCTTCAACGCCAACGGCACCGGTACCGGTTCGGGCCGTTCGGTGTCGGGTTTCGATCTTGGCCGGCTGGTGCGCGAAGCCGCCAATGCCGGGCTCATCATCAAGGGCGGCGGCCATGGCATGGCCGCCGGCATCACCGTGGAGCGCGCAAGGTTGGGCGAGCTCAGGGCCTTCTTCGAGGAGCGGGCGGCCGCCGACGTTTTCCGGTTGCAGGATGAGGAGAGCCTGGCGATCGACGGCGCTCTTGCCGCGGAAGGCGCGACGCTCGGCCTGCTCGACGCGCTGGAGAAGGCGGGGCCTTTCGGCGCCGGGCATGTCGCGCCGGTATTCGTGCTGCCACGCCATCGGCTGGTCGATATCAGGCCGGTCGGCACCAACCATATTCGCGCCGACTTGCAGTCGGAGAGCGGCGGCCGCATCCAGGCGATCGCCTTTCGCGCCGTCGACACCGTGCTTGGCGAATTCCTGTTCAAGAACCGCGGCAAGACGATGCATGTCGCCGGCTCGCTGTCGGGCAATCACTGGAACGGCAACCGCACGGTGCAGTTTCGCATCATCGACGCCGCACGCGCGTAGCCGCGGCGGAAACCGGGCAATTCAGCCGGCCGGCGCATAACGCAGCAACGTCACGCCCTGGGTAAGACTTTCCGTGCCGAGCGGTTTCAGCGCCAGCGACAGGCCGGGTTGGAAATATGGCTTGCCGCCACCCAGCACCACAGGATGCATATAGAGCCGGTATTCGTCGACAAGACCGGCCCGTGCCAGAGAGGCTGCAAGATCGGCGCCGCCGAGAATGACGAGGCCACCGGTCTGCTCCTTGAGGGATCGTACCGTGTTCTCGGCATCGCCACTCACCAGGCGGGCATTGAGCCCGACTTGCCGAAGCCTGGTCGAGAAGACGATCTTCGGCGTTTCGCGCCATGCATGGGCAAAATCCCGCCCGACCTCGTCGGCGCCGGTCGCGCGCTCAGGGCTGTCCCAGAAGCGCATCGTTTCGTACATGCGCCGTCCCGCGAGCACGGCGGAGGCCTGTCTCATCATGTCGTTGAAATGCTGGTGCAGCTCCGTCTCGGGCACCGGCAAGCCGATGTCCTCGTCCGATCGGGCGATATAGCCGTCCAACGACGTCAGCATGGAATAGACAATCCTGGCTATCGGCAACTCCGCTTCGGTTGGCCTTCGTGCTCCCAAAGATCGCCGAAATCGTACTCGTAGTGAAAGCGCCCCGACGCCCCCGGCGTCCGATCAGTAGTTGAACGAAATACGCGCAAACGGCCCGTGGGTGAGTTGGCTGGCTTTACCCGCCGGTACTGTGTTGGCGTCATAGAAGTTCTTGTAGCCGACGCCGTACAGATATTCGAGCTGATAACCTGCCCCAAGCTTTACCCCAGGAGCGAACTCCCATGCCAGTCCGGTCTTGAGACCGACGGTTGCAAAGGTGCGACTTTCGGAAAACTCTTCCAAGCCACTACCATAGTCTCTCTTTGCCTTGATCTTTCCAAACAGAACGGAAGCGTCGGCCGATCCAAAGAAGCTTAATTGAGCGCCTAGAGGTTTGGACACATCCATGCCGAGACGCGGGCCGATGCCCCATGAAGTCTCGGTTGCGGTAAAGACTGGAGGTTCGTTGTCTGTAAAGTCCGCGCCATAGTGCTGATAACGCAGTCCCGCAAACGGGCGCAGGGACCAGTCGTCCTGCTGCAGGTGGTATCCTGCCTCAACGTCCGCATTCCAGTACCGCCCACCGCTGAACTGCCAGCCATAGAGATCGTCGTTGATCCGACCAGCGGACTGCTCCAAATAGCTGTAGCTCGCCGCCATGTCCCAGGCATCGTTGATGCGGTATCCCAACTTCGCCGCCCCATAACCGCCGTCGCCGGTGCGTGCTTCGTCGTAGTTGCCGGTCTCAAACTCCTGCGTTTGGCTGTTGGCCCGAAAGACGTACCCGCCCTCAACATAACCGAACCACGACGCGACCGGTATCGACTGGGCGACTGCCTGCAAATCCGCAGCCATCGCCGTGCCTGTGGCGAGCAACACCGAAGATAGCGCAAACAGAATCGATTTCATGAAAATTCCCACTAGGCTTTTTGCCTGTAACACTTGCCGCCGAAACTGAATATTGTTTTTCTGCAACACTCGCTCCAGAGCCACTCAGTGACCGCCGGAAGGGAGCGGTACATCGAGCTAGACTCATGGAAATGCCGCCGATGAAATGCTGCCGGCACTTCCGATGGGCACATCATCGATCCTAAGAAGGTGATCGAAATCTCGCAATCGATGTGACGGACAAACTTAGCCGCCTTGATTCACGGCGATGAGCTTTTGGCGGCCTGAAGCGGTGATCTGGCCGCCGTTGCGGTGCTTTTTGGCAAGCCTCATCGCAGCGCAGGCCCCACATCAGCCAATAGGCGCCGGTATGCAGGAACAACCGGAACTGGTTGGCCGTCGCTCTTGTGCAGGATGTGCGGTCGGCGGCGAGATGCGTTTTCCTAGACTTGATGTGGTTCTCGACCGCTCCGCGTCGGCACTAGTCTAGGCGAGAACCGTCTGCAGCCGCGTCAGTTCGCCGATCTGCGCCATCGTCGCCTGGTAGCCGAGCTGGATCGCCTCGTCGGCCCGGTGGAATTCGGTGAGGCCGATATGGCTGAGCTTGGGCTGCAGCGACATGTCGGGCGGATCGCCGGCAAGTCTCGCCCGTGAAATGCGATCCTGGATGATGTTGAAGGCCTCGACCATCACGCCGGTGATGCCCAGACGCGTCTGGTGCGATTGGTGCTGGGCGCCGACTTGGTCGGGCCTTGGCGCATCCTTTTCGATAATCAGTTCGCCGGCACTGTGCTTGATCACGGCGGCGCGGCCGAACAGGTCGTAGTGGAGGTTGACGGCCACGACGAGCGGCTGCTCGTAGGCGCGGCAGACCGAAACGGGCACCGGATTGACCAGCGCTCCGTCGACCAGCACGCGGCCGTTGCAATCGACCGGCTCGAACACGCCCGGCAGCGCGTAGGACGCGCGCATGGCCGTGATCAGCGAGCCGCTCGACAGCCAGATCTCGTGGCCGGTGCGGATTTCCGACGCGACGCAGACGAATGGCTTGCGCAAATCGTCGAAGCGGATACCGGCCACGTGCTCGCGCAGACGCGCATCCAGTTTCATGCCGCCGAAGAGGCCGCTGCCGCGCAGGTTGAGATCGAGCAGGCCGAAGATTCGCCGTCTGGTGAGGCTGCGGGCGAACTCTTCCAGCTCATCCAGTTTGCCGGCGAGATAACAGCCGCCGACGAGCGCACCGATCGAGGTGCCGGCGATCATGGAAACTTCGATGCCGGCTTCATCGAGCGCGCGCAGCACGCCGATATGAGCCCAGCCTCTGGCGCAACCGCCGCCGAGCGCGAGCGAAATGCCGGTTTTCTTCGGGGATTTTGCTTCGGATGCGCCGCCGGCCGAGGACAGGCCGTTGGCCTCCCTGACGTCTGGTCTGTTACGCGATGACGCCCATTCGAGCATCATGATCTCCCTTGTCCCGAGGCTAATATACGAATGGGCCGTATCGAAATGATGAATCTGAGTGGTCGGTGTGAGGCAGAAGGTTCAAGCTGGTGGCTTCCGATACATGTTTTCCGCATCGAACAGCGGTTTACTGCCGTCGTCGGCAAGCGTCGCCTTGCCGTCAATCAGCCCCACCGTCCGATAAAAGCATGAACGTCGGCCAGTGTGACAAGTTGCGTCGTGGCCCAATACTTTGACGCGCAACCATATCGCGTCCTGGTCACAATCCGTGAGCATCTCGATGACGTGCTGGAAATTGCCCGACGTTTCGCCCTTCTTCCAGAGCGTGTTGCGCGAGCGCGACCAGTAGTGGGCGATGCCTGTCTCCAGCGTCAGCGCCAGCGCCTGCGCATTCATATGCGCGACCATCAGCAGCATGCCGTCGGCGGCGTCGGTGACAACGACGGTGACAAGACCGGCGGCATCGAAGCGCGGCGAGAACACCGCGCCTTCCTCCAGATTTTTCTTATTTGATGGGGCTTTCGGAAATTCCAGTGCCGACATTGCCGGTCTATTTTCCTGTTGACCATGACGTCGGTAAGGGGCTTACGCCGCGTACCATGGTGACAAAACGAACCTGCTCTTCGGGCGTATCCTTGAAGACGCCGGTGAAGGTGGAGGTCAGCGTGGTTGAGCCCTGCTTGCGGATGCCGCGCATGGCCATGCACATGTGCTCGGCCTCGATCATGACCGCGACGCCGCGCGGGTTGAGCACGTCCTGGATGACACCGGCAATCTGCGCGGTCAGGGCTTCCTGCGTCTGCAGGCGGTGGGCGAAGATATCGACGACGCGCGCGATCTTGGACAGGCCGACGACCTTGCCGTCCGGCAAATAGCCGACATGCGCCTTGCCGATGATCGGCACCATGTGGTGCTCGCAATGCGAGTGGAACGTGATGTCCTTGACGATGACCAGGTCGTCGTAGCCGGCGACCTCCTCGAAGGTACGGCCGAGCTCGTCCGCCGGGCACATGTCATAGCCGCCGAACATTTCACGGTACGCCTTGGCCACGCGCTTGGGGGTGTCGATCAAACCCTCGCGATCGGGATTGTCGCCGGTCCAGCGCAGCAAGGTGCGCACGGCGGCCTCGACTTCGGCTTCGCTCGGGCGGTCGGTGACCGGCTTTTCCATATAGGCGGACTGGGGCATGAGTTTCTTGATGACGGCATCCATAAAAGGCGTCTCCCGTAGTCCCTCTCTCAGGAGGAACGAGTTGAACGGACCACGACCTTTCGGTGTCGGAAACTCGCCCCGTTTCCAGCCCCGTAAGCGGCGTGAACTTCCCGGCAAGGACAGTGGCGTTCGCCGCCTTGTCGATACCGGACTGCCAGCATTATATATGGTCGTGCCGAGCGAATGAAAGACGCAACAACGGCAATCGCTGTTCGCTTGGCGGCGACAGATTGGAAAATAATGATCAACGACGTCTACAACGCGAAAATTCTCGGTTTTGCCGGAAACATCGCCCGCATCGGCCGGCTCGATCATCCCGACGCGACCGCGAAGGCGCATTCGAAGCTGTGCGGATCGACCGTTACCGTCGACCTCAAGATGGTGGACGGCGTGGTCACCGACTTTGCCCACGACGTGAAAGCCTGCGCACTCGGACAGGCATCGTCCTCGATCATGGCGCAACATGTCGTCGGCGCCAGTGCCGAGGAATTGCGCGCGGTACGCGAGACCATGCTGAAGATGCTGAAGGAGAACGGTGCGCCGCCGGAAGGCCGCTTCGCCGACCTCAGCTATCTGGAGCCGGTGCGCGACTACAAGGCGCGGCATGCGTCGACCATGCTGACCTTCGACGCCGTGGTCGACGCCATCGGCCAGATCGAGAAGAAACGCGCCGACGAAGCGGCTTAGCGCCCGCCTGAATCGCGCCTGCTTTCGGCGAACTCGCCTCTGACCCAATCGGCGAACGCTGCGGCTGGCTCAGACAAATCGCTCAAACGCCTGGCCACCAGCCAATAGGCGCCGGACGCGACATCGACGTCGAACGGCTTGACCAGCGTCCCGGTTGCCAGCTCTTCGCCAATCTGCAGGAGATCGCCCAGCGCCACGCCGTGCCCAAGCAGCGCGGCCTGCTTCGAGAGCGATGCGTCTGCAAGCATCGGGCCGCGCGCGGGCACGGCATCTGCGGGCACGCCGGCGGCCTCGAACCAGCGCGCCCAACCCTGGCGGTTTTCCTCATGCAAAAGCGTGAAACGAACAAGGTCGGCCGGCTTCTCGAGGGCTGGGCCTGATGAAAGCAGTGTCGGCGACAGAACCGGCGAATCCACTGTCGAGGCCAGCCGCTCGGCCTCGCTACGGGGCCATGACGCCGCGCTCGAGCTGAAACGCAAGGCAAGTTCGGGCTGGTCGCCACGGAACTCGATCAGCCTTGGGTCGACTTCGAGAGAGACGTCGATGTCCGGCCGCAACTGCCGGAACCGGTTGAGCCTCGGCACCAGCCACACCGCTGCAAGCGAAGGTTCGACGCTGACGCGAACCACGGACTGGGCCGGCGTGACGGCCAGGTCACCGAGCAGGCGGTCGATCGCATCGAAACTTCTGACCAGTTGAGCAAGCAGCCGCCGGCCGGCATCCGTCAGTTCGACGCGGCGATGGTGCCGTTCGAAAAGTGGTTGGCGCAGGAAGGTTTCGAGCTCGCGGATCTGCCGGCTGATCGCCGCCTGCGAGACGAAAAGCTCCTCGGCGGCCTTGCTGAAGCTCAAATGCCGCCCCGCCGCCTCGAAGCTCCTCAATGCAGTCAGGGGCAGGCGTCCACGCTTCATTTTCGCATAACCCAGGATTATCCGAAGCGGAAATTATACTCGTTTGAAGGCGAAGGCCAGCAGCGGTCTAATCCCGTCAATGGAGACACGACCATGATGCAGTTCCTGAACATTCTCGGCGATGTCATGCGGGTCGCGACGTTTCAATGGCGTGATGAAAGACGCGATGCAAGGCATCACGAAGAGTGGGTTCACCCTGGCCGGTGGGCACCGCCGGCCGACCGGCAGCCATTTCGCCGTTACCGCCCGTGACGGCAGGGCGAACGGGATTGCGTTCTTTGGCGCAAGCTCACATCTATCACCTTGGAAACGCGGAGATCGCAGTGGGCGACCAACACGAGCATGCGCATACGGCGTCGAGGCGCGGCCGCAACTGGCCTGGTCCGTGGCGCAAGACGCCCGGCCGTTTGCTCGGCACGTCGCTCGTGCGACTTTACCAGCTGACGCTGTCCGGTTTTGTCGGCAATTCCTGCCGTCATCTGCCGACCTGTTCGGAATACGCGCATGAGGCGATCGCCCGCCATGGCCTTTGGGCCGGCGGCTGGATGGGGTTGTTCCGCGTGCTGCGCTGCGGCCCATTCGGCACGCACGGCATCGACCTCGTGCCGGAAGTGCTGGCGTCCCGTTACGTCTGGTTCATGCCCTGGCGGTACTGGCGGATTGGCCGTAAGCGCGGAGAAGCCCGGGGGTGAGGGCGCTGGTCGCACCGCGCCGGGTTTACGATCCGGTAGGGTTAACGCCAGCCTGCACGACAACTGCGCATTTGAGACAAAATCGAGACAAGAGGCCTCGCTAAGCCAGCTCGCGAACCCCCTCCTGGAGCGAGCATCCCATGCGCAACATCGACCGTCTTCCCTTCATCTTTGCCGGAGTCCTGTTCCTGCTCGCCTGGCTGTTGGGATTTCCAATGCGCGCTCAATCGGCGCCGCTCGGGGATGTGCGTTGTACCCTCATCGCCGATGCCCAGAGCGGCAAGATGCTTTACCAGGAGGGTACCTGCGACCAGCGCTTCAGCCCGGCATCGACATTCAAGGTGCCACTTTCGCTGATTGGCTATGATGCCGGCATCCTGAGCGACGAGCACACGCCAAGCTGGGACTATAAACCCGAATTCAACGCGGTGAAGCGGGATCGGAAAACCGTCGATCCGACGATATGGGAACGCGATTCCATCATCTGGTTCTCACGCGAGATCACCCGCAAGCTCGGAGCTGAGAAATTCGCCGGCTATATATCTAAGTTCAACTATGGCAACACTGACGTTTCCGGCGATCCCGGCAAGGATGACGGGCTCACCCATTCCTGGGTCAACTCTTCGCTCGAGATCACGCCGGTCGAACAGGTTGCCTTCCTGCGGCAACTGCTCGCCGGCACAATGCCGGTGTCGGCCAAGGCGCATGAAATGACGCGGGCCATCATACCTAGCTTCAAGGCCGGCGATTGGGCCGTTCAGGGCAAGACCGGCAGCACCAGGCTCGGCGAGGGCGGCAAGGACAAGCGCTCGCTCGGCTGGTTTGTCGGCTGGGCGCGGAAAGACGGCCGCCAGATCGTGTTCGCCCGGCTCGTCGTCGATACGAAGCGGACCGACATGCCGAAGGGGTTGGCGACACGGGCCGCGTTCCTGAAAGACCTGCCGCAGCTGATTAAGTGAGCCGGGCTTTACGGCGGCGGCATCTGCTCATAAAAGACTGCCGCCGCCGGACGCCTCCGGCACCCTGGCAGGTCGCAGTTCCCGAACCGCTGATATCTGCATTTTACCACCCGCGCTCGTTTGCGGGACTGGATAGGAGATACATATGCTGAATTCCGTTTCCCTGACATTTCCCGATGGCTCCGTGCGCGACTACGACGCAGCGATGACCGGCGCCGGCCTTGCCGAATCGATTTCGAAGTCGCTGGCTAAGAAGGCCGTGGCCTATGCCATCGACGGCACCGTGCGCGACCTCAGTGATCCCCTGGGCAAATCCGGCAAGGTCGAGATCATCACCCGCGAAGACCCACGTGCGCTGGAACTCATCCGCCATGACACCGCACACGTGCTGGCGGAAGCCGTTCAGGAGATATGGCCGGGAACGCAGGTGACCATCGGGCCGGTGATCGAGAACGGATTCTATTACGATTTTGCCCGCAACGAGCCGTTCACCCCGGACGATTTCCCGGTGATCGAGAAGAAGATGCGCGAGATCATCGCGCGCAACAAGCCGTTCACCAAGGAGGTCTGGTCGCGCGACAAGGCGAAGAAGGTCTTCGCCGACAAGGGCGAGCGCTACAAGCTCGAACTGATCGACGCCATTCCCGAGGATCAGGATCTCAAGATCTATGCGCAGGGCGACTGGTTCGACCTTTGCCGTGGTCCGCACATGGCCTCGACCGGCCAGATCGGCAACGCCTTCAAGCTGATGAAGGTGGCCGGCGCCTATTGGCGCGGCGATTCCAACAACCCGATGCTGACGCGCATCTATGGCACGGCCTGGGCCGACCAGGCGCAGCTCGAAGCCTACCAGACGATGCTGGAGGAGGCCGAGAAGCGCGACCACCGCAAGCTTGGTCGCGAAATGGACCTGTTCCATTTTCAGGAGGAGGGGCCGGGCGTCGTCTTCTGGCACGCCAAGGGCTGGAAGATGTTCCAGAACCTGGTCAACTACATGCGCCGCCGCCTCGACGAGCAGGGCTATCAGGAGGTCAATGCCCCACAGGTGCTCGACAAGAGCCTGTGGGAGACTTCGGGCCACTGGGGCTGGTACCGCGACGCCATGTTCAAGGTGACGGTCGCCGGCGACGAAACCGACGATGACCGCGTCTTCGCGCTGAAACCTATGAACTGCCCGGGTCACGTGCAGATATTCAAGCATGGGTTGAAGTCTTATCGCGATCTGCCCGTTAAACTTGCTGAATTCGGCAATGTGCATCGCTACGAGCCGTCGGGCGCGCTGCACGGGCTGATGCGCGTGCGCGGCTTCACGCAGGACGATGCACATATCTTCTGCACCGAGGAACAGCTGGCATCCGAGTGCTTGCGCATCAACGACCTGATCCTGTCGACCTATGCCGATTTCGGTTTCGACGAAATCAGCGTCAAGCTGTCGACGCGGCCCGAAAAACGTGTTGGCACGGATGAGGCCTGGGATCATGCCGAGGCGATCATGGGCAGCGTGCTGGAGACGATCAGGACGCGCTCCGGCAACCGCATCAAAACCTCGATCAATCCGGGCGAAGGCGCCTTCTACGGGCCGAAGTTCGAGTATGTGCTGAAGGATGCGATCGGCCGCGAATGGCAGTGCGGCACGACGCAGGTCGACTTCAACCTGCCGGAACGTTTTGGCGCCTTCTACATCGGCTCGGACTCGGAGAAGAAGCAGCCCGTCATGGTGCACCGCGCCATCTGCGGCTCGATGGAGCGTTTCCTCGGCATCCTGATCGAGAACTATTCCGGCCATTTCCCGCTGTGGTTCGCGCCGCTGCAGGTGGTGGTGGCGACGATCACTTCGGACGCCGACAGCTATGCGAACGAGGTCGTGGCGAAGCTGAAAGCCGCCGGGCTGTTGGCGGAAGCCGACCTGCGCAACGAGAAGATCAACTACAAGGTCCGCGAGCACAGCCTGGCCAAGGTGCCGGTCATCCTCGTCTGCGGCAAGCGCGAGGCGGAGGAGCAGACGGTCAATGTCCGTCGGCTCGGTTCGCGCGACCAGGAATCGCTCGGCCTTGCCGAAGCGATCGAACGGCTGACCGAAGAAGCGATCACACCTGATCGCCGGCGCAAGCGCGCCGCTTGATTCGGAGCGTATTCGATCGAATGGCGGTGGAGCGATCCACCGCCGTTTTTCATATCCCTGTCACGGCAACGTTGTAACGAGCCCTTCATGCTCAAGCTGAAATCGCGCGAACGACCGTTCCCCGAGCTTTCCTACGCCAATCCGCACCAGCCGGCTCTGGCGCGCTGGTTCATTCATTCGGTGGAAGGCCTTTCGGGCCGCGACCGGTTTGCCGCGCTCTATGAATTCTGGCGCCATCAGGTTGTGCCGACCGGTGAGCGTGTGTTCAGCCGCATGCTGGACCTCATCGATGTGGGCGTGCGAACCCCCGACCAATGGCCGCCCGCGCACTTGCCCGACACGCCGCTGGTAATCATCGCCAACCATCCCTTCGGCATTGGCGACGGCATCGCCGTGCTGTCACTGGCAGAGCAACTCGGGCGACCTTTCCGAGTGATGATCCACAAGGATCTGCTCAGGATTCGCGAGATGGGACCTTATTCGCTGCCAATCGACTTTTCCGAGACCAAGGACGCGGTGAAAAACAACATGGCGGTGCGCCATGAGGCGGTGCGGCTGCTGAAGGAGGGCGTCACCATCGTGGTGTTTCCGGCTGGTGGCGTTGCCACGGCGCCAAACGGTTTTGGCCGCGCGCGCGACTTGCCATGGAAGATGTTTCCAGCCCGCCTCGTCCAGGAAGCCAAGGCGTCGGTCATTCCCATGCATTTTTCCGGCCAGAACGGTAGACTTTTCCATCTGGTCAGCGGCCCGATGAACATGGCCGAGCGCGACGGGCGTGTGGCCAAATTCGTAGGCAAGGCCTCGCTGACCTTGCGTACCTCGCTGCTCATCCGTGAATTCGCGCGGCTGTCCGGCAAGGCGATCGACGTGCGTGTCGGCAATGTACTCAGCTGGAGCGAACTGGAACCGTTGCGCGACCGCAAAGCGTTGCTCGATCGCTTGTATCGCGGCGTGTTCGACCTGGCGCCAGAGCTGCCGCGTCGGCGCATTCCCTTCCTGCCGGCCCGAACCAAGCTCGCCGCATAAAGGCTAATCGGCTCCTTCTTCCGGATCCATCGCCGCCGCTTCGGTCGCCAGGACCTCGATCTCCTGATTCTGCCCGCCAACGACCGTGAAATCCTTCTGGTAGATGCGGTCGCGGTTCTTGGCGATGATGGTGTAGTCGCCTTCGGCCAACACCATAGAGGCGAAGGCGCCGACGGTTTCCTTGATCGGATCGCCGGATTCGTTGAGCAGCGACCACGAGGTGTCGGCAATCGCTTCGCCGCCAGCCTCGCGCACCAACTTCATGGTGATCTCGGCGGCGTGATGTTCGACGGTGGCTTCGGTCAGCTTGCCGGCCTCGACACGGATGTCGGATCGGATGACGGCGTTGACCGCGCCATAGGTCGAGACGACATGGTAGATGCCGGCATTGAGCCGCACGACGCTGTTGGGTTCGACATCGGGAATGATCAGCGCGCGGTCGCCATTGGCCTCGGCGGTGCCCTCATAGATCGAGAAGCGCAGTTTCTTCGGGGGAATGCGCACGCCGCCGGACAGAACCGCGTCGAGCTTTAAACCACCAGCATCGAGGACCAGGCTTTCTCGCTTGGCATCCTTGCCGACGGTGATGCGCTTGGTGGCGCCGGCACGGCCATAGGAGGCGTGGACCAGATAGCTGCCGGGCTCGAGCTGGAAGACGGCGCTGCCGCCATGCGCGGAAGCGACCATCGGCAATTTGCCGTTGACGGCTTCAGGCTTGAAGACACGCCAGACGAGGCCGCGGGTGATGTCGGTGCCTTTGTCGGTCAACTGGGCCGACAGGGTGATGGCGCCACCGCCGCCAAGCGCCAGCGAGGTCTCGCTCTTCGGCGTCGCATAGCTCGAAATTCCGGGAAGTTTCAGGTCGCCGACGCCGTCCTTTTCCTGCGCGACAGCCATGGAGACCGGCAGCAGGAACAGCGCGGCGCAGAGCCGGACCAGGAAAAGACGCAGTCGCCCCTCAAACATGCCTTGCGTTGAAGCCCATGGCGGTGGCAATTTCAAGGCTTAAGAGTCCGATGCGCGACTCTTCAGCCCGGCGCTAGCGCGCCTTTGCCCGAGCCGCCCGAATTCCCGATGGTGCGCTTCAGCTCAAAACAGAACGTTTTAGGAGACTTGCGCCCATGGCGTCGCCGATCATCGACTTCCTGCTGACCCGAAATTCAGCGCCGATTCCCGACCTCAGGGAGCCGGCGCCCGGCGATGCCGATATCGCGACGATGATTGCCGCCGCCACACGCGTGCCCGACCATGGACGGCTCGAACCTTGGCGCTTCATCCTCTATCGCGGCGAAGCCCGCATCGAGATCGGCAAAAAGCTGGCGGCCCTGGCCGAACAACGTGAGGGGCCGTTGCCGGAAGGCCGTCGCAACCAGGAACTGGCGCGTTTCTCGCGCGCGCCGCTTGTGATCGGTGTCGTGTCTATTGCCAGGGAGAACCCAAAAATCCCGCAATGGGAGATGTTCCTGTCCGGAGGCATGGCGGCGATGAACCTGATGATCGCGGCCAATGCGCTCGGCTATGGCACCAACATGATCAGCAACTGGTATTCCGATGTGCCGGAGGGCAGGGCGATTCTCGGACTGGCACCTCGGGAGCGCGTCGTCGGCTTTGTCCATATCGGCTCCTATGCCGGTCCGGCACCGGAGCGGCCACGGCCCGATCCGGCAAAACTCTACGCCGACTACGCCGGGCCTTGGGCGGGCTGAATGTTCTACGAGCCGTCCAAGGGGCACGGGCTGCCGCACGATCCTTCGAAGGCGATCGTGGCGCCGCGCCCGATCGGCTGGATATCGACGCTGAACAAGGCCGGTGAGGTCAATCTCGCGCCATACTCGTTCTTCAATGCCGTCTCGACCCGGCCTTTCATCGTCTGGTTTTCCTCCGAGGGCGAGAAGGACAGCGCCTCGTTTGCGCAGGAAACCGGCGAGTTCGTCGCCAATCTGGTCAGCCGCGACCTTGCGGAGAAGATGAATTACACGTCCGTCGACGCACCGCGTGGCGTCAACGAGTTCGTCTATGCCGATCTCGCCATGGCGCCCTCGCGTCTCGTCAGGCCGCCGCGTGTGGCTGCAGCGCCCGCCGCGCTCGAATGCCGGGTGACGGAAGTGTTTCGCCCAAAGGCGCTGGACGGATCGTCGACGAGCGCCTTCGTCGTCGCCGGTGAGGTGATCGGCGTGCACATCGACGATGCTTTCCTGAAAGACGGCCTGTTCGACATCACCAAGGCCGGCAATGTCGCTCGTCTCGGCTACATGGAGTACGCCAGCGTCGATGAGGTCTTTTCGATGCGCCGGCCGCGCTGGGAACAAAAGTAGCTGTCAGACGGATATACCGGCCGCCCTTGCGCGCGCCAGTAGGCGTTCGGCCAGCCGCAGATGCGGGCGGTCGAACATCTTGCCGTCGATGCCGACGACGCCGGGATTTCCGGCTGCCTCGAATGCCGCCACGATGGCCGCCGACTGCTTCACCGCCTCGGCCGAGGGCGTGAAGGCAGTGTTGATGACGGGCACCTGATCAGGGTGGATCGCCATCTTGCCGGTGAAGCCGTCACGCTCGGCCTCGGCGCATTCCGCGGCGAAGGCCGCCGTGTCGCGAAAATTCGGAAACACGGTATCGATCGCCGCGACTTCCGCCGCGCCCGCGGCAAGGATGGCCATGGTGCGGGCGAAGCGAAACACGTCCGTGTAGCGGCCACGCTCGTCGCGGGCGGCGCGCGCGCCGACCGCGGCCGACAGATCCTCGGCCCCCCAGGTGAGACCGGCAAGCCGCGCGCTCGCTCCGGCATAGGTCGATGCCGCCAGCACGCCCGCCGGAGTTTCGGTGATGATCGGCAGGATTTTTATCGAACCGTCGCGCAGATCGTTCTCGGCCTCCCGGACCCTGAGCTTGGCCGCGAGTTGCTGCACATCCTGGCCGCTGTTCGATTTTGGCAGCATGATGCCGTCCGGCCTTGCCGGAACGAGCTTGGCAAGATCGTCGTCCGTCAACCCGGTCGAGAGGTCGTTGACCCTGATATAGATCGCCGAGCTGGTTTGCCCCCTGCGTTCGAGGATGAAGCGCGCCGCGATCTCGCGTGCATGCGCCTTGTTGTGCGACGCCACGGAGTCCTCGAGATCGACGATGACCACGTCGGCACCGGCACCAAATCCCTTTTCCAGCTTCCGCTCGGAATCGCCGGGAACGAACAGCAACGAGCGCATCAGGCCGCCTTCTTCAGCATCATCGCTTGTCTCGTGCATTTGGCGACGAGATCGCCATGCTGGTTATAGGCGCGATGCTCGAATTCGACGATGCCGCGATCGGGTTTCGACCTGGATTCGCGCACCGAAATCACCGTTGTTTCGACACGGATGGTGTCGCCATGAAATACCGGATGCGGAAACACGGTTTCCTTCATGCCGAGATTGGCGACAGTGGTGCCGACGGTGATGTCGTTGACCGAAATGCCGATCATCAGGCCGAGGGTGAACAGCGAGTTGACCAGCGGCTTGCCCCATTCGCTCTTGGCGGCGAAGTCGAAGTCGATATGCAGCGGCTGCGGGTTCAGCGTCATCACCGAAAACAGCATGTTGTCGCTTTCAGTGACGGTCTTGCGCAGCGTGTGCTGGAAGACGTGGCCGACGACAAACTCCTCGAGATATAGCCCGGCCATTTCTGTCTCCTGCGCTGTCTGACGGTTGATAGGCGCTGCCTCCAGCGCTCGCAAGCCAGTTAATGAACATGGTGAACCGTTCGTAAACCATTTCTGCCTACCGTCGTCAGCGGGGCCGGAAACCTTCCGGCAAGGGGCGTAAGCAGACGGCATGGTTGTTGTTTCGCATTTCCTGAAATGGATCTACACGGCCAGGGTGTCGGAGCGCGCCGCCGCGGCCAATGCGCTGGCCCGGGCCTATGTCAATTCAGAATTGCCATTCGAGGACCGCTGCGCCGCCGAAGCGGCGCTCACGCTGCTGCTCGACGATGCCTCGTCGAAAGTGCGGCTGGCGATGGCGGAAGCGCTCTCGATGAGCCACCACGCGCCGCTGCAGATTATCAGCGTGCTCGCCGCCGACCAGCCGGAAGTCGCCGGTGTCGTGCTGGCGCGCTCGCCGCTGCTTACCGACGCCGATTTGATCAACCGTGTGGCGGCGTGCCAGAAGGCAACGCAGAAACTGATCGCCGACCGGCCTTTAGTCTCGATGGCGCTGTCGGCGGCTATCGCCGAGATCGGCGAGGCGGAGGCCTGCGCCGTGCTTTTGGCCAACACCGGCGCCGACATTGCCTCCCTCAGCTTTCGCCGCATGGCTGAACGCCACGGGCACCTGCCTCTGGTGCGCGAGGCGCTGATATCGGATATCAGGCTGCCTGCCGACTGCCGGCATATGCTGCTCATCAAGCTCGGCGAGACATTGAAGACGTCGCCGCTGGTCATGGCGTTGATGGGCGCGGCGCGAGCCGACCGCGTCATGCGGGACGCCTGCGTCAAGGCCTCGGTGACCCTGATCGAGGGCACGCGCCAGGAAGAACATTCCGCACTGATCGAGCATCTGCGCCTGCGCGGCGATCTGACCGCGAGCTTCCTGATCCGCACCATCGCGCACGGCAAGGTCGATTTCTTCGGCTCGGCGCTGGTCGCGCTCAGCCAGCAGTCCGAGCCAAGGGTGAGGGCGCTGCTGGCCGGCGGGCACGATGTGGCCCTGCAGGCGTTGTTCCGCAGCGCCGGCCTGGCCGCCGCCACGCATGCGGTCATCCTGCGCGCCCTGAAGATCTGGCGTGAGGTCGCCAACGGCAAGCGCGTCGCCGGCGTTCAGGAGGTCAGCTGGCTGATGCTCAAGGAATTGGGTGGGCAATCCGCCGAAGGCGATCTCGCCGCCCTGGTCAAGTCGATCCATCTTGATGCCCTGCGCGAGAACGCACGTGGCCATGCGCTGGCGATCGCCGCAGCTTAGGTTTTGTCCCTCGCGAAGAAATCCGGGAAATCCTCCATCGCCGCGGCGATGATGCGCAGGGACGCTGCGATCTGCAGCATGTCGCCGGTGGCATTTCGCTGGGCGATGCCTGCCGCATACTGCCGGGCGACGGCGATGGTTGCTGTTTGCGGATCGCCAGGGGCACGAAAAAGCAGCTCGCGCGCCAATCCCCTCAGGAAGTTGGCGATTGAAAGCGCCGTTTCCGATGGGATGGCATGGTTTTGGCTGGCAGTGCGCAGCCGCAGGATCTCCAGGCCGACCGTGACGGAGGCGACGCCGCCGCCCAGCACCGCCTCGCCCTTCCTGCCGGAATTCTGCACCAGCGGCATCAACTGATTGACCCGGTCATAAGCGAGGCTCTCGAAGGCTGAACGCCTCGGCACGCGCTCGTGCAGGCAAAGCCGCGCCAAATCCTCGCGCATGGCCCGCACGATGCGGTCGGCCGCGAGCCATGGATCCGCCGGCAATACGACAATGAAGACGCCGATCGCCAGCAATATGCCGACCAGGATCGATGCCGAGCCGGCGAAGAAGGGGCCGGGATCGTAGGTCATCGCCTGATGCGGGCTGAGGAAGGCCAGGAAATTGATGGCGAAGGCGGTCGCCACGCCGACATAGCGCGGATTGGCCATGGCGAGCGCCGCCGGCACCATGATGGGCACGACGAACAGCATGAACCAGCCGAAGCCGGGCAAAGCGGGAAGCGCGACCTGACCGACGAGAAAGGCAAAGGGCAAAGCGAGCAGCGTTCCCTTGAAGAACCCCCAGGATACCTGCACGGGGTCGGGCCGTGCGGCAAACAGGCTCGACACGACGGCAACGAGGATGACGGTGCCGGCCGCTTCCGACCACTTCGTCGTCAGCCAGAATGCCGCGACCAGCAGCGTGGCAACGGCCGCGCGGATGGCGTTGCGCGCGGCACCGGGATAGTCGCGATGCACCACCAGTGCCGGCTGCTGGCTGCCGGGACCTGGCCGGCGGGTGACCGGCGCGCGCAAGGCGTCGAGGCCGCGCAACACCTGTTTCAGCGCCTCGGCGAAGTCGGCCGCTATAGTGAGGCGCGTGATGGTCCCGACCCTGTCCTCACCTTGGTCGGCCGAGGTATCGGGCATTTGCCGGGCCCTGGTCGAGATCGCGTCGAGTCGCGCCAACCAGGGCGAGGTATCGTCCAGAGCTCCCGGCTTGGCTGCCAGTTCGCTGACAAGGGCCTGCAGCTCCGAGCGTACCGGGATGAGGGCTGCGTTTTTCGGAGCGGCATGCGAATAGAGCGCACGCGCCGCCGAAAGGGCCGAGAGCAGCTGTCCGATGGTGCGTCGCACCGGATGCGCGCGAGGCGCGAAGCTCGGCGCTTCGAGCCTGGCATAGGCGCGCATCTCGCCAAGCGTCTGGGTGTCGGCGACAAGCTTCCGGTGCAGGCCGATGAGCGTTGCCCGATCGCCGCCGGAGAACGCACCGCCAGCGTAAGTGGCGAGGTCGAGAATGCAGCGTTTCAGCCGCGAGATGATGGCGTCGCTGGCCAGTTTTGGCAGGATCAACCGGCTGGTGAGGCCGGCGCAAACGATGCCGAGCACGATCTCGGCACAGCGCGCGACCGCGAGGTCAACGACCAGATGCGGCTGTCCGAAGGCGGGCAGGCCGATGATCATGGCGGTATAGCCGGCAAGTGCGGCGCCATAGGCTTCGGGATTGCGCAGCAGCGACGAGACGAAGGTGCAAATGCCAATCCAGACGGCAAGTACCGTCACCAGAATCCAGGGGCCGGTGCCGAACGCCATGGTGATGCCGATTGCCGCGACGCCGCCGGCAAGCGTGCCGAGCAGCCGGTAGAAGCCTTTCGCGAGCACCATGCCGGCAACCGGCTGGGCGACGATGAACACCGTCATCATCGCCCATTGCGGATGGTCGAGCTTCAGCGCATAGGCGACGAGAAGCGCGATCATGCCGGCCGAAACGGTGCGCAGGGCAAAAATCCAGTCCGAGCGCGTCGGTTGCGTCAGCCCAGCCAGGCTCGTCTCGAAATAGATTTTCAGCCGCGCCCAGGTCACAGGCCGGTCTCCATGTCAGGAACGCAAGCTAAACTCGCCGGCGGCTAGATATCCAGCACTTCCGTCTCGGCGAATTCGGCGCGTTCCTGGATGAAGCGGAAGCGGGCTTCGGGCTTGGTGCCCATCAGCGCGTCGACCGCATCCTTGGTCGCCGCCTCGGCGTCGATAACATCGACCCGCAATAGCGTGCGCTTCCTCGGGTCCATGGTGGTCTCCTTGAGCTGCGCGGCCATCATTTCGCCCAGGCCCTTGAAGCGGCCGAGCTCGACCTTGCCGCGCCCGGTGAATTCGGTGCGCAGAAGCTCGTCCTTGTGCGCGTCGTCGCGGGCATAGGCGACCTTGCCGC